>JAZMZI010000017.1:0-28193 GCA_045585895.1 Eubacteriales bacterium
GCCTATGCCGCAGAGCCTTTGCATAAGCTTCACCGCTCTGACGAGGGAGTTTATCTCTCGTTTGTCCGACGGGGATATTTTAAGCATATCGCGCTTCCATACCTCGATATCCTTGTTAAGAGACAGCTCCAGACCGCCAAGACGGCAGGTGTAGAGCGTTTCGGGCTGATAGACCGTCACTCCGTCGCCCAGCGCCCCAAGCTCCTCCCACATTTTATAGGTGTCGGTGCTTGGATTGGTGCCCGTAAGCCAATGGATGCAGTTGTCTATCTCGTAATCTCCGCGCCGCCACGAGGTGAGGTTTCCTCCCGCCACCGCCTGTCTTTCGCAGACGGTTACGCTGTGGTTTGAAAGGCGCGCGTATATTCCCGCCGAGAGTCCCGAGACTCCACCGCCGATAATAATTATCTTTGCCATAGTTTTATATCCTTTGTTTTTTTTAATAACAGTATTATTATTCCCGAAAAAGATAAAATTTTACGCTCTCAGCAAAATGTTTTTGCGCGCTATTGCAAAACTTGGAAGTATATGTTATACTAAAATATAACCTATATAAGGAGTTTGATTTATGGCTCACGAAGAATATAAAAAAGTGGTGCGGGGCGCAAAAAGAGCCTATCTTTTCGTACACGGAATTATCGGAACGCCCGACCACTTCGATATGCTTATACCGATGCTCCCCGAGGACGTAACGGTTTGGAATCTGTTGCTTGACGGTCACGGAAGGGGCCCCGAGGATTTTTCGCGCGCATCCATGAAAAAATGGAGGGCAAAAGTAAAGCTTGCGGTAGAGGAGCTTGCGGAAGATCACGACGAGATATTCGTAGCGGCGCACTCAATGGGTACTTTGCTGACTGTGGAGCAGGCTATAGTTAACGAAAAAATAGTTAAAACCTTTTTCTTGCAGTCACCGCTCCGTCTTTGGATAAGACCGCGAATGGCAAAGACCGTAATGAAGGTCTATTTGGGCAAGGTGCGAGACGACGATGCCGAGGCGGTCGCCGCGAGACACTGTTGCGGAATAATACATTCGAAAAATATCTTTCTTTACGTTGGCTGGATCCCACGTTTTCTTGAACTCTTTGAAAAAATGAGAGTGACGAGATGGAATCTTAAAAACTTTAAAACTCCCTGTGTTGCCTGTCAGTCGAGAAGGGATGAAATGGTGTCAAACCGTTCGGCAAAGCTTTTGCGGAAGAACCCCAATATAGAGGTGCACGAGCTTGCGGGATCGGGGCATTTCTATTACGCAGACGAGGATATTGCCATTATTTTGCGCGAGTTTGAAAGATTTATAAAGTGATTTTGAGGCTGTCGGTTATGGACGAGAAGAAGAAAAGACTTTTTATAGAACAGAAAAAGACCCTTGACGCTTTTCTTGAAAGGGGAGCGATCTCCAAGGCTCAGTACGACAAAAGCTACGGCGATCTCGTAAAGCTTATGGGGATGGAGGACGTAGCTAAAGAATTAGAGAGGGGAGAGGCTTGATATGGAGCTGAAAAGAGTCAGGATCACGGTAATGTGCCGCGCGGAGCATAAGGCGCTGATGGGAAAATATGAAAACCCTCTTGAAGATCCGTGTGAGATGACGGTGGGTGACGTTTTCGTGTCGGTTGACGCAAAAAGACCCGACGGGATGTGCTCGGTAGCGTGGGGGTGTATGTACGAGTTTGTCAAGACCCTTGCGGAGGGCGGCGGAAACTTTTTCGACGGATGGATGAAGAATCCATATTCTGCGATGGTGAGCTGTAATGACGGCTTCCGCCCCGTGACATATTATCTTGAAACGATAGAAGAATGAAATCAAAGGTGAGAGATCTCTCACCTTTTTTTGTTGATAAATTGATGTTTATAAGCCTTCTCCGCTGGAGAAGGCTATTCTATAAATCAAAATTTGAAAAACACCGGTGATAAATAAATTTTTAAGAACCTATTGACAAAATCAATACTTCGTGATATGATATATTATGTAACACAAAGTATTATATAAGAGAGGAGAAAGCAATGGATATTCAGTTGAAACGCGGTCTGCTTGATGTTTGCGTGCTGTCTGCCATAAAAAACGAGGAATCGTATGGATATAAGATAATCAAGGATATGAAGCCATACATAGAGATGTCGGAATCTACGCTCTATACCATATTGAAGCGTTTAGAGACCTCGGAAATGCTGACAGTGCGTACCGCAGAGCACGGCGGCAGGCTTCGAAAATATTATAAGATCACAAAGGCGGGTCTTGGGCGCATTGAGAATTTCAAGGACGAGTGGCGTGAGGTAATGGCAATTTATAGGTTTGTAACGAAGGAGGATGGCGAAAATGACTAAACAGGAATTTCTGGATAAGCTTTGCGAAAGGTTGAAAGGCTTGCCCCGAGACGAGGTCTCGGAGAGAGTTGACTTTTACGCCGAGATGATAGATGACAGAAAAGAAGAGGGGCTCCCCGAGGAGGATGCCGTTTTAGCGGTAGGATACGTGGATGAGATCGCGGCGCAGATAAGAGACGAGCTTTCTCAGAATAAAACCGAAAAGAAAAAAATCAAAAGCGGCAGAAAAATGAAAGCCTGGGAGATAGTGCTTCTGGCGTTAGGCTCGCCCATATGGTTGGCTCTTCTGATAGCTGCGTTTGCGGTGGTGCTTTCGCTCTACGCCGTGGTTTGGAGCGTTATAATATCGTTATGGGCGGTATTCGGAGCATTGGTCGGTTCTGCCGTTGGCGGTATAGTTGGCAGCATTCTCTTAATGATCTTCGGCAACGCCCTTTCTGGAATATTTTTGCTGGGGGCGTCGGTGGCTTGCGCAGGACTTTCAATATTTATGTTTTTCGGTTGCAAACAGACAACAAAATGGGTATTGTGGCTTTCTAAATTGCCCGTTGCAGGCTTGATAAAGAGAAGGAGGGCAGAGGCATGAGAAAAACAACTAAAATATTGCTTATCGTGGCGGCTTCTCTTGTAGCCGTTGGGCTTATTATAATTGTTGCGGTTATGACTGCAAATAATTGGGATTGGAGTAGACTTGATACTATGAAATATGAGACTAATACACACGAAATAATTGAAAATTTTGATAGTATTTCTATCAATACTAATACCGCTGACATAATTTTTCTTCCTTCGGACGATGGATCTTGCAGAGTAGTCTGCTATGAAGAGGAAAAGGAGAAGCATTCGGTAAATGTAAAGGACGGAAATCTTATCATTGAGCATATAGATACGAGAAAATGGTATGATAGAATAGTGATCATGTCATTTACCGCTCCTAAAATAACCGTATATCTTCCCGAGGGTGAATACGGCTCACTTTGCGTCGAGGCAAGCACGGGTGACGTTGATATTCCCGAGAATTTCAAATTCGAGAGCATTGATATTGAGGTCAGTAGCGGTGATGTTAAGTGCCTTGCATCTGTTGCGGGGCTTGTAAAAATAAAGACTAGCACAGGTGACATCTGTCTTGAAAAAATATCGGCAGAGGAGATAGATCTTACTGTAACTACGGGAAAAATAACCGCATCGAGCATTACTTGTGCCGGAGAAATGAAAACTGCCGTTAGTACGGGAAAGACCGATCTTGACGGAGTGTCCTGCGAAAACTTTTCGTCAAACGGAACGACGGGAGATATAAGCTTGAAAAACGTCATAGCCGCTAAAAACATCACGGTCCTGAGAGATACGGGCGATGTGAGATTTGAAAATAGCGACGCCGAAAACGTTGTGGTCAGAACCTCGACGGGCGACGTTAAGGGCACGCTGCTTTCGGAAAAGATATTTTTCGTTCACACCGATACGGGAAAAGAGGAAGTTCCCAAAACTATGAACGGTGGTATGTGTGAGATAAATACTAATACGGGCGATATAATTATCAAAATATCTGAATAAATTTAAAAATCAGAAAATCCGCCTTTGGCGGATTTTTTGTTTATGTTGTCAATAAAAACCTATTTTGTTTTTCTTTTCTGTTTTTTCTCCCTTGGTTCCGCTTTTTATATGGCGCGGCTCCGAATCGACCTCGAAGCTTTCACAGTCCTCGCTATCCTCACCGTCGGGAGGGAGAATGAGGGCTATGGCGCTTGAGTGAGTGACGAACATTATCTGTGCAAAGATCTCCTCGCCCATCTTGTCGTAAAGTCTGCCTGCGCTGTGAGTACCCTTGTAGACGGTGTTAGTGCTGTTGGCAACGTAGCCTATGGTGTCTATGAAGGGAAGCTCAACTCTGATGGCGTCCTCGTCGTGCTCGTTGTCGTGTTCCTTGACGAGCTTTACGACTCTGCCTACCTTGTAGGGCTTAAGACCGAGATAGCTTCCGTGACCTGTGATCGTGATGAATACGTTTTCCATAAAAATTTCCTCCTTGCGGTGACTTTTCTCTGTTTCCGTAATAATTATAACAGATCAAGTGTACCATAAGGAGGACAATTGATTTACTTGTATTTTTCGAGAGCTTTTTGGGCAAGAGATGCCATTTCGTCTCTTACGGAAGTAGGAGCAATAACCTCTATATCACCTACGAACATCATAAGCCATGATAGAAAAACGTGGCTGACCGCAACCTTAACGTTAACGTCAAAATGCCCGTCGTCGCGCTTGAAAAAGGTCTCGTCTCTGCCGAAACGGTCGATTATAACACCCGACATCTCGTTTTTGCAACGCAGAGTCACGAGAGTCTCGTCTCCGTGATACATCGAGAAGGTGCGTTTGGCATATATTGCGAGATCAAAGTTCTCAAATTTTTGTGTGCCGTCACGTTTCTCGTCCAAGATCTTGATGTTCAACATCTTGTCCACGCGATAGTGCTTTATCTTGTCGCTTTCGGAGTCGTAGGCTATAAGATAATAGTTTTCGTCGTCGGCGGTAAGTGCAAAGGGGCTGACCGAGTATGACTTGCCTCCGTGACGAAGTTCCTTTTCCTTGTCTGCGTTCCAATCAAAATACTTGTAGCTTATCTTCGAATTGGTGCTTATCGCCTCATGAATGAAGTCTACGTTGTAGTATATGCTCTCGTTCATGGTCTTTACGCGGTTTGAGACGTAGACCTGACGGGAAAGCTTTTGCGCCTGATAACGGCTGGTGAAGCCTTCAAGCTTGCGTATAAGCTCCATGCTCTTTTTGTGAGTAATAAATTTTGAGGATTGCACCGAATCCACCAGCAGCTTAAGCTCGGGAAGCTCAAAAGAACGTGAGATAAGATGATAGCGGAAATTTTTGTCCTTTCGCATTTCGATCTCCATGCCGAAGGCGCGAAGAGTTTCTATATCGTCATAAATTGATTTTCGCTCGGCGGAGATACCGATAGCGTCCAGCGCGTCGATAAGCTCGTTTACGGTCAAGCCGTGTTCCTCGTCGGTGTTTTCGCTGAATATCTTTGCAAGATAAAGTATCTTGCTTTTCTGCATTGTGCTTTTTGCCATAGGGTGCCTCCATTCAGTTTATAATAACTTCGCCAAGTCTTTTTTTCTTCTCCGTGTAGTCGGGAACGTAGCGCGAAAGCTCAAAATAAAACGCTTTAGAGTGGTTTGGGTGAATGAAGTGGGTGAATTCGTGATATACAACGTATTCAACGCAATCCAGCGGCGCACGGACGAGGTGGTAATTAAAGGTGAGGATATATTTTTTGTAATTGCAGCTGCCCCAACGACTCTTCATTCGCTTGTATTTGATTTTTGGAAAGCAGGGGATATACTTTTCAAATTGGGGGGAAACGCGGCGGCATAGCTCATCAACCGTTTCGCGTAGGATCGCGTCAAGAGCGGAGTCGATCGCTTTTTTGCGCGCGGCACTATCATTCGTGTCCTTTAGGGTAACGAAAACACCGTCCTTGTTTATTTCGGCTTTGTTTCTTTTGCCCTCTGTCACCGTTACGGGAAGGGATTCCGCGAACAGAACGACTGTGTCTGCTTCGGAATTTGAGTGCTTACGTGCTTTTTCGAAACGTTTTTCATATTTTTGAAGAGCGGAGAGTATAAATTCAGCCCTCTTTAAGAGAATCTCCTCTATCTGCTTTTGCGACACCCTAGCGGGCGCTGAAACGTGAACCGTAAGGTCGTTTTTTATACGGATGTTCACGTTTTTGACCTTTTTCTTTTGAAGATCGTAGCTGATAAGCCTGTCTCCAAGGAAGATTTCCTTTATCATTTTGCCGCCTCCTTGTATTTACTGTACTAATTATAGCACACTTGATTTTCGTAGTCAATAAGAAAAGAAATAAAAAACAGTACGGCTTGTAAGCCGTACTGCCTTTGTATTATGTTATGTTAGATTATTCAGCGTCGGTTTCTGCGGGAGCTTCTGTTGTGGCTTCAGGCTCGGTGGGAGTTACGCCTGCCTGTGCGCAGTATGCGTCGTAGATCTCTTGAGCATTATCAATGACAACGATAGAGTATACCTTGTATTCGGTTCCTTCTTTGTTTGTGGGAACGTTCGTGTGGATATCAATTGCGGTCTCAAACTTCTCCACTTTGGTAATATCGGAGTATGCAAGCTTGAATTGCTTTCCATTGGAGTCTGTTCCTTCAAGACCCTGTTCTTTGACCGTGACGTTGTTCTTTAAATGGTGAATAAACGTTATAAGGCGCTTGATGAAATCGATCAATAGGATAATAGATACTATAAAGAGGGCGATAGCATCAATAATTATTCCGATTACGGGAATCAATCCGACTATAACCGATATGATTCCTAAAATTATGCCGACTACGGCATATATAATGAGTGGGATGATAACATCGGCGAGAATAAGACGGGAAGTTTTAATGCGTGATGTTGCAGTAGAGTTTTTTGCGGTGTTTTCCATAATAAGTAAACCTTTCTCAAAATGCAGTTATTAACTTGCAGTTAATATATATAATTATACCATTTTATACGCAGCCTGTGCAATTTGCACATTTTATATAATTTTTATATAATTTCTGCTTTTTTGGGGGAAGTTGCACAAAATCAACGATTTAAATAAATTAAAAATAACGTTAAAGTGAAAATGATGGGAGTAGGTTTTATGAATTCACGCGATATAAATATTGACAATCAATAATTGAAGTATTATAATAATCTTATAAAGCACGGTTACAGCTTTAAAAATTATTGGAGGATTGAATATGAGAAGAGTTGGCTTTTCGGCTTACGGAAAAGATAGATTGACAGACGAGTTTGCAAAAGATTTCGTCGCAGGCGGTCTTGAAGTCCTTGAACTTGATATGAGCGCGGAGGATTATCCCGATGCTGATTTTAACAAAATGGCAGACGTAGCAAAGAGATACGGCATTGACATCGCCAGCATACATCTTCCTATTGCGCCTCAGCACATTTACGACGTTACGCATAAATACGCGACTGTCGGTGCGGTACCTTTTCAGATCGAGCTTATCAAGCGAGGCTGTGAGATACTTGGCGTAAAGCACATAGTCATTCATTCGGGAGGTGAGCCTCTCAAGGAGGAGGAGAGAGAGGAAAGAGTGCAGAGAGCGGGTGAAAAGCTACCGCTTCTTGCTGACGTTGCCCAAAAATACGGCGCGGACATCTGCATAGAAGTGTTGCCCCGCACCTGTCTTGGGCGTGATTCCGACGAGATACTCGCAATGCTTGCATACGACGACAGGCTTCGCGTTTGCCTTGACACAAACCACATATTCCGCGAGAGCGAGGCTGATTTTATCCGCAAAATCGGCAATAAGATCGCTACTACGCATATTTCCGACCGTGATGACATAAACGAGCGCCACTGGCTTCCGGGTGAGGGAATCCTTGATTGGGTCGCTATAATGGACGCTCTTGACGAGATAGGCTATGAGGGCGACTGGATTTACGAGTGCGGTCTTAAGCCCAAGCCTACTATAATACGAGAGAGAGATCTGACCTTTGCAGATCTTGCCAACAATGCGAAAGAGGTCTTCGCTCGCGTGAAGCCTACCAGATATTCCAAGCCAAAGCCCGGCGTCGGCATGTGGGAATAATTGCATTAGCGCGGCTCTTAATAGAGCAATAAGATTATTTTGCTTGGAATTGAGAGAGCAGCAGACTTTTTTAAGGGGGTTTAAAATGTTTTTTAACGAAATAATTCACGGAACTCAATATTACCGCTCTCCCACGCCTCTGCCCGAGGAATGGGAGGGAGATATAGCGGCTTTGGGAGATCTTAACCTCGATACCTTTCAGATCCGAATAAACTGGCGTTGGAACGAAAAAAGAGAGGGCGAATACGATTTTTCGGACGTTGACAGGCTTATGGAGCTTGCTGAAAAATACAACAAAAAAGTCATTATCAAATTTTTGCTGGAGTGTGCGCCGCAATACGTGTTCGATAAATATGACGGCGCACGAATAGGCCCTCGCGGAGAGCAGCTTCGCGGAGGCTCTCACGGCGCGTTCTACGGCGGCTGGCGTCCATGCTTTACCAATCCGCATGTTCAGGCGGCGGCAAAGCGCTTTGTGGAAAAGGTTGCCGAGAGGTACGCGGACAGAAAAGATCTTATCCTCTGGAACGCTTGGAACGAGATAAGAAACCGCCCCGTTGAGGATTGCTTCTGCGAGCATTGCAGAGCGGGCTTTGGCAAATATCTGGAGAAAAAATTCGGAACCGTGGAGAAGCTCAACGCCTTTTACGGCGCGGCAGAGGAGAGCTTTGAGAATATCGCGCTCCCGTCTACTCCTCACGGCTATTGGGATACCTTCGAGTTTAAAAAATACAAGGGCGGAGAGGAGCTTGCCGATTGGTTGCGCTTCGTTTACGACGGAATCAGGAAATACGATAAAGAGCGTCCTATAATGGCGCACGTCGGTTTTACAAGTGCCTTTCAGCTTTCGATATCCGACGTTTGCGACGATTACACCGTGTCTCGGGCGGTGGATTTCTGGGGAACCAGCGTCCCATGCGACACCGAGATGAAAACACATGAGCAGCGTCTTGATTTTATGATGCTCCACGATTTTCTGCGCTCGGTTGACAAAAACTATTTCATTCACGAGATATATCCGGGACTTGGAATGTTCAAGTATAAATACGATACGCCTTTTGATATGGAATTCAAGACCTACGCGTCCTTGGCGGGCGGAGCTAAGGGGATAGTTTATTGGCAGTACAGAGCCGAAAGGCTCGGTCACGAGCAGGATAGTGCAGGGCTTGTCCGCATGGACGGAAGTCCCAGAGAGGTAGCCTACACCGTGAGTGACTTCGGCGCGGATATTAAGAAAAATATGAAGTATCTTGCAGGCGCCGAGGTCAAGGATGCCGATATTGCTATCGTTTTTGATTTCGATTCTATGCTTATGTCGGAAATTGAGGATGCTTGCGGCGCCGATTTTTCCTTCGAGTTTTCAAATCCGCAATTCTATTACAGAAACGCTCACGCGGGAATGTACAGGCTGCTCCGCAATTCGGACTATGCCGTTGATTACGTGGGCGCGTCCCGTCCCGAAGAATGGAAAAGATACAAGCTGCTCTATTTCCCGTACTATACTATGCTTGACCCGTCCGTAGTGCCTTATCTTGAAGAATTCGTTAAAAACGGCGGTACGGTCATTGCCGACGAGGGCTTCGGCATGAGGCAGATGAACACGTGGATGCAACCCTACGATATCGATTGCAAGCCGATCTTTACCGCAAGGATCGAAGAGAGACGCTATGTTTGTGAGGATTTTGCCGAGATCGACGGAGAGCTTGTGCGTATTCGTCCGTATAGAACTCATTACAGTCACGGCGGCGGTGAAACGGTTGCAAGATGGCAGGACGGAAGCTCTGCGGTTCAGAAATTTGAGTACGGAAAGGGTAAGGTTTATCTTTTCGGCTTTTCGGTGGGCTATAGCTATTACGAGACATGCGATAAGCGTCTTGCGGCGTTTGCCGAGAAGATGATTTCCGATGCGGGAATTGAAAAGAACAGATTTTCCGATACTCTTGGCGGAATATACGAAAAGAGACTTCAAAACCGAGAATACGAGATAATTCACCTCTTCAACAATACGGGGGAGGAAAGGAGCTTTGATCTTGAAATGCCGATAGCTGCCGTAGGAGGTCACGGCGCAATAAAAGAGGGAAAAGCAACCGTTCCCGCAAACAGTATGGCGTATTTCGCGGTGGAAAAATAAAAATACCTATCTAAAAAACACCTATCGTTGGGAGCCGATAGGTGTTTTTTGAAATTGATTTATTTGTCGTTTTTCTTGTCAACCGCTCTGTGGACGATCTTGAAGATCTCAACGATGGGGATGATAAGAATTGCGAGACCGAACGCGATTCCGTATTCCATAAGGTCAAGGCGAGCAAGCTCAAATGCGTTTGCGAGGAAGGGAACCTCGATTACTACGGTGGTGAGGATGAGGGAGAGAAGACCTGCGCCCCAAAGCCAGAAGTTTTGCTTCTTCATAGTGAAGATGGATCCGTGAAGGCTTCTCATATTGAACGCGTGACAGATCTCACAGAGTGAGAGAGTGAGGAACGCCATGCTGGTTCCGAGCGCCTCTGCGGAGTAGAGACCCGCTTCGATAGCCTCGTGGTGGTATGCGTCTGCAAGCCAGACTCTACCGATGAGGTAGGATGCCATAGTTATCAAGGTTACAAGAACGCCCTGATATGCCACCGCAAAGCCGAGACCGCCCGCGAAGATGCCTTCCTTAGAGTTACGGGGCTTGCGCTTCATAATGCTGTCCTCGGGAGCTTCCATTCCAAGCGCCAGAGCGGGGAAGCAGTCGGTGATAAGGTTGATCCAAAGCAGATGGACGGGAGCGAAGATGGTAAATCCGAAGAGCGTTGCGAAGAAGATGGTAAGGACCTCGGAGAGGTTGGAAGCGAGAAGGAACTGAATAGCCTTGCGGATATTGTCGTAAATTCTTCTTCCTTCGCCGACAGCCGCAACGATAGTTGCGAAGTTGTCGTCCGCGAGGATCATATCGGCAACGTTCTTGGTAACGTCGGTACCGGTTATGCCCATACCGACGCCGATGTCTGCATTCTTGATAGAGGGAGCGTCGTTAACGCCGTCGCCCGTCATAGCGGTGACCTTACCCTTCTTTCTCCAAGCGTTGACGATTCTCGTTTTGTGCTCGGGCTGAACGCGGGCGTAAACGCTGTATTTTTCAACTGCGGTCTCAAACTCCTCGTCGGAGATCTCGTTAAGCTCGGCGCCGGTAATTGCCTGAGATGCGTCGGTTATAATTCCAAGCTCACTGGCGATCGCTACTGCGGTGTCCTTATGGTCTCCCGTGATCATTATGGGGCGGATACCTGCGCTGCGGCATTCGTCGATAGCGGGCTTGACCTCGGGACGAACGGGGTCGATCATGCCTACGAGTCCTACGAAGCAGAGGTCACATTCAACGGTCTCGCTGTCGTATGCCGCAGGAAGAGCGTCAAGATCCTTCTTGGCAGCCGCGAGAACGCGGAGAGCCTTGTCTGCCATTGCCTTGTTTGCTTTAAGGATGTTATCCTTGATCTCCTCGGTCATATCAACGGTCTCACCGCCGATAAGTGCCTTGGTGCAACGCTTAAGAAGCTCGTCGGGCGCGCCCTTGGTGAACTGAACCAGATTTCCGTCCTCCGACTTGTGAACGGTGGACATCATCTTTCTGCCCGAATCGAAGGGAACCTCGCCAACTCTTACAAGACAGTTCTTCTGAACGTTCTTGGAGAGACCGAGTTTTTCGGCATAGTTAACGAGAGCGCACTCGGTAGGCTCGCCTACTGCCGTGCCCACTTCGGTGTCGAACTCTGCGTCGGAGCAGAGAGACATAGCGTTTGCGAGAAGATTTTCGTCGTCGCCGTAGTGGTCAACGACGGTCATTTTGTTCTGGGTTAGAGTACCGGTCTTGTCGGAGCAGATGATCTGGGTACATCCGAGGGTCTCGACCGCGGTAAGCTTACGGATGATCGCGTTACGCTTGGACATATTGGTAACGCCGATGGAAAGAACTATCGTAACGACGGTAGCAAGTCCCTCGGGGATAGCCGCAACCGCAAGGGAGATGGCTATCATAAAGGAATTGAGGATAGGCTCAAAGCCGATACCGTCACGGATAAGCTGAACTCCGAAGATAATTACGCAGATACCGATAACCAGATAGGTGAGTATCTTTGAAAGTCCCGCAAGCTTGATCTGAAGGGGAGTTTTGCCCTCTTCGGCTTTTGCAAGCGCGTCTGCGATCTTACCCATTTCGGTCTCCATACCCGTAGCGACTACTACAGCCTTGCCGCGTCCGTAAACCACGGTGGAGCCCATAAATACCATATTCTTGCGGTCGCCGAGAGCAACGTCGCCGTTGTCGCCGACTTTAAGGACTTCTTCCTTCTTGTCGACGGGAACCGATTCACCCGTCAGCGCCGCTTCCTCTATCTTCATAGAAGCGCACTCGATGATTCTCGCGTCTGCGGGAACTGCGTCGCCCGCCTCGAGAACGATTATGTCACCGACTACTAAGTCTTCGCTGGGGATGCTGATCTGCTTGCCGTCACGAATGACCTTGGACTGCGCCTTGGACATTTCCTGCAAAGCCTCGATAGCCTTTTCCGCCTTGCTTTCCTGAAAAACTCCGAGGATAGCGTTGATAAGAACGACCGCGAGGATGATAACTACGTCGGAGGGGAACTCAAAGCCGTGCTGCAATCCGTTGTAGACCTCAACACCTGCGGAAATAGCCGCCGCCACCAAAAGGATGATGGTCATAGGTTCTGCTAATTGTTTGAAGAATTTAACGATGAGGGATTCTTTCTTCCCCTCGGCCAGCTTGTTTTTGCCGCTTTTCTCAAGTCTGTCTGCGGCTTCGGCGGACGTAAGACCGTCTGCGGTAGTGCCGACCTCGTTGAGAACTTCGGCAGAATTTCTGAGATACTCTTTCATTTGTGTCGAAAACTCCTTTTCAAAATTTTTGTTTTCGCGGAAGTCTTGCGCCAAGGTGCAAAAAAGACCTATCCGCATGGCAGATAAGTCTCATCATTTAGGATAAAGCCATGGCGACTGCCGCCTGTGTTGTTGACTTTATCACGCTTTCGCGCAGATTACTCCCTTATTCTTTAGTATTTTACCATTTAAATAATAGTTTGTCAAGAGCGTCGCCAAAATTTCAAGGATAAATTTACCAAATTTTTAGTTACGTATTTGTGCACAATTTTTGAACGGATAATTTTTTGTGTTAAAAGTGTAAATAAATCGTTAACAAGGGGACTTTTGCCTTGACTTTATGGGTGCGGTATGGTATTATGAACAAAATAATTAAAAAAGGATGGTATACCCAAATGGATGACGGCGATAGTACGGACACTACTTGTATGTGTAATGTAACTGTTGTACGTGTTTTTCATTATATCTCATAAATCGTGCGGCATAGCTTGAGTGCTTTTCTCTGAAATGATAGGAGAAGCAGGCGGGTCTATGCTTTTTTGCGTTTGAAATTTATTGAAAAACATCATAATTTATTATTAGAAAAGGATAACGGGAGTCATTACAATGGAAAATTACATAGTGCCTATATTATTACAGGTTGTTCTTATAGCGTTAAACGCCATATTTGCAAGCGCCGAGGCGGCGTTCCTGTCGATAAATTCGGCAAGAATTGAAAAGATCGTCGAGGAAGGCGACAAAAAGACGAGAAGAAAGGCTAAAAAGCTTCAAAGACTTACGAAGGACTCGTCGAAATTTTTATCTACTATTCAGGTAGCGATCACTTTAGCGGGATTCTTGGGCTCCGCGTTTGCGGCAGACGCATTCGCAGAGGATTTTACGAATTGGGTCAACAGCCTTGGGTTTATAGCCGAGAACGGCGTTGTTTTGCCTGAGGAAATATTCGTGGTTGTTATTACTTTGGTGCTTTCATTCTTCAGCATCGTGTGCGGAGAGCTTGTTCCGAAGAAGATAGCAATAAAGAACGCAGAGAAGCTTTCTTTAGCTCTCGCGGGATTTATCCGTTTCGTATCTGTTATATTTGCTCCCCTTGTGTGGGTACTTACAGGTACCACTAACGCTATTCTCCGTATGTTCGGTATCAATCCCAACGAGGAGGAAGAGGCGGCAAGCGAGGAAGAGATCAGAATTATGCTCGACACCTCCAGCGAGGCGGGTGCTATCGACAGCATGGAAAACGAGATGATACAGAATATCTTTGAGTTTGACGATATTCTTATATCCGAGGTTTGCACTCACCGCCGTGACGTTGATATGCTTTACCGTGAGGATTCTCTTGACGAGTGGAGAGAGAAGATCGTTACGTCAAGACACGGACTTTATCCTATCTGCGGAGATGGTCCCGACGATATCATCGGCGTGCTTAATATCAGAAAGTTCTTTAGAGCGGATTGCAAGACCGTTGACGATGCGATTGCCAAGGCATGCGAAAAGCCCTATTTCGTGCCCGAAAATATGAAAGCAGACGTTCTCTTTACCAATATGAAGGAAACGAGAAATTATTTTGCTATCGTCGTTGACGAATACGGCGGAACCAGCGGTGTTATTACTATCCACGACCTGCTTGAGCTTCTCGTCGGCGATATGGGCGATAAGGAAGACGTTATCGTTGAGGAGATCGTTTGCATTAATGAAGAGGAGAATCAATGGAAGGTTCTCGGCTCGGCTTCTCTTGAAAAGGTTGCCACAGAGCTTGGAGTTACCTTTGAGGCTGAGGACTGCGATACCTTCGGCGGATATATATTCGGACTTCTCGGTGAAATACCCGACGACGGCGCACAGCTCGATCTTGAGACCGACGAGCTTACCATCAAGGTAGAGTCGGTTGCCGACCACAGAATTGAAGAGACCTTCGTTACCGTTAAGCCCAAGCCCGTTGACGAGGACGACGAGGATTACGACGACGAGGACGACTATGACGATGACGGCGAAAAGAAGAAAAAGCGCCGCGTAAAGGACGATGACGAAGACGGCGAAGAAGACGACGGCGAAAAGAAAAAAAAGCGCAAGAATAAAGATAAGGACGAGGATGAGACTGAGTCCGAGTCTGAATCCGATGAAAAGACCGAATCCGATAAGGATGAGGAATGATACGATATCGAGCTTTCTCGGATATTCCGCAAATCAAAAAACGCAATGCTTGCAAAAGCACTGCGTTTTTTTTGTAGAGTTATAGTTTTTTGAAATAAAAACTGAGATTTATACGTAATAAGGATTGGGTTTGCAGAGAATTACGAAAATGTCGATGATCCAGCCTATACTTAATAACCCAAACGTAAATAAGTACAGTATGCCCATTCCGGTTTTGCCTTCATAGAATTTATGCGCGCCAAAATATCCCAAAAAGAAGCAAAGGAAAAAAGCTACCCACTTGTTTTTGGGTGTTGAATTGCTTGCACTGTTGGTGTTGATGTTAGTATTGGTGTTTGTGTTAACATTTGCGTTAATGCTCTTGTTGTCGTTGTTGATGGTGATTTGCGGCTGATTGTTTGCTTGCTTGAGCTCTTCTACCTGGCACCCGCAAGCAGTGCAAATTACAGCATCCTCGGGAATCTTGGTGCCGCAGCATTTGCAGAATTTAGTTTTGGTTTCGGTTGCTGAATTGGTTGAGTTAGAGTTTTCCATAGTTTTGCCCTCCTATTTATTGATAAACTAATTATAACACATAAGTGTTCACTTGTCAACATAAGTGTTCAAAAAAGTTGAAAGGCTGGCATAAAATATACATAAAGAGAGGTGTTGTTTATGTATATTCCTATGCTTGACGCAAAAATTGTAGGGGAGACTATTGCTTATTTCAGACAAAATAAAGGGCTATCGCAAGAGGTTGTAAGCGGATTAGCGGGTATTGGCAGAAGCCATTTAAGTGCTATTGAGCGCGGTGAGAGAAAACCGACGTTGGAAACACTTTATAGAATATGCGTTGCTCTTGATGTAACTATGACTGATATCGTTTCCGAAATCGAAAATCGGATTTAATTTCTAAAAAAACAAACCGGCGGTGCAGATTGCATCGCCGTAAATTTTTACCCTCTTTTTGAAGGTTTTTTGAAAGGTGGGGAGGGTGCAGGGAGGGGCGGAAAACAATTTTTCAAAAATGTTTTCCGCCCCTCCCTGCGTCTATAAAAGATTAATCAAAATATCCGAGTCTGTAGAGAAGCTCTGCGATAAGCACAGCGCCGCCCGCCGCGCCGCGGAGGGTGTTGTGGGAGAGACCTACGAACTTGTAGTCGTAGAGAGAGTCCTCGCGAAGACGTCCTGCGGTCACGCCCATACCGCCGTAGATGTCGCGGTCGAGCTTTGCCTGAGGACGGTTGTCTTCCTCAAAGTAGGTGATGAACTGTTCGGGAGCGTGGGGGAGACCAAGCTCCTGAGGAAGTCCCTTGAAGTTCTTCCAGTCCTCAAGGATCTGCTCCTTGGTGGGCTTATTTTCAAACTTTACGAATACAGCCGCAGTGTGACCGTCGGTAACGGGAACGCGTATGCACTGGGTGGTGATAACGGTGTCGGTCGCCTTTACGATCTCGCCGTTCTCAACCTTACCCCAAACGCGAAGAGGCTCCTGCTCGCTCTTTTCTTCCTCACCGCCGATATAGGGGATAATGTTGTCGATCATCTCGGGCCACTCGTTGAAGGTCTTGCCTGCGCCGGAGATAGCCTGATAAGTAGTAGCGACGACTTCCTTAATACCGTACTTGCGGAGGGGAGTAAGCTCGGGAACGTATGCCTGAATAGAGCAGTTGGGCTTGACGGCAATAAATCCGCGCTTGGTTCCGAGTCTCTCTCTCTGAGCCTTGATGACTTCAAGATGCTCGGGGTTGATCTCGGGAATTACCATAGGAACGTCGGGAGTCCAGCGGTGAGCCGAGTTGTTGGAAACGACGGGAAGTTCAGCCTTAGCGTAAGCGTACTCGAGAGCCTTGATCTCGTCCTTCTTCATATTTACCGCGCAGAAAACGAAAGAGCAGAGAGACTTAACGGTCTCGATGTCCTCGCTGTCGATGATAACCATCTTCTTGTATTTTTCGGGCAGGGGAGTAGAGAGCTTCCATCTGCCTTCGAGAGCCTCCTCGTAGGTCTTGCCTGCGCTTCTTGCGCTTGCTACGAGAGCGGTGACTTCAAAATAGGGGTGATCCTCAAGGAGAGTCAAAAATCTCTGACCTACCATACCCGTGGCGCCAACGACGCCGACCTTCATCTTTTCCATAATAAATACCTCTTATTCGGTTAACTGAAATAATAGAAACATTATATCATAAATATTTCTTCATTTCAATAGCATTTCGTGATTTTTTGAAAAGCACTTTATATAAAAATATGTAACGGGGAGGATTTTTGTTTGTATTATTTGTAAAAACACATTAATTGATAGTTTTGAAAACGGAAGGTGAAAACGACTTTCGATGTCTGTTTAGTTCTGAAAACGGAATTTAAAAGTTACAAAGCATCTTTTACAAAGATAAATTTGACACCGAAATGCCAAAAACGGAAAAATATTTTCAAAAACCTCTTGACAAACGCGATTTTGGGGTGTATAATAAGCCTGTAATTACCTAAAACGATATATTTAGCGAAGTTTTCACATATTTTCAGGAGGATTTTAACTATGGCAGCAACCAAAAAGGCGGCACCCAAGGTAACCGAAATACAGGATAAGGAAGATAAGAAGCGCGCGCTTAATACGGCGATGGCGCAGATAGAAAGAGAATTCGGCGCAGGCGCTATTATGAAGCTGGGCGAGAACACTCACATGGAGGTTCAGGCGGTCTCTACCGGTTCGCTTTCTCTTGACCTTGCTCTCGGTATCGGCGGTGTTCCGAGAGGACGTATTATCGAGATCTTCGGTCCCGAGTCTTCGGGTAAGACTACCGTTGCGCTCCACATAATCGCAGAGGTGCAGAAGCTTGGCGGTGAGGCTGCGTTCATCGATGCGGAGCACGCTCTCGATCCCGTTTACGCTAAAGCTGTTGGCGTTGATATCGCAAATCTTCTCGTTTCTCAGCCCGATTGCGGTGAGGACGCACTTTCTATAACCGAGTCGCTGGTACGCTCGGGCGCTATCGACGTGGTAGTCGTGGACTCCGTTGCGGCTCTCGTTCCCAAGACCGAGATAGACGGCGATATGGGTCAGTCAAGCGTCGGCGTTCAGGCTCGCCTTATGTCTCAGGCTATGAGAAAGCTTGCAGCTGTCATTTCCAAGAGCAACTGTATCGTTATTTTTATCAACCAGCTCCGCGAGAAGGTTGGAGTTATCTACGGAAATCCCGAGACCACCACTGGCGGCCGCGCGCTGAAGTTCTACGCGTCGGTCAGAATCGATATCAGAAAGACCGAGCAGCTTAAGAACGGAACCGATATCTACGGAAACCGCGTTAAGTGTAAGATAGTTAAAAATAAGGTGGCGCCCCCCTTCCGCGTTGCGGAGTTCGACATCCTTTACGGAAAGGGAATTTCCCGTATGAGCGAGGTGCTTGATTTCGCTATTATGATGGATATTATCAAGAAGAGCGGTTCTTGGTTCTCGTACGAAGGAAACCGTCTGGCGCAGGGTAAGGATAACGTCAAGAAGCTCCTTGAGGACAATCCCGAGTTTGCGGCAGAGATAGAAAACAAGGTAAGAGAGATGAGCGCGGGCGGATCTATTCTTAACGAGGAAGATTTTGAACTTGATGACGGTGACGAGGACGATTTCGACATCCGTACCGTTGAGGACGATGAGTAATAAGCCGACTTTCGGCAGAGATGCCAATGAATTTTTGAAGAAGCTTGACGCAGAGGATAAAAAATCCCCAAACGGCGACTTCGGTATTCGCATAACTGCGATCGTTGTGTCGGGAACCGAAAAAAAGACGGTAAGAGTTCTTGTTTCAAATCCTTCGGGCAGAGAAGAGAGCGAGTTTTCGTTACTGAACGCTCACGCAGACGTTCTTTCTCTCTCGGTGGGAGAAATAGGCGAAGAGATACTGTCCGAGCTTGAATATTTTGCCGAGGTTGCCAATGCATACAACTCTGCTTGCTCGTCCTTCGCATTTACCCCGTCTTCGTATTCCGCACTTTTCAAAAAACTTTTGACTAAGGGCTATCCAAAAGACGTTTGCGCCGATGCTATCGACTGTCTTAAAGAGACAGGATTCGTCAAGGAGGAAGAGATTGCCCTCCGCAGAGCGCAGATATTCGTGGATAAGCGTTGGGGGAGAAGCAGGATAATTATGAAGCTTCGCGAGGAGGGCTTTGACGACTCTGTGATGGACTCCGCGAGAGCTTTTCTCGAAGAGACCGATTTTCCTTTGGTCTGTGCCGAGCATATCCGCAAAAAATACGGCGGTGTTCCCGAAGGCGACCGCGAAAGAAAGCTCATGTACGCCTCGCTGTCCAGAATGGGATTTTCCGCTTCCGATATTCGTGACGCAATTAAATCGTTGTAATTAAAGAGGCTGAGTCATTTGCTTAATTAAAAGCTTTTGACTCAGCCTCTTTGGCTCATATAAGTTGTTTTTTTATCGTTTTTCAAAGGGGCAATTCGTGACCCAATTGATAGCCATATCAAGCCATCCCGCAACGTGGGGATCGACCAGCGTAGGGCTGTTTGCGCAGGTCTCCTTGTTTGCAAGCGAAAGACCGTGAGGGCCGTCGGGATAGATATGAAGCTCGTAGGGGATTTTGTTTTTCGTAAGTGCTTCGGCATATAGGAGCGAGTTCATTACGGGAACGCAGGTGTCGTTGGCGGTGTGCCAGAGAAAGGCGGGGGAAGTCTTTTCGGAAACGAATTTGTCAAGAGAAAACCTCGCCATGCCTTCTTCGTCGCCTGCTTTCCAACCGTTAAGAGTCTGCATCGTGCCGTCGTGTCTTACACCCGGCAGACTTGAGATAACGGGATAGCAGGGGAGAGTTGCCGTAGGCTTGCAGATCGTGGGATCGGCGTCGCCGATGTGGGCTTTTACCTCGGGGATATGCCACATGGTACCCGTCCACGCCGCAAGATGTCCGCCTGCGGAAAATCCCGTAATAAATACGTGATCGGGGTCTACGTGAAGCTTTTCCGAGTTCTCTCTGATATACTTTATCGCAAGGCAAGCCTCGATAAGCGGTGCGTAGTTTTCGGCTTTTTTTGCAACGGAGTAGCGCAAAACGAATGCGTTGAGTCCCGCAGCAAAATACTGGAGCGCTACAGGCTCACCTTCTATCTCGGATAGCCAGCCGTATCCGCCGCCGGGGCATACAATTATGGCTCTTCTGTTTTTTATCTTAAGCTCTTCATAAGGCTCGTGAATATAGGCTTCTATATAAGAGTCCTCAAATTCATCGGTATGTTTTATCTTTTCGTAAATCATATTTTTTGTCCTTTCTCGCAAATTCGCGTTTTAAGAAAAAATCTTGATTATTTAACGGGTCTGATTTATAAACAGATTTTAATTTATTTATACCATAAAATCAGATCTCGGTCAATAGATTTTCGAAAAAAATCGCCGCAAATTGTGGCGATAAAATATTGACTTTGCTTAGATAGGTATTAAGATTCAAACTCAACGTGCACTTCGTCTACGTTTGCGATGGTCTCAAAACCGTCGTCAAGAGTGTTTGCACTGTCAGCCAGCTTTGCGTCTCGCGCTTTTTTAATAATAAGCACCGCAAAGATAACTATAGCTTCAACTACCGCAACGGTAACTGCGGTTATAGCGATAACCTTGCCGTAATTGGGCTTTTCGTGAATGATCACAGGCTCGGGCTTTTTGAAAAATTCAAACATCGTTGTTTCCTCCTCACTTGATAAGGTAAGTTGCCGTTTATAACATTATATCACTTATTTTTTGCCGTGTCAAGAGAAAATTTTTCGAATAAAGCTGTGTTTTTCAAATAAACGGCGCATTGGTAAATTTTTTGTTATTTTATAAAAAGGCCTTTCCAAAACCGATGAAATCTGTTATACTATTAGGTAGTACATTAAAGTAAGGAGTGTTAGTGTGACTGCCTCGGAGATACGCGAGAGATTTAAGCGCGCAGGGATAGACAATTACGTATTGGAAACCGAAATATTGATAGATGAGATTTTCGGAGAATTTTCTGAAGATCGTGACTATGATTCGCCAAAGCTTCGCCTTGCGGTGGAGAAAAGATGCGAAAGATATCCTCTGCAATATATAATCGGAAAGTGGTGGCTTGCGAGATGCGAATTCTTCGTAGACGAGAATTGCCTCGTGCCGCGACCCGATACCGAGACCGTGATCGAGCTTGCGGCAAAGCTTTTACCCGAAAATTCAAGATTTGCGGACCTCTGTACGGGTAGCGGATGCATAGCGATATCGATACTTGACCTCCGCCCCGATACATTTGCCGACGCATACGAGCTTTATCCGAAAACTCTTGAAATGGCGAAAAAGAATTCCGCGCATAATAAGGTTCAAGATAGATTTACTCCCATACTTTGCGACGTTCTTAAAAAAAATGCTCTTGGTGTTAAAAAATATAATGCAATAATTTCAAATCCGCCATATATACGGACCGAGGTCATAGAAACGCTTGAAGTTGAAGCTAAAACGGAGCCTCGTGCGGCTCTCGATGGTGGAGAAGACGGACTTATATTTTACCGTGCCATAGTAAAAAATTTTGCAAAAAATCTTGAAAACGACGGCTTTTTCCTCTTCGAGATAGGCTACGATCAAGCCGAAGAGCTCGTTAAACTTGCATCTGATAACGGTTTTACCTGTAAAATATTTAAAGATCTCGGCGGATGTGATCGCGCCGCACTGTTGCAAAAGAAATAAATAAAGCATATAATTAAATTGGGGTTTAGCGGCGAGGGGATGCGATGCCTCCGGTCAACATTGCGCTACGCGCAAGTTGGGTCGCTTTTTGGAAAAAAGCTCCGCAAAAACTCTTAAAGCTTTGGGCGCTCTGGTAGTGGCGTAGGATTTTTCGCTCCTTCGGAGCTAAAAAAATCCCCCACTGTCGTTTCCTCTTTAAAGGGTGTTAAACCCAGCCCTCACAGTTTTATTTAAACCTAAATATCTTTAAGTTTAAATAAGTTTTCATTTCGAGTCGTCGGCGAAGCCGACAGGGGTTGGGATCCTTAAGGAAGGGGATGTCGTGACGAATAAAAATGCGGCTTGCTGCTTTTTTATTCGTGAGACCCCCTGCCCTTAAGCGGCGTTTCTTTTGTAACTTTTCTTGCCGCTGATGGCAAGAAAAGTTAATATAGCCTAACCGATAAATCAGAATTTGAACTCAAACAAATTCCGCAAACAATTCGCCAAGTTTCACCGTCCAATTAAGGTCGTAATGGGCGATATCGGGATTTTCCTCCGGCTCGTTGCGAGTAGTAAAGCCCTCCGCTATCGTGTCGATATATTTATAGCCGTTCGCCTCGGCATAAGCCTTTTTATTTGCGTTCATAGCCTCGTAATTGCCCCAGATCTCGGAAATTCCTGCGTCGATATAAGTGCAATTCTCAAAAGCGGGAGCATATCTCTCGCGAAGGTCTCGGAGCATAGCGTCGTAGCGTGAAATATAAGGTTCAGCACAAGCGGGATTACCACTGTCGCTCTCTCCTTGCATCCAACAGAACGCAACGACCTCAGGCTCATATCCCATCTCCCTCAGTTCCGCAAACCCACTGTCCAATACGCTTATCTGCTCGTGAAAGCACCAACCGAGAGGTCTGAATTTGGGATCGTTTATCGCTTTTGCAGGCTCAACTATCACCTCGGGGTCGTAAGGCGCTCCGCTCGAAGGCGCACGCCAACCGCAAGCCATATCCGAGCCACCAAACGCGCATTTTATGATAAAAAACTGCTCGTCGGGGTATTTTTCGGTCAGTTTTTTTGCAATTCCCACCTCGGGACCGAGGGTGTCCTTGCTCTTCTCCGCCTGATTTACTCTGACAGGCTCAAATTTTTCGTTTCTTATATCGTGGGAGATATAACGAATGAGGACGTTTTCATATCCCTCTCTGAATTTGTTTGCGGTCGCTTCATCAAAATGCTTGGAAAGATATTTGATATGTCCTACGCCGACCGCGTTGGACTGACCCGACAAAAGAATGACCTTAGCTTTTTTCATTATTTTTTACCCATTTGCGCAAGATAATTGTCCATCGTTACGTTGATATGAGACGTGGGGAACTTAACCTCGTCGGTCAATCTGCCAAGCTCGTATTTCAGTCCGTCGTAGAGAGGCATAAGGTCGCTCTGCTCTTTGCCCATAAAGCCGAGTATCTTGGAGTTGTCGATAATACGGGTAAAGCAACGGTCGAAATAAAGCTGCCACTCGGCGTGGATTCGGTTAGGATTTTTCTCGCTCTTGGGACCTGCCCAGAGGTCGATAAAGGTCTCGGCGGGGATCACCTCGTAGTTGAGACCGATAAGATCCTTATAATACTCGGCTATCTCCTGCCACGTATGATGCTCGCTCGTAGATACGGTATAGATCTCGCCGAGAGCCTTTTCGTTACAAACGAGAGACGCTATCATTCGCGAAACGTCGCCTGCCCAGGACATAGTCGCCTGAATATTTATCGCCGCATCGGGAAGAAGTATAGTCTTGCCCTCTCTCGCGCGATTGATGACGATGGGAGCCTCCATAGTCGTCAGCTGATAGCGACCGAAGGAATAAGTAATTGCAGGACGGATTATCGTCCAATTCTTTCTTCCCCACTCGCGCACGATCTTCTCTCCCCTTGCCTTATATAGGCAGTAATCGTTGCGACCGAGCGCTTTTTGCTCCTCGGATAAAACGTCGTTAAGCAGAGGTGAGGTCTCCTTGATCGGCACCTCCTCGTTGGCGTAAACGCGATAAGAGGAAAGATAAATATAGTGATCGGTGGCGCTAAGCAGCTTATCTGCCACGTCGGCAAAGCTATCGCGGTCGTATACCATAAAATCCACTATGCAATCGTAGTTGTTTGCAAGGAGAGAGTCAAGCACTCCCTCGTCTCTCGTGTTTGCCTGAATATATTTCAAACGCGGGTTATTTGAAATCGCCGCGTCGAGAGAAACTCCGTCAACCTCGTATCCCATATCTATAAGATAGGGAGTGAGATACTGTCCCATAGCGCCCGTAGCGCCTAAGATCAATACTTTTTTGCTCATAACAACTCCTATTTAAATAAAACTGAATAATTAAACCTTCAAAACTACTTTTCCGACGTGAACGCCGCTTTCAAGGATAGCGTGCGCCGCTTCTGCCTCCTGAATGGGCAATTCCTTATACATAGTGGGCTTAACAAGTCCCTCGGCGACCTTGGGCCATACGTTCTCAACAAGCTCCGAGAGAAGCTGAGCCTTGAATTCGGGAGTTCTCGAACGAAGGGTGCTGCCGACAATTCTTACGTTGCGAACGTAGATATTCTTAAGGTCTATTTCGGTAAACTGACCCGCGAGAGCCGCTATCATTATCCATCTTGCGCCGTGGCTGAGATAGTGGAGACACTTGCCCATATCCTTGCCTCCAAGGCAGTCGATAGCAACGTCAACGGGATGACCCGCCTCGCTCTCGCGCTTAAGCACGTCCTCAAGATTTTCGGTAGTAGTATCAACGACAACGTCAGCTCCAAGGTGTGCTATCTCCTTTGCCTTCTGTGCGCCGAGGACCGTGGTAATAACGCGAAGTCCGAAAGCTTTCGCCATGGGAATAACAACGCTGGCAAGTCCGCTGGCACCCGCCTGCATAAGCAGGGTGTCGCCAGCCTTTGCCTTTCCCTCGTGGAAAAGGTTAAGATATGCCGTAGCAAACGCCTCGGGCATAGCCGCCGCCTCTGCCATAGTGCTGTTTTCGGGCACGGGCATCAGCATATCGTATTTTACGTTAACGTATTCGGCGTATCCGCCGCCGCCAAGAAGCGCGCAGACCTTGTCGCCAAGCTTCCAATTCGATTTTTCCGCTACCTTTTCGCCAAGCTCTACTATCTCGCCCGAAATTTCAAGTCCCATCCATTCGGGACATCCGGGAGGGGGAGGATAATCTCCTGCTCTCTGCATAAGGTCGGCGCGATTAAGAGCCGCGTATTCGATCTTTACAAGAACGTGCTCTGCTCCGACGACGGGATCGGGCACGTCGCTCCAGATAAGTTCTCTATTCTTTCCTACAAGTATTGCTTTCATATTAATTTACTTCCTTTCCGCAAGCCATCAAAAGATATTTAAATAATGTCAATTCATAATCGGGCGTGTATTCGTTGACTTTCTCGCCGCGGCAGATCGACGCAAAGCCCTGCATCATAGTATCGTAGCGGTCGTGTACCTCACCTACCGACTTAACGCCACACGTGTGCCAATCGGTAGTATTGGTGTAGTCTATCTTTTCGGTAAATTGATTTGCCTTTTGCTTAGTGAGCCATTCAAGTGGACAAAGCTCCACCGCCGCCTTCGTTCCGCACACAACAAGTCTGCGGCGCTCAAATCCGCCCGCCTCGGTCATGCAAGTCTTGGCAATAGACATTCCCTCGGGGTATTCAAGGAGCGCAAGGCCGTAATCCTCCGCGGTAACGCCGTCCTTTCCTGTTGAACGGTTGAATGGATACACCTTGTCGGGCAAGCCCTTGAGAGTAATTATAAGGTCAATAAGATGGCATCCGAGATAGAACATCATTCCTCCCGGAAATGCCTCAAGCCACTGACGCATCTCGGGAGTATGATAACCGTTCATTTGCGCCTCAACGCTGATTATATCGCCGTAAACGCCGTTTTTTGCGTTTTCGATGACCTCGCGTATAGTGGGATTGTAGCGGTACATATAGCCTGTATGGAAAACGAGATTCTTTTCCTTTACAAGGGAAATGAGCTTTTCAAATTCTTCAAGAGACGTACCGCCCGGTTTCTCCATATGGATCATTTTGCCGTGTTCCGCCGCCATTATAGCGTACTTGGTGAGGTGTATCTCCTCGGTCTCGATCGTCACCGCCTCGATAGTGGGATCGTTTAAAATTTCATCAAGAGTCAGTTCGGGATAACCGTTGAAAACGAAAAGCTCCTTTTCAAATCTCTCCTTCTCGCCCTCTACAAGACAGTAGCCAACAACGTCAAATATCTCGGGCTGCGTCTTCAAGCTGTTAAAAATCGACAGCGCGTGAGAATATCTGTTCACGCCTATCTGCGCAATTCTGATTCTTTTCATAATAAATATCCTTTCAAGATGAAATATTACAACTTTAATTATATACTGTTGACATTTGCTTGTAAATATGTTATACTGTTATAAAAGAAAACAATTCTGCTATTAATTTGAAAGGCACCAGCACATGGCAAACAATATAGAAATACATAAAAAGAAGCTTTGCATGACCGAGCTTGAAGCAAGGCACTCGTTTTTTGAAGCAAATCACTACTTCGATGCCAGCAGCGGAAGCGCAAATTCAAGCTTTATTGCGATCATTCAGGGAAATCTGACCATTAACGCAGGGACGAGCAAGCTTGAACTTTCAGCAGGCGACCTGCTCTACATTCCCGAAGGAATCCACTATTCTGCTGTATGGTTAGGAACACCGCATGTCGAGTATTACAACCTGAACGTGGTGTCAAACAGCTATGACTCATCACTTTCCTCGGGAGGATTCGCATTGCAGAAAATAGACGAGCTTTCGGATTCGGAAACTCTTGATACGGTTAAGCGAATATTCCGGCTTATGCAGACCGAGGAACGAGTCAAAAAAATAAAAGCATTAGGACTTTACTATGCTTTTTACGCCAAGGCTTTTCCAGTGTTAAAAACTGCCGATGCCCCGAAATACAGTCCAATCCTTGTAAAAGCGATAGACTACATAGAAAAAAACTACGCCGAGAATTTTTCAGTCACCGATCTTTCCTGCGTCTGCTTCGTCAGCGAATCGAGGCTTCATCACATATTTACCGAAAAGCTGGGCATAACACCCATAAAATACCGAAATCAAATCAGAGTCGAGCGCGCCGCCCACGATCTCAGATCAACCTCTCTTCCTATTGAGGAGATATCCTCGCGCCATGGCTTCAATAGCCCCACCTACTTTCGAGAAACATTCAAGGAGTATTCGGGACTGACTCCCACCTCCTATCGCCGCATAGCGGCAAAGCAATAGCAAAAATCGCCCCCGCGCTTCCTTTTCGGCAGCCAAAGGGCGATTTTTTATTTTATATCACTTTTTCTTCGCTTCAAATTTTTCGTCAGCCATCTTGGAAAGCTGCTGTATCAATTCGATCTCGGTCTTGTCGTAAGGATAGCCGTTGAAATGATAGAGGTCGTGCATCCATTTTTTCGTGTCGTATTCGGGATTATTCTCCGCCATTCTGTAAATGGGAAGTACGGGCTCGTAGGTCTGGGAATAGCCCTGAATAAGTCCCCAGTGGAAGCTTCCGATGTTTTCGATATAGAAGATCGGGAGCACACGGTGGATACTGTTCTCGAAAATACGGTTAAGCCATTCGCTATTGATAATGGGGCGACCGTAATCCTCCTTTAGAGCTTCGATAATACCTACCACGTCGTGAACAGGCTGATAGCAATGGAAGGAGATTATATCGGAAAGCTCCAGCGCGCGAAGCTCAATTTCACCCGTAACGCGAAACTGTCCCTTTGCCACGTACTTCCACGATGCGGTGGTGATAGGCTGTATCTGATCGTAAGAACGGATAATTTCAAAGCATTTTTCCATCAGAGCGCAGGACATTTCGCCACGCTTTGAGTTTCCGGGCTCGTTCCAAACGTCCCAGATGTGCAGACGGGCATCCTTGGCATACTTTGCCGCGATCTCGTCAACCATCTGAAAGAATTTTTCGGCATACTCGGGCTCATCGTAAAGCGCGTAGCCGTGATCTGAATTAAGACCCGAATGCTGACCTCTCTTTATGCCGCTGTGATATCCCCAATCTACCTTCTGCTCACCAAAATTTTCTTTGTTAAAGCGGTAAAGCTCCTTCGGCACGTTACAGTCGCCCGCCAGCGTCAGCATAACCTTGATGCCGTGCTTGTCGGCGAGAGCAAAATACTCCTCAAGATTATTCATAAAGCTGTCGTGCTCGTAGAGCCATACCTCAAACTGAATGATCGCCCTGACACAGTTAAGTCCGGTCTTTCTCGCAAGATCAAACTCATAGTCTATCTGTTCGAAAACTTCTTTGTGATTGTACTCCTGCCAAAATGCGATTCTGTTGACGCAATTTGAGGGGTATCCGTTAAATCCGCGCATCCAGGGCTGAGAATTGTACCACTCCCAAGCTTTTTCACGCGACCATTTACCTTTAATTATTTTTTCTTCCAGCATAATAACCTCCATTCAGCCGCTCTACGGGAACCCCCAAAACTCACTTCGTTCGCTTCGGGGAACCCCTATTTGGCGGCTCAATTAGTAAT
>JAZMZI010000018.1:0-11003 GCA_045585895.1 Eubacteriales bacterium
TCAACATCTCCCCCTCTTTGGAAAC
This sequence comes from Eubacteriales bacterium, assembly GCA_045585895.1. GTDB lineage: Bacteria > Bacillota > Clostridia > Oscillospirales > CAG-272 > SVTX01. The sequence continues at coordinate 26 of JAZMZI010000018.1, forward strand.
ACCCCCTCTGTCGGCTTTGCCGACGTTTTCCGCAAGGAAAACCTCTTTAAGTGTAATTGTTTTTAACATTTTTGCAATTTATACGATCGTCTACCAACAGCAGGAGGTTGGGGGTCACGGGGGAGGAGGATGTCGCGGCAAATAAAAGCGCGGCTCGTCTGCACTTTTATTCGCAAGACCCCTCAACACCCGTGCGGCGTTCTTTTGGTTCGTTTTCTGCCGACGCGGGCAGAAAATGAACATAAACCAAACTGACAGATAAATTGCAATTTTAACAGTAAAGAAAGGACTGCCTTCAGGCAGCCCTTTTAGGTATTTGCTTAAATTTGCAATTAATTTGCAGATACTATTACATCGTTGAAGCAGTGTAAAATGCAGAGTTCGTTTGTGCTTCCTTTAGGAACAGCTGCGAGGCGTATGTCAACGGTCTGTCCGGCATATGCCGAAAGGTCAATTGTAATACCACCTGCCAATCCACCGCCTATACCGTCTGTTTCTGTAAAGGTATACATTTCTTTCATCTGTCCCGATGCGGCACTGAGAATACCGGAGCCATTGTTTCCAAGAGTACCTGCGCACTTGATCCAAGTTTTTCCGTCAATACTCCACATATATTTTTCTGTACCGCCTTGTACAGGACACCATCCGGTGATTTTGAGTTTGGTGCCCGCAGCCTCGTTAAGAGTCTTTTCGGTAATACCATTGACGGAAGGACAGTTGTAATTATATTTAATATCGTTTATGTTATCAACGTGGAAGCAGAAATACTTATCCGTAAGAGTGTATCCCGATGTAGGATCAAGGTATCTGTAATCGTTGATTACGTTGGTATAGAAGGGAGAAGAGCCTGAGTTCTTATCCACGAACTGAATATTTCCCATATCCTTATTGCAGACCTTGATCGTATCCAGACTGTTACACATAGCCACGTATTCAATGTCGATATAGGAGCCTTCATAGGTCTTATCGGCAAAGAGGAAGAGCTTTAAAAACTTCGCGTAATATTTGCCGTCGGTATCGTCGGGCAGGAACTCGTTGGTTTGGGTTCGCTGCTCCTCTAATTTTTCAAGATCTATTACCAACAGCTGCCAGTTGTTATCGGATTTTAACACTGCGGTAGCGTAGAACAGATTGGTGGTTGAAATACCCTGCGAGGTAGTGCTGACGTGGAATTTGATAGTAGATACCGCTACGGGATTGTTGCTTGGCAAACGGTATTTGATCACCAGATATTTACCCGTTTCGCCTTCGTTTCCGGTAAATACGTTGAAGCTTCCGTTTGCAACCGAAGAATCTCCGTAAAATCTCGTATATCCGTCCATATACTGAATACTTGAGATACCCGTCACTGCGCCCTGAGGTGTCTGAGTGAAGTTGTAGAGATCCTCGCCTCCGACGTATATATTCATTGCGGGCTCTTTGGGTTCGGTGTCCTCGGGCTCGGTGTCCTCAGGTTCAGTGTCTTCGGGTTCAGTGTCCTCGGGTTGAGAGTCTTCGGGAGCATTAGTGTCCTCGGGAGCATTAGTGTCCTCGGGGGCATTGGTATCCTCGGGAACATTGGTGTCCTCGGGAGCATTGGTGTCCTCGGGAGCATTAGTGTCCTCGGGAGCGTTAGTATCCTCGCCGTTATTATCGTTTGCAGGAACGTTTACGTTAGTGAGCATCGTAAACATACAGATCTCGTTTGTTTTTTCTTGAGGAACAGCCGCAATACGCACGTCAACCGTCTGACCCGCATAGTCGGAAAGATCTACGACCAGAACGTTGATTCCTGCGAATCCGCCTCCGACGGCGTCAGCCTCGCCGAAGGTGTATCCGACGTTTTGTCCGTTTGCCGCGTTTATTATGTCCTGACCGCAGGTTCCGGGTTTAGTACTGTTCAAGAAAGCGCAATCATACCAATCCTTTCCGTTGATCGACCACAAATACTTTGATACTCCACCCTCTACCATAGTCCAACCGCTGAACTTCAGCTTATTGTCACTTAAGGTTACGTCCATGAAGTTGACCTCTTTGACACCGACGGTAGAAGAGGCGTTATAGTTATAGCTTACGCCGTTGATGTGGTCTACGTGGAAGATGAAGGCATTCACTGCCGCATTGTAATCTGACGTGGGATCGAGGAAATTGGATATTATTTCGGATTTATCGACAGGTGACCAGCTTCCGAAATTGTAATTTGCAACTATCTTAAAGGTTCTGTCGATCTCGTTTTCCTTATCTACAACAAAGCTGTAAGAGAAGGTTCCGTCCTCGTCGTAATATACGCAGTAGCCGTCGTAGAGTCTGACGGCATCCTGATTATAAGAGTAATAAGCCGAGCTGAGTCTGTAGGGAGTCCATTCGCCGTCGATAAGCTCGTAGACCATGGGAGCGGTAAGACTGTTGAAGCCGCCGATGCGTACGGCGCAGTTGTCCTGACCTCCCTTAAGGGTAAACTCAGCGCTCTTTCCGTTAGTGGTTCTGAGTAAGGGCAGGTAAACGGTATCGATCACCTCGCAATCCTTGTCCGCAACTGCGCGGAGGGGATCCTTTATGGAGTTCTGTCTTACGTCACGAACGTTCTGGTCGGGAGCCTTGCCGTTGCTCCAGTCGTAAACGGTTTCCTGAGAGCCCCAGGGAAGGAGGATAGCGTTAATAGTTATCTTGTCGCCCTTCTTGAGGGTAAATTCACCGAAATTGAGTGAGATCGAGAGAGTTCCGCCGAGGTCAGCCAAGGCGAAATTGTGGTCAAGTTCCTGACCGTCTCTCACGAAGCTTGAGCTGTGAACGAGGAACGCAAGGTTGACGTAACCCGTGCCGTTTGCTCTGTCTTCGGTCATCTTCATATAAGAGAAGTAGGGAGCATCCTTGCCGAGAACGTAATATTCTGCCTCGTCACCTGCCATCTTGGCGTCGACTACCTTACTCTCGTTGTCCTCACCGAGGTAACCTACGAGAGTGTATACGCCCTTGGGGTCATTGGGACGGACCGAGTAGAAGGAGAAGTCCTTTGCGAAATCCTTGAAGGAAACGTCCTCAAGAATCTCGTAAGACATCTCGTAATAGGTTCTGTTCTCGTCCTGCTGAGGCATTTCCATGTGGTTGTAGGTGATCTTTATCTTGCCGTCGTCGGAAAGATAGTCCATGGTAACGTCAGCGTAGGTAGGACCGTGAGAGCCGACGGTGTTCTTGGTATTTTCGCTGGTGATAAAGTTTCCGTCTGCGTCGGTGTACTTTAAGAAGTGGTGAGTTCCGCCGCTGTTTCTTTGATCTCCCGAGAAGGGGGGAGCGCTCATGGCGCGGAAGTCGGGAAGAGTATTAAGATTTCTGGAGGTTCTGGTGGTATAGTAGGGGGTGATACAGTTGGTTTCGGTCATAGCCGTGGAGAGATGGTAGTAGGGAGCGTAGAACTGGATCCACGAAACCTGCTTTAAGGGAAATCTGCCCCACTTGAAGTATGCGTTGACTATGCTGTATATCGCGGTCTCACCCTTATTGAGTACCAAGGGGAATATAGCCTCGCTGTACGTGGGGTCGTCGATGTTATAAAGGTTGCGCTCGCCGCTGTCCTCGCTGAAGTTTTTACCTACCTCAACGGGTACGGGTATCATAAGGTTTTTATTGTTCAGAAGTACGGCGGTCTCAACTACCTTATTGCCGTTTGAGCTTGCCATAACGTAGATCTTTCTGTCGTAATCCGTGCTTCTTAACTTGAATCTGACGGTAGGATAATCGTTGGATCCTGTCGATACAGTTTCGTCGTAGCTGAAAACGTAGATACCGCGGAGGGCGTCGTAGCCGACGTAAGCGGTATTTGCGGAGGAGGCGGAGTCTATTCTGATATACGCATTGGGAATGGGATTTCTCTCGCACTCAGCCTCGTAAACGAATTCTGCAAAGTCGTGATTGGCGTCGGTGTAGATGCGCTGACCCATATAGAAGTCGTTTGCGTTGTTGGTTTCCTTTTCGGAGGGCTTGATCGTTCCGCCCTCGGGAGTACAGGTCTGTTCAATGACGTAAACTCCGTCCGTGAGAGTTACGTAGAGCGAGCCGCTCTCGTTATCTGCGGGGAGTATGTAACCGAAGATACCTGCGCCTATTATATCGAAGCCGATATATTCAACGGTTGCCCAGTCAACGCCGTCAAGGGTGCTGTGAGGGCCGTTTGCGTCGTTGACCAAGATCTTTGCAACGGTATTCGCATCGATCTTCGTCTGCATACCCACTGCGGCGATACCCGTCGTTTCGGTCTGTGCGCTGACCTGGATAACGTGGTGCATCTTGTCGGAGTAGGTGTTGAAGGAGCGCGCGATACTGAGTCCCGCGGGGAGAGAGGATACGTCTGCTACGACGATATTCATCTCCTTGAAGGTGTAGGTCGCGCCATCCTTGCCGTCAACGTCGAATCTGAGTCCCGTCGTTTTACCCTCGTAGTCGGGGAGAAGGAAGAGCGGGACGGTGTAGGTGTGATAGTTTCCGTCGGCAATAAGCGGGAACTTATATCTCTGATTGCCGTTAAAGCCTGCACCGGTGTTTACGTAGATCTGACCTGCGCTGATGTCGGTATCCGCCTTCATCGTTATTTCAAGAAGGGTGAAGCCGTTGCCTTTGTTGGTGATATGAGATCCGTCCGAAAGAATGACGTAAGGGTCGAAGCTTCCGACACCGTCGTTGGTGAGCTTTATAGTCATACCCTCGGCGTCGTTGGAAAGGAGAGTTATGTCGTTGCTGTTAGTGCCGATACCGTTAGCCAGCTTGATCTTTTTGGTCGCTATTACTTCCGCGCTGTTGAAAAAGTCCTGACCCTCGAATCTTGCCTGATAGAAATAATATCCCAGTCTGTAAAGATTGGAGGTGGTGTCGGTCTTTGATACGGATGCGAAATACGTCGAGCCGTCGTTCATTCTTACAAACACGTCCATGGTGTTGGAAACGTAGACTGCGCCCGCGCTGTTTTTGAGTGCTATCACCTGTTTGTTGCCGCTTTCAAGCAGACCGTATTCGAGAGACATTTCGAGATTGGTAAGCACAGCGGTTTCGCGCCTTGCGTTGGGATAGTAATAGTTAACGCCGTTTTTGATGCTGTTGGCGTAGGTTATAAGCTCTGCATTATCGAAGTTCATTTTCTGCTCACTTTCGGTTTCACTGCTCGTGCTGTCCGACTCCTTTTCGGAGCTTTCGGTGGTGTTACCGACGCTCTCGGACTCACCGTCTGAGCTTTCGGACTCGTTACCCGAGCTTTCGGACTCGTTACCCGAGCTTTCGGACTCGTTACCCGAGCTTTCGGACTCGTTTCCCGAGCTTTCGGACTCGTTACCCGAGCTTTCGGACTCGTTACCTGAGCTTTCGGACTCGTTACCTGAGCTTTCGGACTCGTTGCCTAAGCTTTCCGAGTCATTGTTAGAGCTATTGGATTCGTTACCAACACTCTCGGACTCACTGTAGGAGCTATCGGTATTATTGCTGCCCACGGTATTGCTACCGTTATTTTCGGTGTTGCTGCCGCTCACTGCACTGCTTTCGGCGGAAGTGCTGTTTTCACTTTCCTGCGGTGTGGGATTATCTTCGGTGCAAGAGGCGAATGCCGCGCCAAACATCGATAAGATAAGTAGGATAGCAATCAGTATAGCTGTTTTTCTTTTCATATTTGCGGCTCCTTTCAAAGAACACTGTAAACATTACGATATAACGTTGTATACATATAAATTATATAACAAAATTTAGCACTTTTCTATGGACTATCTTATTATATTTACGAAGAAATAGGACAATCTTATACAAAAGGGAAAAAAACAGTGAAAGTGAACGACCGAAAATCGGGTTAGTAAAATCTTTGAAGTACGGCTAAAAATTCCTCGTCGTAGGAGAGAATGATCGAATAGTCCTCTCCGTCGATATTTGCTCTGATCTCTATCTGTCGGTTGGGAGCGAAACGGGTGTCGTATGTGTAGCGTTTCATATTTTTCCGTTCTGCCATAACGGTTTTTTTGTTGTCGGGAGTTATCTCTCTGACAAATGAAACATCACTCATCTCAATATGGCAGACCTTCACCTGTTTTTTTCCTTTTGCCTCGGTTACGATAAGATCGTATTGCTTAGAAAGATCGTCGTCCTCAACGATATGGGTGTTTGGGTCGACCGAATAGGTGTATTCACGCAAAAGGAATGCCACTGCGATATAGATAGACGCCGAGAGCAGAAGAATAGAGACGGCTTGCGCTAAAAGAGGAATGGCGACCAATCCGCTGCCCGCGAGAATATAAAGTCCCGCGCCCGACGCAAGGCAGAGACCTGTCGAGATCTTTGCGGCATTGTTTTTATGTCTGATCACTTTTTTGAACATATACGTCCTTTCGCGGCGGAAACCGCCTTTTTTTCAAGAATTTCTTTTTTATTGATAGCAGGATCTTCTATAACCGATACGAGCAGATCCGACATAATATTTCCCAGATATTTTGCTTCGATCCCCATAGCAAGGAGGTCGTTGCCGTTTACGGCGAGAGAGCGAATGCTCACGGCGGGATCTTGTGCCGCTTCGCCTCGGATAGCCTCGGCAAGGGCACCGTCATTATGCAAAAGCGCCGCGTCTTCGGCTGCGTCACCGTATTTTGAGAGCATATAACGGGCTTTGGAGCCTGTTTCGGCAAATTTTGAAGCGGTTTCGCCGTAAAAAGCATCGTCACAGAGTAATTTGGTTCGTTTTACGGTCTCTCCCGACAGCTTCATAGGGGAGAGGTCTGGAACAGAGCGGAACAATGCCGCAAGACGGGTCGGAAAGCTTTCGGGAAGCGAGGCAAGAGGGACTTTCGGAGACATGATATCGGGATGGATATATTTTGCAAGATCCGCTTGGAGCAAAAGGCTTATTCCTCGGTCTGCGTGAGAGGAAAGGAGTATCTTTTGCAATTCGGCGGTTTTTCTTTCCGCCGAAACGTTAGATAAACGGTATCCCAGCTTTTGGGCGGCATTCAGAGTGCTGCGGTCGATTTCAAAATCCAGAACTGTGGCAAATCTTACGGCGCGGAGTATTCTTAAAGCGTCCTCGGTGAAACGGGTCTCGGGGTCGCCTACGGCGCGGATGATCCCCGCGTCAAGGTCGGCTCTGCCTCCGAAAACGTCAATGGTCTTGCCTTGGCAAAGGGGGTCGCCCGCCATAGCGTTGACGGTAAAATCACGGCGGCGGAGGTCTTCAGTAACGTCACGGGTAAAGGTGACTCCGTCGGGGTGACGTGAGTCGGAATAGTCACCGTCGATGCGGAAGGTGGTGCACTCGTATATCTCGCCGTCAAGAAGAATAGACACGGTACCGTGCTTAAGCCCCGTGGGAATTGTCCTTACTCCCTCGGCTTCGAATATCTCGAGCATTTTTTCGGGAGAGCAATCGGTGGTCATATCCCAGTCGTTGGGAACTCTGCCCATTATGGCGTCGCGCACACAGCCGCCGACGGCATAGGCAATATATCCGTGCTTTGCAAAGATTTCGGCAATTTTTATTACGTTTTTCGGGTATTCTATGCTCATGCGCCGCATCCTTTCTTCATTTATTCTATATATCAATTATATACAAAAACTCAAAAATTGTCAATAACGTATCCGTCGCTGTTGAATAAAAAATTTTTAAAAAATTTTCAAAAACCTATTGACAAAAATTACCTTCGTATGTATAATTAGTACAGGTACAATTAGTACGCGTACAAGTAACATCAAGGAGGACACAAAAATGCCCCATATCAACAAGAAAAGAAACGGAACCAAGCTTCAGATAATCCGTCTGGCGGCTCACCTTTTTATTGAAGAAGGCTATTCAAAGACTACATTTAATAAAATGGCGAAGCAGCTTGACATCAGCCCCGGAAACATTACCTTCTATTTTCCCAGTAAGGAGCACCTGCTTGCGGTGCTGGTGGACGAGATGTTCGATTTCCAGGAATGGCTTATGGACTACGAGGCGCGAGAGGGAGCAAGCTCACTTCTTTCCTACTGTCTTGAATTGACCAGTATCGCGGCGGCTTGCGAGGAGGACGAGGTAACGAGAGACTTTTTTGCGTCGTCCTACTCATCTGTGATGATCCTCAATAAGATCCGTGAAAACGATACCGATAAGACAAAGCGTATATTCGGCTCCTACCGGCCAGAATGGAGCGACGAGGAGTGGAGAGCCACCGAGAACATCGTTTCGGGCATTGAGTTCGCCACGATCATGACCTGCGAGGAAGACACACCGCTTGATAAGCAGATCGAAAAGGCACTTGATTCTATCCTGATGCTCTACGGAGTGCCGGTTGATCTGAGAAGGCAGAAGATCGAAAAGGTCCTTGCCATGGATTACCGTAACATCGGAAGACGTATCCTTAAAGGATTTAAAGAATATATTGATAGAGTAAACGAGGAAAACCTCAAGGAAGCACGCAAGGCTTCAAAGAAAAAATAGAATTGATTTGGAGGAACCAACAATGAAAAACAATAAAAGCTTATTCAGAATTTTAGCGACTCTTATGAGTCTTGCTTTAGCGCTCGTAGTGATCGTTGCTCTTGGCGCCTTGTCGGTTGGCGCAACTTCGGTTGACACAACCGAAGAGCAGGAGAGAGAGATCATTCCCGTTCCCGAAGTGCCGGCTATTGACAGACCCTATAAGACCATAGAGGAGCTTGGAATTGATTATGAGAAGATCGACGCGTATTTCCCTCAGAATATCGAAATAAGATACGAGGGCAGCAAGGTCTACGTTGAGGATTTCGGCGCAAGCTCCTTAGAGATTTATGACTCCGCTATTTATGATTACGTTTCCCTTGAGCTTATAGACGGCTATTGGACTGCGGAATTATCTGCTGCTCCTACGATTGTATACGTTTATTGCTACGAGGCCTCCATTGACGACAGGCTTTTGACCGTAGCATATTACGGAGACGGTCACAGAGACCAATATATAAGATTATATGACAGTGTTATTGGCGTAGACGTTAGCTTTGCATTTGATTATGGAAACGTAACGGTTTTATACCAATCCGGAAACTGCTATTATGAGGATAGATACGAGGACGGAGTTCTTGACACTCACGGCGTATCAAATTATGAGGACGAAGAGAATACCAACCAGGTTCTTTACGGAACCGACGGCAAAATCCGCTATTGCACGTTATACACTGACGGTTATTACCACTATTTCCCCGAGCAGGGCTGGTCGTCGAACTGGGAGAAATTTGTAGCATGCGATGCTCCCGCGGGATACGAGAATGTTGACGAGACCTATTTCACGGCAAATAAGCCCTCTCTCATTTGCGCAGAGGCGAAAGGGGATGACATAGTACACGATATGTCAAAGACTTATTGCACAACCCCCTCCACCTGTAAGAACGGCTGCGGATATACAATAGGCGAAATCGATTATCACGACTGGCATCTGGTAGACGGCAAAAAGGAATGCTTGAATTGCGACGCGGTGTTCTTCCCCGATTTCGAGTTCATTGACCGCGCGTATAATAATCTTGAGGAATCGGGCTTCCCTTACGATGAGATCAAAGCGGTTTTCCCCAAGGTACTGACCGTTAAATACGAGGACGGCAAGTATATGGTAAAGGACGTTGGCGCGGATAAAGCTAAAGTTTATAATGACGTAGACTATGAAAACATCAAGCTTTCTCTTGTCGACGGCTGGTGGGTATGCGAGCTTGACGAGGAGATATACAACGATGAGAGCATTAAGATCTTCGTTTATTTTGAAGGCGAGATTGACGGTATTTATTGGAATATAACTTATACCAACGGAACGGTAAACAGCGACTTGTACTTAATGTCAATGAGTGACGATCTTGGCGTATTGGTATATTATGACGATTATGATCGGGTCGTCTCTATGTATTACGTAGGAGACAGACTATATAATGATGAGTATAAAAACGGTGCATTAGCTTCGCAGGAGGGCTCCATATATGTTGGTGAAGACCATGTTTATATCGAATACCTTGCCGACGGAAGCTGGGAGAGAGTGCGCATATATATAGGCGAAGATTGGTACTATTATTACCCGGATGGAGTCTGGGAGAAGGGCGTTGAAGTGCTGCTCACCCCTCCCGCGGGATTTGAGAACGCAGACGTTGCGTATTTTGAATCAATAATTCCCACAACGATAAATTGCGCACATGAAAATTGCAGCGAGGCAGATTGCGAGAACCCTGAGCGCTGCTTAATATGCGGCATCGTTAAGGATGGAAGCTCGGCTCTTGGTCACGATATGGCAGACGCTGATTGCACCACCCCCGCGACCTGCAAGAGAGGCTGCGGTCATACCGAGGGCGAAGCTCTTGGTCACGATATGGCAGAGGCGACCTGCACCGATCCCACTACCTGCAAGAGAGGTTGCGGTCACACCGAGGGCGAAGCGCTCGGTCACGATATGGCAGAGGCGACCTGCACCGATCCCGCTACCTGCAAGAGAGGTTGCGGTCACACCGAGGGCGAAGCTCTTGGTCACGATTGGATAGACGCGACCTACGATTCTCCCAAGACCTGCTCGGTGTGCGGAGAGACCGAGGGCGAGCCTCTCTCCAAGGATACGGAAAACGAAGAAACCGAGTCTGAATCTGCCAACGTCGGTTCGGATGACGAAGAAGACGAGGAAACGAGAAGACCCTCCAAGAAGCCTCAGCAGAGCGTTGCACAGACCGACGCACCCGAAGGAGAGGATCCGTTATATGCGATCCTTGGCGGTTGCGGTTCCAATATAGGCATTGGCTTTGGCGCGTTGGCTTTGGTTGCCGTTGTTTATGCGGTGATCATTTTCAAAAAGGAAAAAGAAGAAGGATAATATAACCTGATCTTTCCAATAAAAAACGGGCGGTGATTAATCACCGCCCGCAGTCTGTCGAAAAAGTCACTCGAAAGGGTGGCTTTTTTGCGTAAGATGTGATATAATAGAAGCAAGAAAAAGACAGGCGGTGAAAGAATGTTAAGTAGAGGACAAAGCGGACGAGAAATAATGCAAATGGTGTGGCTTGA
>JAZMZI010000019.1:0-14008 GCA_045585895.1 Eubacteriales bacterium
GTATAAATTGCAAAAATGTTAAAAACAATTACACTTAAAGAGGTTTTCCTTGCGGAAAACGTCTGCAAAGCCGACAGAGGGGGTGTTTCCAAAGAGGGGGAGATGTTGATACAAATCAAAATGCGGCTCGTCTGCTTTTTGATTTGTGAAACCCTCCCACTCTTTGGCGGCTTTCCTTTGGTTACTTTCCTGTAGCTGCTGACAGGAAAGTAACATAATAACCCACCGTTAAATAAAAATTTGAAAACTATTCAGAAAAACGCATCGGTTTTTTGTACCGATGCGTTTTTCGTATTCTATTGAAATCAAAGCGATTTTAAGAAACCCTCAAGTCTTTTTGCCATAAGTGCGTGACCCGCATCGTTGGGGTGAAGTCCGTCGGGGCAGTATTTCTCCTTTAAGACGGGAACTCTGGGCTGTATGCCGCTTACCGACCACATATCAAGCACGGGAAGCGAATAATAAGCCGCTACCTCCTTGATAATATTAACGTAGGTCACAAGGGGAGCTACGTCCTCTGCTTTAAAGCCGTCTCCTCGAACGTTATCCTCGTTACACCTGTGGAGAGGGGTCATAACGGCGATAGTTGCCTCGGGGTATTCATTTATAAGATATTCAAACAAAGCGTGGCAGGCGCCGTAAAAGGTGTCTTGAGTGCGGTCTGAGAAGCTGCCGATAGGGGCGTCTCCGTGACCGAAGTCATTAGTGCCGCCAAATACTACGATAGCGTCTGCATCCTTGTCTATTTCCTTTGCTCTCATAAGAAAATCGAGATCGTGACGTGCGTTTGCGGAGGGTGTTTTCTGCTTTGCAAATCTGGTTCCGCCCACGCCGTAGCCGCGAACGATCGCTCCCGTTTCTCTTCCGAGCACGCTCCAATAGGTACTTTCAGCACCGGATGTGCCGTGACCCTCGGTTATACTGTCACCGAGAAAATTAATTTTAAGTCCTTTAAGTTCCATACCTTTACCTCTTAATTAATACGTTGGTGAATCAAGATACCAGTTTCCTCTTTCAAAGGTAAAGGAAACGGTTATTGTCTGTCTCTTTCCGTCCGCTATCGAATAGCTCTCAATATCTACGTTTATATAATCTGCGCTTGACGGCTTGACTATCTCCATAGTAGAGTAATCGTATATCCTCTCATTGACCGTATAATCGTGGAGAGTCGTATTCTGATAAAGACTCGTTCCGTCGTCGTAAAAACGCAGATACGCGCCGGTATTTCCCGTAAGGATTCCGTCAAAAGCTCCTTCGTAGACTGCGGTGAGATAATCGGTGGAATATACCTTCTCCGCCGCCGTTTTCATAGCGTCAACAGTTATAAAATCCGATTCCTCGGTAATATGATCGTATCCGCCCAAAGATTCGGATACATACACCATTTTTCTGTCGGAAATAGTGGTATCACGACGGTAAACTGGAAGTCCCGCGCCGAAAAACAGCACGTTCAGCTCCTTGGATTCCTCTATAAGGTAGACAAGCCTTTCCTTTACGTCGTCAAGCTCGGGAGGGTTGCTTCCGGAGCATGACGACATTGAAAGAGCCGCGCTTACTGCGATCGTCAGGCACAAAATGCCCGCTAAAATTATTTTTTTCATTATTTAACTCCGATTTTTGCTTTTAGCAAAATCATTCTTCGGTTTCCTCGGAAGTAGACTCTGCTCCCTCAGCTTCCTCGGTAACGTCTTCACTTACCTCGGCAGCATTTTCGCCATCTGCGATCTCAACAGTCTCGTCGGTCTCGTCCTCGGGCTTTTCCTCTTCCTTGGCTGTCTTGGTGACGTTAACTATCTTCTGATCTCCGTCAAGTCTCATCATAATGACGCCCGACGCGGTTCTGGAGTAGATCGAAACGCCCGATGCGGGAGTTCTGATGATGATACCCGAATCAGTGATCATCATTACGTCGTCATCGTCATCAACCGAGATAATACCCGCTAAGAGACCTGTCTTTTCGGTGAGGTTATGGCAGATAACGCCTCCGCCTCCGCGGTTCTTCATAAGTCTGAAGTCCTCAAAGTCGGTTCTCTTACCGAAGCCGTTTTCAGTGACTGTAAGAAGCTTCTTGCTTTCGTCAACGTTTACTACGCCGATAACGTAATCGCTGTCCTTAAGTCTGATACCGCGTACACCGCGCGCATTTCTTCCCATAGGACGAACCTGACTCTCGTCGAATCTGGTTGCGTTACCTTCCTTGGTCGCGATAAGAAGCTCGTTTTCTCCGTTGGTCTTGGTAACGAATAGCAATTCGTCGCCTTCGTCAAGGCTGATAGCGATCTTACCGCCCTTTCTCTGATATTCGTATTCCTTAAGCAGGGTCTTTTTGATAACGCCCTGACGGGTAACCATCGTAAGATACTCGCCCTCTGCAAACTCGTTTACGCTGATAAGGGCGGTGATCTTCTCTCCGCTCTGAAGCTCAAGCAGATTGACAATATTAGATCCCTTGGCGGTTCTGGAAGCCTCGGGGATCTGGAAGGCGCGAAGAGCCTGAACCTTACCCGTATTGGTAAAGAACAGCAGCGTGGAGTGGCTGAATACTGCCTCGATCCTCTCTATAAAGTCCTCGTCGCGGGTGGTCATAGCCGTGATTCCCTTACCTCCTCTATGCTGTGCCGAGTAGGTATCGGAGGGAAGTCTCTTAATATATCCCGCCTGAGTCATAGTAATTACACAGTTGTGCTTCTCTATAAGATCCTCAAGATCGATATCGTCGATCGCCTGCTCGATCCTCGTGCGGCGCTCGTCTGCGTACTTTCTCTTGATCTCAAGCATTTCTTCCTTGATGATAGCAATGATCTTGTTTTCGTCTGCGAGGATGCCCTCAAGCTCCTCGATAAGCGCGTGGAGACGGTTAAGCTCGTCCTCTATCTTCTGTCTTTCCATACCCGTAAGACGTCCGAGAGTCATTTCAACTATCGCCTGCGCCTGAATATCGGTAAGACCGAATCTCTCCATAAGGGTGATCTTGGAAGCGTTTATAGACTCACTGGTCTTCATTATCTCGACTATCTCGTCGATATTGTCAAGGGCGATCTTGTATCCCTCGTAGATGTGCGCTCTCGCCTTTGCCTTTTCGAGATCGTACTCGGTGCGGCGGCGGATGACCGACTTCTGGTGGTCGATATAGTAGTCGAGAACCTGCGCCAGATTAAGTACCTTAGGCTCCTGACCTACCACTGCCAGGAAGTTAGCCGAGCAGGTGTCCTGAAGCTGTGTATACTTATAGAGCTGATTGAGAATGACCTCTCCGTTTGCGTCGCGGCGGTATTCCACCACTATTCTCATACCGTCCCTGCCCGATTCGTCGCGCAAGTCTGTGATTCCCTCGATCCTCTTCTCCTTTGCCAGGTTAGCGATAGACTCGCAAAGCATAGACTTGTTGACCATATAAGGGATCTCGGTAATAACGATGCGGTGGTGATCCTCCTCGACCTCCGCCTTCGCTCTTACGACGATCCTGCCCTTACCCGTGGTGTAGGCATCCATAATGCCCGTAGTACCGTGAATAGTGCCGCAGGTGGGGAAATCTGGGCCCTTGATGAACTCCATAAGGTCCATAACAGAGCACTCGGGATTCTCCATACGGTAGATAGTACCGTCTATAACCTCACCCAAGTTATGGGGGGGCACGTTGGTAGCCATACCGACGGCGATTCCCACGCTTCCGTTAACGAGGAAGTTGGGGAAACGGGAAGGAAGAACAGAAGGCTCACGGAGTCTGTTATCGAAGTTGGGAACGAACTCGACGACCTCCTTTTCAAGGTCGCGGGTCATTTCATCGGCGATCTTATCAAGTCTTGCCTCGGTATAACGGTAAGCCGCAGGGGGGTCTCCGTCCACGGAACCGAAGTTTCCGTGTCCCTCTACGAGAGGATAACGAAGCGAGAAGGGCTGCGCCATACGCACCATAGTTCCGTACACCGAGCTGTCACCGTGAGGATGGTAGCGTCCAAGAACGTTACCGACGGTAGTAGCTGACTTACGGAAGGGCTTATCGTGGGTCAGATGGTCCTCGTACATCGCGTAGATAACGCGGCGCTGACCGGGCTTCATGCCGTCTCTTACGTCGGGCAATGCTCTCGACATAATTACCGACATAGAATACTCGATAAAGGACTTCTTGACCTCCTTTTCCATATTTATGTCAACGATCTTCTGATTTTCAAATAAGTAGACGTCGCTGTCGTGATTGTTCTTATCTGCTGCCATTGAACGATTCCTTTCTTAAAGGGTAGAATGTTTAGGCTCTTCTTCCCCTTTTATCCTTTCCTTTGAATAAACTGAAAACTGCCAAAACCGCGAAATACGCGGGTAAAATACAAATTATATATCCGAGATATTCGGGGACTATTACGTTAAGAAACAGATCAAAAACAGACATATTTCTTGAAAAAAGACCGTAATACACCAAAGTAAATATCTCGTTTACAGCCCCCGATATAAGGGCGTATACTATAAATGACAGAAGGTTTTTTGATAAAAACCATCCTATCAACGCTCCGCAAAAATATCCGCAAAGCGTATATATAATCGGAGCAAATGAAAATCCTCCGTGTCCGAGAAGAGCCGTCAATACTCCTCCCGCCAATCCGCATAAGGCTCCCCATCTTTCTCCCATTATAAATCCGACGGAACAAACCAGGGCAAGGGTCAGTGCGGGCACCTTTCCGAAAAATGAAAGACAGGTGGTCTGCAATACCGCGCAAACGGTCACGAGAGATGAGATAAAGAGCAAATACACAGCTATCTGCCAAAGCTTAGTTTTTTCCTTACGGGCACTGTCGCCGATCCTTTTATTCATTGACATATCCAAACCTCGCCGTCCTTATTCTTCTTCGGACAGAGAGAAATCGGTTATTATCAACACGTATTTCAACTCCTCGAAGTTGACCGAAAGCGAAACTCTTGCTTCTTTTGTCCTGAGATAGTCGTTATCCTTGACATCGGTGATTTTACCGATAAGAATCCCCTCAGGATAAATGCTTCCTTCACCGCCTGTATAAACGAGATCGTCTTCTTTCACGTCGGCGTCGGGGGAAAGATATCTGAGATAGCACTCACCCGTATCCTTCAAGGCTATATCACCGCTGACTATACCAATCTCTCCGCTTCGTTTGACGACCGCTCCCACAGATGCCGAAGCCTCGCTCAAAGCTCTCACCTTGCACCAGTTGCTTCCCACCTCGTAAACGCAACCAACAAGTCCTTTCGATACCATTACTGCCATTCCGGTCTCCACGCCGTGATCACTGCCCTTATTAAGGGTCATTACGGTAGTGTTGTTATCTGATTCCGATCCGATTATCAGCGCTTCGGTCATTTGAAAATCGGGATAAAGCTGTTTTATGCCGATATATTTCTTAAGTCTCTCGTTTTCCTCTTTGATAGCAGTAGATTCGGCAAGAAGTATCTCAAGTCTTTTTATTTCGTCTTTCAGCTCACGGTTTTCACCGTCCAACTTATCGATAGTAGTAAAATATTTTGAAAAGCCTTCAAGTGAGCTTTTTACGGTGGTGCCCGCGTATCTCAAAGGAGTTGCCGCAATATTTATAACGTCTTTGATAGGATCAGTCACTCCCATTACCGACAGAGTAGCGATGAATATCGTTACCGCAACTGCCGCCGACATGGCTAAAATGAAAAATTTATTTTTGAAAAATTTCATGTTGATCCTCAAGGATCAACAGAGTTTTCAACATAGGTTTCCACACCCTGTGGAAAACTTTTCTGTATGTTCAAAAACTATACGTCTTTTATTGAAAAACTCTGTATACTCCTTAAATAAAATTAAATTTTGCCTTTTAATATAACAATTTCTTAAATTTTTCTTATGATAATGGCGATATGTTGAAAACTTTGTTAAATTCTTCATTTACCAAATCTTTCAACAGATAAAAATTACCTTTTGTCGGAAATTGTGGAAAATTATTTATCAAATATCGAGGTTTTCGGCAAGACGCGCGTTCTGCTCGATAAATATACGTCTCGGCTCGACCTTGTCACCCATAAGAAGCGAGAACATCTCGTCGCAGGCGATAGCATCCTCGACCGTAACCTTAAGAATGGTTCTTCTTGCGGGGTCCATAGTAGTCTCCCAAAGCTGATCTGCGTCCATCTCACCAAGACCCTTATATCTGTCGGCTTCGATGTTAGAAGTATTTCCGCTCTCGCCCGCAAGCTCTGCTATATATTTATCTCTTTCTGCATCTGAGAATGCGTATTTTTCGTTGCCCTGTTTAGCGCCTCTCTTATATACCTTGTAAAGCGGAGGCTGAGCCAAAAATACGTGTCCATCCTCTATAAGCTGACGCATATGTCTGAAAAGGAAGGTAAGGAGCAGAATTCTGATGTGAGAACCGTCTACGTCCGCATCGGCCATTATTATTATCTTTCCGTAACGGAGCTTTGCCATATCGAATTCGTCTCCGATACCGCAACCCAGCGCCTGAATGATCGGTATAAGCGACTGATTTCCGTAAACCTTGTCAACTCTCGTCTTTTCAACGTTCAAAACCTTACCGCGAAGAGGCAATATCGCTTGGAACTTGGAGTTTCTTCCCTGCTTTGCCGAGCCTCCCGCAGAGTCTCCCTCTACGAGATAAAGCTCGGTAAGAGTAGCGTCCTTTTCCTGACAGTCCGCAAGCTTTCCGGGAAGCGAGCTTCCCTCAAAGAGACCTTTACGTCTCGTAGCTTCTCTTGCCTTTCTTGCCGCCTCTCTCGCTCTCGATGCGGCAAGAGCCTTATCAAGAATAGCCTTTGCGGTAGCGGGATTTTCTTCAAGGTAATCGGTAAGCTTCTGAGTTACCGTATTTTCAACGAGGGTTCTGATATCCGAGTTACCAAGCTTTGCCTTGGTCTGGCTCTCAAACTGCGCGTCCTGAAGCTTTACGGATACGACGGCGCAAAGTCCTTCTCTTACGTCCTCGCCCGAAAGATTCTTATCGCTGTCCTTTAAGATCTTTGCTTTTCTCGCGTAGTCATTAAGAACTCTCGTAAGACCCGATTTAAAGCCCGTCTCGTGAGTACCGCCCTCGATAGTATTCATATTGTTTGCGAAGGTCATTACGTTCTCGTAATATCCGTCGTTATACTGGAGCGCGATCTCGGCAACGCTGGTATCCTTCTCCGCTTTCATATAGATAACGTCGGGATGTACGGGATCGTTATTTCTGGTCTCGGTAAGATAACTTACGAAGGATTTGATACCTCCTTCAAAGCAAAGCTCGTTTACAACGGGTTCGTTTTCTCTGTTATCTATAAGAACTATTCTTATACCCGCATTAAGGAAGCTCTGTTCTCTCATACGGTTAAGAAGGGTATCGTAATCGAATACCGTCTCCTCGAAAATTTCGGGGTCGGGCTTAAAGGTTACCTTTACACCGTGAGGACGCTCGGGAGAATCTCCCTCACAGACGAATTTTCTCGCTACAACGCCTCTTTCAAATCTTTCGGTATATCTCTTACCCTCGTAGCAGTCATCAAGCTCTACCCACAGAGAAAGGGCGTTTACGACCGACGCACCAACACCGTGGAGACCGCCTGCGATCTTATATCCGCCGCCGCCGAACTTTCCTCCCGCGTGAAGAATGGTATAAACCACCTCGGGCGTAGGTATTCCTTCCTTGGGGTGAATTCCCGCAGGGATTCCTCGTCCGTTGTCCTCTACGGTCACACTGTTATCGTAATTAAGCGTTACCGTGATCTTATCGCAGTATCCCGCCAGTGCCTCGTCGATAGAGTTATCAACGATCTCATAAACGAGGTGATGAAGTCCGCGGATAGAGGTAGTACCGATATACATACCGGGTCTCTTTCTTACCGCTTCAAGTCCTTCAAGCACTTGTATCTCGTTTTCGCCGTAATGCTGCTCTTCCGTTTCTACCGTCTTTTTGATCTCTTCAGACATTTTTATATCCATTCCTTTCAAAATTGACCTTGCTGTGTTAAAAATTGCTTATATATCGTTTTCTGTTCTTCCAAGAAGTGCCGTAGTGGAGATCTGGGAAAAGCATATCATATATTTTCCGTTTTCTTTATAAAGAATAAAGGATTTCGGTATCTCGTCCTTTGCCGATATCACGAGACTTTCTCTCTCTGCGTCGGACAAAAACTTTCTCGTTATACCCGATACGGTGCAATTATCCATATCGAATATTCCAAGGATGTCTTTTTCTCTTATATTTTTGTTATTTCCTGCGTGAAGGTACATTTTTTACCTCATGTTATCTCAAATTTACCGTTTTTGACCGAGATCGTTCTGTCAGCGTTTACAGAATTACTTTCACAGCAGGTAAGTATCACTTGCTTACCCTTAAGATTTGACAAAAGATATTGTCTTCTGCCAAAGTCAAGTTCGCTCAGAACGTCGTCAAAGAGAAATACGGGATAATCTCCTCCGCACTCGTCCTTAATGATCTCGCCTTCCGCAAGCTTCAAAGCAAGAGAAAGCGATCTCTGCTGACCCTGTGAGGCGAAAATACGCGCTCTGTTGCCGTTAAGAGAAATTTCCATATCATCCTTGTGAATTCCCCACAATGTGGCTCCTGCGCCGATCTCGCGGTCGTGATGGCTCTGATACAGACTTCTGTACGCCTCGCGGCATTTGTCTGCGTCAAAGCATTCATCCTCACTTAGCTTACAGGACGAAATATACTCTATTTCGGGAAGCTCTCTTTCACCCGTCATATCGGCAAAACATTCCGACACATATTTTTTAAGCTTTTCAATATATCTTACTCTGTATCCCGTAATAACCGCAGCTTCTTCTGCTAACTGATCGGAAAACAGATCGATCATAGAATCAAAACCGCTTCTGTTTTCTTCAGCGTCTTTTATAAGCACGTTCCGCTCTTTGAGAATAGTCGCGTACCTTTGAAGCGATCTCATATAAAGAGGTCTTATCTGCGAGATCGCAACGTCAAGAAAGCTTCGCCGCAGCTGAGGTCCTTCTTTTATGATCGAAAGATGCTCAGGACAAAATAAAACTACCTTAAAGCTTCCGACCATCTCCGATGTCCTTGCTACCCTCAAACCGTTTTGCTCTACTCTTTTTGCGCGCCTGTCGGAGAATATCCGCATAGAGATGTCCATATCTCTCGTATCGTCGGTGTAGCCGTTTTTGATAAAACAGTATTCTTCTCCGAATCTGATAGTATCCTTGTCGTTACCCTGCCTGAAGCTCTTGCCGAGAGCGGTTATATATATAGCCTCCAGCAGATTGGTCTTTCCTTGAGCATTCTCTCCGATAAGCACGTTCGTGCCTTGGCAAAATTCAACGTTTGCCGATTCTATATTTCTGAAATTTTCAACGTATATATTACGACAAAACATTCCTGCCTCCGGCGGCTTAAACCTTTTTAGAAAAAAGGTTTAAGAATCCAAAAACTTTTAAAAAATTGTTTTATTATCAAAAATTGTGTATCTGAAAATTAACGTTCACGGGGCGTCGAGGATGTCGCCACGCAACGATCGATTTAAATCGACTTGCAACACGATAGCAGATGCGCTTCGTTTAAAATCAAACCCACTTCAAATAACAAATGGATTTAATCTTATCTTTTTTGTGGAAGTTTTTTGGCTCCACCTTTTTTTCAAAAAAGGTGGAACGCATCCTTCGCATCCTTCGCGTTCTTCGCCTCTCCTCGCGTTCCTTAATCTCTGGTTCTTACGGGAAGGAGCATAAAGAGCTCGCTGCCGCTTTCTTCGTCGCAAGGCTCGATATTAATACCCATAAGGGGAGAAGACATAGAGAGCTTAACTACGTCGCTTCTGCAGGCTCTTACGCTGTCTATAAGGAATCTGTTATTGAATGCGATTGAAATATCGTCGCCGCTGTGCTCAACGTTGAATTCGTCGTAAATACTGCCCGCGGAGGATACTGCGGATACCTTCATAACGTCGTCGCAGACTTCAACTCTTACGTGAGAACGAACGCTGCCCGCAATTCTTTCCTCGGTGATAAGAGAAGCCTTTTCAAGAGCTGCCAAAAGTCTCTGCTTTTCAGCCTTTACTTCGATCTTGTGATTCTTGATAATAATGCTGTTGTAATTTACGAATTCACCTACGATAAGCCTTGTAAAAAATGTAAGGTCGTCGAATGCAACTACCATATTCTTATGGCTCATATATACGGTAACGGTATCCTCATCGTCGTCGGAAAGAAGCTTTGTAAGCTCGTTTACGGACTTAACGGGAACTATAAAGGAATAATCAACTCCTCTTGAGGAATTTTCAAGCTTTTTAAGCTCGGATTCCGCAGTACATACCGCAAGCTTAAAGCCGTCGCATGACACAGTGTTGATCTCATCCTCACTCGTCTTGATAAAACAACCGTTAAGAACAGGTCTGGGCTCGTTTACACCCATTGCGTAAGAAACCTTCGAAAGCATCGTTTTAAGTTGAGCTTGATTGATAACGAATCCCTTTTCGGAAATAAGATCGGGGATCTCGGGGAAATCGGATGCCTTAAGCGCTCCGGTTCTGTGAGAGCTTTTTCCGCACTCGAAAAGAACGCCGAGCTTTTCATCAACGGTAAGAGTTATTTCCTCACCGTCCATAACGCGAAGCGTCTGATTGAACTTCTGCGCGTTGATTATGTAAGAACCCTGTTCTTCAACTTCACAATCAACACTGATCTTCATTCCCTTTTCAAGATCAAATGCAGTGAGAGTACAACTGTCACTTGAATTTGCCTCGATAAGGATACCTTCAACCGCGGTAAGAGTGCTCTTACCCGAAACTACGCTCATAAGGGGAGAAAGCTTGTTGCTTATTTCCTGTCTGTTAAATGTGATCTTCATAAAAAACCTCCTGTTTGCCGATCTTCTCGCGCACGCGATAGAAAGAACGACTGAATGATTGATAGAATATATTAGTATCAGTAGTATAGGTCGCCAAATTGTGGAAAAGTAACCGTTTCTCTTTTTTTACAAGGATTTTTTATCCACACCGAAAAGTAGATTATTTACTTTAAATCTTCCGATATCTTTTTTTAATCAAAGAAAATCAACGTTTTAAATCTTGGTTCAAGCATTAAAAATTACTTTTACGGTTTTTATTTTAAAATTTAAGTTTTCCACGTCAAGTAAACGCTGTTGAAAAGTGGATAATAATGTAATATCCTTGTTTTAAAAGAGTTTTAAAGGACAAAAGTATGTTGAAAACCCATTATTCCTTAATTTCTTTTATCAGCTCGTTGATCTCGATCTCAACTGCGGGTGAGGACGCGATCTTTTTTTCTATCGCATCGATAGAAGAAATTACGGTAGAGTGGTCTCTGTTGAAAAGCTTTCCGATATTCGGAAGTGACATTTCGGTGATCGTTCTTATAAGATATATTGCAACGTGTCTTGCTTGTGCCACGTCCTTTACTCTCGATTTTCCTACAAGTTCGGATTTGCTTACGTCGTATTTTTTCTCGATAGCGGCAAATATCTTGTCTACGGTAACTCCAACCGGCTCAGCTCCGCCCAAAAGCTCCGTCATAATACTCTTGGCTCTGTCAAGGGTTATTTCGTTGCCTTCAAGGAATTTGATGGCTACGAGCTTTTTAACAGCTCCCTCGATCTGACGGATGTGAGTACGGAGATTTTCCGCAAGATATGTAATTATCTCGTCAGAGACCGTAATTCCCGCCTGAGAGATCTTATTTTTAAAGATCGCTATTCTCAATTCAAGATCCGGCGGCTGGATGTCTGCTATAAGTCCCCATTCAAACCTCGTTTTAAGTCTGTCCTCAAGAGTTTTGATATCCTTGGGAGGACGATCGGAGGTCAGAATTATCTGTTTACCTTCTTCGTAAAGAGCGTTGAAGGTATGGAAAAACTCTTCTTGCGTAGATTCCTTACCTGCGATAAACTGAATATCGTCGATAAGCAGAACGTCGCAGGTTCTGTATTTATCTCTGAATTTTGAGATAGACTTTTTGGCAAGGCTCTCGATCATCTGATTTGTAAAATCTTCACCTTTGATGTATATAATATTTGCAAAAGGATTTTTTATCTTGATTTCGTTTGTGACCGCATAAAGCAAGTGAGTTTTACCGAGACCGCTTGGTCCGTAGATAAAAAGTGGGTTATAATCCTGAGCGGGACGGTCTGCAACGGCGATACAAGCGGCGTGAGCAAACTTATTGGAGCTTCCGACGATAAAGTTATCGAAGGTATATTCAAAGTTTACTGCAGGCATCGTAGAGCCTATTATGGGAGGAACGAAAGTGTTATCCTCTCTCTTATCTCTTTCGGGCATAAGATCCTCGCCCGTGATCTGGTTGCGGATCTTTTCAACGCTTACAGACGGATTTTTGGATACAACTATGATCTTTACGTCGAAGCCCATAGAATCACTGAATATCTCCTCAAGCTGGGCAACGTATTTTTCTTTAATTATTTTCATTTTAAATTCGGAAGTGGTTTCCATTGTGATCGTAGTTCCCGAAAAAGAAACTATTTCAAGGTCTCCGAACCAAAGATTCATAGCGGTAGAGCTTAGGTTTTTCTTCATAAGGTCCTGAACCAAAGCCCAGATCTCATTTATTTCCTTTAAGTAATCCATAAAAAGATCCTTTCTTTTTAATATTGCCCATATATTATAATTAATATAAATAATATAATAATATATATCACAATTATATCACATTTTTCTCTCTTTTTCAAGTAACGATCAGTATTAAAATATAAAAAAAATCCTTATATTATAAAGGATTTTTAAAATTTACATTTTTTTAACATTTTAGTGTGACGTTTAAGTTCATTATTTACCGGTAAAAGTAGAAAATAAAGGTATTTCATATATGTAAAATGAAAATAAAAAATGAGAAGATTAAAAAATCTTCTCATTTTTTATTAAAATATTATCGATTAACCGAGCTTAGCCTGATTGATCTTGATACCGGGGCCCATGGTGGAAGCAACAGTGCAGCTCTTAATGTACTGACCCTTTGCAGCAGCGGGCTTTGCCTTGATAATAGCACCAAGAAGAGTATCAAAGTTCTCCTGAAGCTTAGCCTCACCGAAGGATGCCTTACCGATGGGGCAGTGGATGATGTTGGTCTTATCAAGTCTGTACTCGATCTTACCTGCCTTAGCCTCAGTTACAGCCTTTGCAACGTCGGGAGTAACGGTACCTGCCTTAGGAGAAGGCATAAGTCCCTTAGGACCGAGAACCTTACCGAGACGACCGATAACACCCATCATATCGGGGGATGCGATAACTACGTCGAAATCGAACCAGTTTTCCTGCTGGATCTTTTCAGCATATTCAAGACCGCCTGCGTAATCTGCGCCTGCGTCGAGAGCCTTCTGAACGTTGTCACCCTTTGCGAAAACGAGAACCTTTACGCTCTTACCTGTTCCGTTGGGGAGAACGACAGCGCCTCTGACCTGCTGGTCTGCGTGACGGGAGTCAACGCCGAGACGAACGTGTACTTCAATAGTTTCATCAAACTTCGCCTTGGAAGTCTGGCAAACAAGACCAAGAGCCTCGGAAGGATCGTAGAGTCTGTTCTTTTCAACGAGCTTTACGCTGTCAATATATTTCTTTCCCATTTCTACTTACCTCCTATCAGTCTTCAACAACAACGCCCATAGAGCGTGCTGTACCTGCAACCATGCTCATTGCAGCCTCGATGGAACCTGCGTTGAGGTCGGGCATCTTTGTTTCTGCGATCTTTCTTACCTGCTCGGAAGTGATCTTTGCGACCTTTTCCTTGTTAGGCTTGCCGGATGCAGTCTCGATTCCTGCTGCCTTCTTGATAAGAACTGCTGCAGGGGGAGTCTTTGTGATAAATGTGAAGGAACGGTCTGCGTAAACTGTGATAACGACAGGGATGATAAGACCCATATCGTTCTTTGTTCTTTCATTGAACTCTTTTGTAAATACGGGAATTGCAACACCGTACTGACCAAGTGCGGGACCTACGGGAGGCTGAGGAGTAGCCTTTCCTGCGGGAAGCTGCAACTTGATATAACCCATTATTTTCTTTGCCATAATTAATTATACCTCC
>JAZMZI010000020.1:0-7392 GCA_045585895.1 Eubacteriales bacterium
GGGGCGGTCATCGGCCGCCCGTTCAATCGAATTAAATCGTTCGTTTACGGGGCGTCGAGGACGTCGCCCCCTACAGATGAATCGATTAAAAATCGTTTCACGGTAAGGAAATACACATTCAACGAATTGTAGGGGGCGACGTCCTCGACGCCCCGTGAACGTTATTATTGAATGTTCGCCATGGCGGGCACGCGTGGGGTTCCCCGAAGCGAGCGTAGCCGAGCTTTGGGGGTTCTGCGCTGACCGCCCCTACGATTTAGGGTGTCGTCCAACTAACCGATAAATCAAAATTTGAATAACATCCGCTAACATAATTATACACGAAGTATTCTTCAAAACAATACACAATCACGCGCAAAAGATGCACTATCCTCCGCGCGTGATAAAATATAATCACTATTAAATTGCAATTCTTTAATTCCAAAGCTATCAGCCAAGTCCGTTTATAAATGCCTTGTAGCTCCAGGACTCGGCAAAAATATCCTTAAGCGAAAAGCTGAAAATCCACTCGGTAGGCATACAGAGGAAAAGCACCGACGCGATTCCGAGTCCTACGCCTATCCACTGCTTTTTCGTCAGCTTTTCCTTGAAAACGATAAGCGCCGCGAGAGTGGTAAGCACAAGATTTCCGCCGTTGACTACGGGGAAAAAGATCGCGCTGGGTATCTCGCCCGAAAGCGCAAGATTGAACTTGTGGTTAGCCGCGACGCAGATGCCGCTTGCCACCATTATGCCGAGAACGAGCCAATAGACCCTTCCGTTTTTCTTTTCGATAAGGCTCTGACCCTCTTTCTTCATGGAGATCAGCGCCAAAACCACCGAGAAAACAAAGGAAACCACGAAGGACAGTATCAAAAAGCTGTTGATCTCTCCTTTATGTAATTCGCTGGTCTGGTGGGTCTTCTGCATAAACCCGACGGCACCCGCGCAGGCAAACGCTAAGAACGAGAAGAGCAACCATATAAATCCGCCCTTTTTCTCGCCTTCCTTCTTTTCGGTGGCGAAAACAAAGCTTGCGACCATAAAAGCGATACCGACGATCTGGAAAATACCGATCTGCTCCTCAAAGAAGAAGAAGCCCGAAAGCGCGGTAAACACGGTGGAGCAAGAGACTATGACCATAGTAAACGCCATAGGCCCCGAGCGAAAGGCTTTTATCACAAATATCTCCTGCAGAGATACGGCAATTCCGAAAAGAATACCGAGAAAGACGGTAAAGGTCGAAAAGCCGTCAAGTCCGCCCCAAGCCAAAAGCACGAGAGCCGAGACGATACAGCCGAGCGCACTGTAAACGTAAACGCCTGTCATTCCACCCGAGCTTTTACCCGAATAGATCTTTTTGAATACGTAAGCGGCGAGGCACGCCGACATCGATATTATAAGAGTTATGACAGTAATAGGTTCCATTTTCAGTATCCTTTCAGCCGTTAAAGCAATCCTTTGATAATATCTTCGTAAGACTTAGCGGAAAGGTATGCGGGAGGAACGTCGAATACGGTCTTGCAGCCCGTCGTTCCCTCTTTTGCCATTCTTGCCACGGCTCTTGCGTACGCAACGATGACCGACGCGGTAAATTCGGGGTTGGAGTCAAGCTTCAGGCTATATTCGATAACGTGATTATTCTCAAGCTCTTTTCCCGTCTTGCCCGTGCGGATGACGAAGCCGCCGTGGGGGATGCCGCTATGGTCTCGCTTCAATTCTTCCATAGCGATGAAATGAACGGTGGTGTCGTAGTCTGCAAAATAATTGGGCATTTCTTTGATCTCTTTTTCAATTCTTGCCTTGTCGGCACCTTCTTCAGCTACCACGAAGCACTCTCTTATATGCTTTTCTCTCGTAGTAAGCTCGGGACAAGAGCCGCTTCTTACCGCGTCAAGCGCGGCATCCACGGGGATCGTGTACTGCTTGCCGTCCTTCACTCCCTCAACTCTGCGGATAGCGTCGGAATGACCCTGACTTACGCCCTTTCCCCAGAAGGTATAGTCTCTGCCGTCGGGAAGGATAGCGCCCGCCATAAGACGGTTTACCGAGAACATACCGGGATCCCAGCCCACCGAGATCATAGCAACTTTGCCGCCCGCCTTTGCCGCCGCGTCGACCGCCGCGAAATGCTGCGGTATCTTCGCGTGGGTATCGAAGCTGTCAACTACGTTGAAATGCTTTGCCAGAGCTGGGGTCTGCTCGGGGAGATCGGTCGCGCTGCCGCCGCAGATTATCATAACGTCAATATCGTTTTTATATTTTTCGACCTCGAAGGCGTGAACGACCTCAGCGCCCTCGGTGGCTATCTTAAGGCTCTCGGGCGCTCTTCTGGTAAAGACCGCCGCAAGGGTCATGTCATCGTTCTGACGGATAGCGTTTTCAACGCCGCGTCCCAAATTTCCGTATCCAAAAATACCTATTCTTGTTTTCATTTTATTGCCTTTCGGAAAAAATCACATTTTTTTAATTATATCACATTTAAGCTTTTCTTGCAATAGATTTTGAAAAGATTTCTTCCCGCTTTTTGTGAATCAGCGAAGATGTTTAAATTTTGATTTGTCGTTATCATTTCCAAAATTCCATTTGACAAACGTATGAAACTGTGATAAAATAATATATTATCAAGAAATCGATTTCTCATTTTTCGGAGGCTGAAATGTCCTTCTTTTCAAAAAAGAGCAAAAACACTACCGCTCACAGTCCAAAGATCCCTCCAAAGGGCGCATTCGGGCATTATAACAAAAAACAAGGGGTAAAATTATCTTATTCGGACGCCATGGGCAACAAGTCCGATTCCAAAACTCTTATAAAAGCGGAAGATCTTTCTCTTTCTTACGACGGGAAACCCGTTATAAGCTCCCTTTCCTTTGATATCCGCCGCGGCGACTACGTATGCATCATTGGCGAAAACGGATCGGGAAAATCTTCGCTCATCGGCGCTATCCTCGGTCTTAACAAGCCCTCAGGCGGAAAAATATCGTACCTTGACGTAAAAAACGATCAGATCGGATTTCTCCCTCAGTTCTCTCACATAGAGGCGGATTTCCCCGCTACGGTCAACGAGGTGGTGCTTTCGGGATGTCTTACGAAAAGCCGAAGATCCCCCTTTCTCCCAAAAAACTCAAAGCAGATTGCCTTTTCCGCTATGGAAAAGCTTGGTATAACCGCTCTATCCAAACGTTCCTTCAAAGAGCTTTCGGGTGGACAAAAGCAGAGAGTTCTCTTTGCCCGCGCGCTCTGCGCCGCTGAAAAGCTATTCGTATTGGACGAGCCTACCACGGGACTCGACCGCGCCGCCACCGCCGACGTCTACGCGCTTATGGAAGACCTGAACAAGAGCGGTATGACTATCATCTGCGTCACCCACGACGTGTGCGCGGCGCTGAAATATTCCACGAAAATTCTCCGCATAAACAAGGATTCATATCTGTTTATCGACACCGACGAATACAAAAAGCTGCCCGAGGCGCAAGCCTTTCTCTTTGTCGGCAACGAAGAAAACGACGCTCCCAAGCCTTACGGTGAAGGCGGATTCAGATATAACGGAGGTGAAAAGCTATGACACTGCTTGCCTCGATATCAATTATCCATCCGATCCTCGAGCGATTACAAAACGTCCCCGATTATCTTTCAAACTACGCTTTCGTCAGAAACGCGATCATCGTCTCGGTTCTGATATCGCTCTGCGCAGCGCTTCTCGGCGTAGTCTTAGTCCTCCGCCGCTTCTCTCTTATCGGCGACGGACTTTCCCACGTTGCGTTCGGCAGTGCCGCCGTAGCCGCAGCTCTCGGCGTGTTTGATTTCGGTCTCACCCTTCCCATAACGGTCATAGCCGCAATTTTTATTCTGAAAACGGGTCAAAAACGTCGCGTTATGGGCGACGCGATGATAGCGGTGATATCCGCCGGGGCTTTAGCCTTGGGCTATCTCGTTCTTGACGCGGGCGGCGGAGCTTCAAACCTCGGAGGCGACGTTTGCACTGCGCTTTTCGGCTCGTCAGCGATCCTTTCCATCGACACGAACGAGCTTATATTTACAGCGGCGGTAACCGCCTTGCTGGTCGCGCTGACCGTAATTTTCTTCTACAAGCTCTTCTCTATCGGCTTTGACGAATCCTTTGCCAAGGCAACGGGAACCAAAACCGACTTATACAATCTCGGAATTGCCGTAGTCACCGCCATAGTCATCGTCATAGGAATGAAGCTTGCGGGAGCATTGCTTATCTCGGCGCTGATAGTATTCCCCGCTATGTCGGCTATGAAGATCTGTAAAAGCTTTAAGCTGACCCTTATCGTATCGGGCGTGATCGCCGTGATCTGTGCCGTCTTTGGCTCACTTCTCTCTATTTTGCTCGAAACTCCCGTCGGCGCGACCATCGCCGCAACGGATATTTTTGCATACGGTATTCTCTCGCTTTTCGGCAGAAGAAAACAGTGATTTTATAACAAAAAGCACCTCTCACGAGGTGCTTTTAAATTGGGGTTTAACACCCTTTCAAGGGGATGTGACAGTGGGGAATTTTTTTAGCTCCGAAGGAGCGAAAAATCCTGCGCCACCCTAAGAGAACCCCCTTCTTTTGGAAAGTTTCTTTGCCTACTTTCTTCTCAAAGAAAGTAGTCCGCCGGAGGCTCGCGTCTCCCCTGACAAATCAAAATTTAAACGCGCGAAGGACACCCGAGGGTGTCCTTCGCGCATTATAATATTTATCAACCGTCACGCGGCGGTCTCGATTCTTGCCGTTTTCTTTTCTTTCGCTCTCCTGACTCCCGTAAATATTCCGAAAATTATCATTTCAAGCGCAAAGAACGCCGCAATATTGAGCCACGGGCAGATATAAAGCGCGATATCCTCGGGAATGATGCCGAAGGGATCGGATTTCACGAAAAACCAATTGAAATCGTGGCTGTAATCCTCTGCCGCGCCGCTGTAAAGTCCGTTTCCCAGTATCGCCCAGACGGTCAGTCCGCCCAGAATGGCAAGTGGACGGTACCAATACTTAAATCTTATATCGTCCTGACTCCACACCATAGTCAATATACCGTAAACCGCCATGGTTCCGTGGAACAGGAGCGTCTGTACCGCCCTGTAGGACAGGGGGTGTATCTCGTACGACATAACTCCCGAGGGATAGCAGAGATACATAAGATTGGAAAGACAGCCGAGCATTGCAAAATATACGCGGTATTTTTTCAAAAAACCGACGTGATTGCTCAAAAACGACATCAAGCACATTGAAGTGCAAGCGTGGAACGGGAGCTTGTCGATATCGATCTCCCCGTACGCAAAGGGCATAAGGAATATATCCAAAATATACAGTCCCAACACTATGCCGACCAGAACCTTAAGCACTCCGTCTTTCGTTGAGCGATCTTTTTTATTATAGAAAAAAAGCAGGAGGACTATGGCTGCGGCAGCGAGAAAAATATAAAAGAAATGCCATGGGCCGAAGCAGTTAAAAACGTCGCCGCCCTTTTGATCCTGAAATATACCGTGCAAAATCGGATACATAATAAGACTTCCTTTGAGTGATATTGATTTCATACAACAGTATTCTACCACAAACGCGGTTATTTGTCAAGAGGAATATAACCGTAAATTATTTTCTGTATTCTGCCACAGAGGTTGCGATAGGTTTTGAAGGTTTCTTCATCTATTGTTTTTGTGTTATAAAGCAATTTGAGCCAGCTTTCCGTTTCGGCGCACTCTTTTCTTGCAATCTTGAATTTGGAGATCATATCGGCAAGGCTTTGAGGATACTGCGCCTCGGTAATATTAGCAAACACACTCGACGAGGATTTGCGAAGCTGAAAAACGGTGTTGGAATTTCCGCTGATAGATTTACAAAGTAGTTCGCACTTTGTGGCAAGTTCTTCTGAATATTCAAGTAAGAGATTTTTTGCCATTTCGTTCTCCTTTCGCGTCCTTCGCATCCAAATCACGGCGTAGCCGTGGATGAAATCCGCCGCAGGCGGTATGTCCTCAGCCCGTAAGGGCTGTATGGAATCAACACGAAGTGTTGTATGTTATCAAGCCGACGAATATGCACGCTTGCGCGTGATGCCATACGCGACTCCGTCGCAATTACATACAACGCGCGAGCGCGTTGATTACATACCAAGCCTCCTTCGTCGGCTTGGATAAAAAATTAAGCAACCCGATTGGGTTGCTTAATTTTTTGGCTCGTGTTGACAAAAAAGATGCCACACAAATTATTCTTTTATCGGCAAATTGGAATCCATTAAATCCCAAGCCTCTTTATATTTTTGGAAGAATTCAGCCTTTCCTTCTTCACTAAAATCTTTCATGACTAAAATGCTATAAGTTATATATTCATTTTCACCATTGGAGTTCGAAACCAAAACAGGAATACTTACCGGAAACCAAGCTTCTTTCCTGACAGGAAGTGATGTATATTCCAAATATATTTCGAATGCGTTTTCCCAAGCAATCTCCAATTCGTCGGCAGATAACTCTCTATTCTCCTCATACGGAGTTTTAACGCTTAACAAATTATTCCAATTATAGATGCTACCAATGTCCGTGTATTCCATTTCCCAATCAGGCTGCTTTTCTGACACGATTTTTTGTAAGACAAGATAATCATAATCCGTGTCAATCACATAATACTGCCTTGCAAATTCCCCGGCAAGAAATCCGCTATTCCAAACCATATCGCCAACACTGGAAACGTGACACTCAATACCGTTTATAACGGCATCCCATTCTCTGAAGTTGCGGTCCCAATCGTCAATTTGAGTATCTGTGTAGGTTTCACTTACCGTTGCGTTGGGATCAATGGAACGGGCAAATTCCAAAATTTCATCGCGCGTGTGATGCTTTTTGGCATACCCCTTTGGAGGATTGTAAACACAAGACGTAAAAATTGATAAAATTATCATTGTAAACAAGCCAAAAGCAATTTGCTTAATAAATCGTTTCATATCCACACCGCCTTTCCGAGTTTATTGTAGCATAAAATAGGCGGTTAGTCAATCGCGGGAGAAGTTTCCTCACGATGCCGCCTGTTTTCGGCAATAATATTTACCGTGTATATAATCAAAATCATCTTGCTCAATATCAAAATGATACTTGGGAAAACATTTTATGATCTTTGCACGATCTTTTTCCTTTACGATCAGCAAATAAAATATATCACCCTTTTCGCAGGACTCAATGCACATTTTTTCAATGGATAAATGGTCAACGTCCTTCTCTTTGTGCAATGGTATTTCGATAGTTGGATAAGCGCTTTTATGTATTGTATATTCGCCGTAATCGCGAAACGTGTAAACGTAATTCTTTCCCGAACCGCCGTCGGCGTCATAGCTGCCCTTTTTGTGAAAGTCTGCAATCACATCCTCAACCAAATAAAAACTACTCAAATCAACATTGTTGATCCTTTTATTAGCT
>JAZMZI010000021.1:0-24771 GCA_045585895.1 Eubacteriales bacterium
GCCTTGCGCTTTTCCTTGTCAGATTTTTTTATTTACATATTGCTTATTGTTTTTTGCTATTGGTTCACTTGCGGTAGAGCGACTTTTTCGACAGTCTGAGCGGAAATCGGTAATACCGATTTCCGATTTTCTTATTTTTGACTTTGTGTCGTTATTTGTATTTCAAGCACCTCGCAGCCATTGAAGAAACGAGGGATAGGCTTTACGTTATTTGCGGCTCCGCGGCTGATAATATGTTTGCCGTCGTGAATCCCCGACGTATATTTGGGGAAAAGACCTTGATGCGGCGCGTATACTCCTCTGCCAAAAACTCTCCACTGACCGCCGTGAGCGTGACCCGAAAAGACAAGATCGAAATTTTTATCTTTTAGATATTTTTCAAAATAATGGGGATAGTGGCAAAGTAGGATCTTAAAACCGTTAAGACCGTTAAAATCAGATAAGAATTCAAGATCGGGCACGGGGGCTTCAAGCGCGGGATCCATATCTCTTCCGCATACCAGACCTCCAACCAAAAGCGTGTTTCCGCCGTGTAGATCTACCGTCGCATAAGAATCATTGATAATATTGATTCCCGAAGCTTTTATTCTTTCAAGATAAGCTTCGCCAAGGATTTTATCCGGTGTTTGGGGGTGACCGAATTTCGCGTGAGAATAAAATATCTCGTGGTTTCCGTAGCAATAATAGCAGGGGGCTATCTTCGATGCCGACTCAAGAAATTCAAGTCCGTTCTGATTTCTTTTATCCATATACTCTGCCGCTATTTCAACAATGTCACCCGGCAAAAGTATTATGTCGGGCGCGATTTTTTTCAGCGCCTCAAGTACCTTTTTGTAAGGCCTTGCGTGCAGATCGGATACTACCGCAAGCTTAATGTTTACATTCTTACTATTTTCAAGTGAGTATTTTGTAATTTTCATTTTTGGAAATCCCTCTTGTTTATTCATCCAATAATATTTCGCACATGTCTTCAACCAGAGCGTATTTGACTTGGGTATTACCGTTTTCAGAATAATAAGCAGCTAATACTTCATCACTGAAAGAAATTACTTCGTTTCTGTCGTTATCGTTAATGCTATACGGAATTTTGATCTTGGGACCGTAGTTTCCGAAAATAACGAAGTCTGATCTTTCAAGATCGTAATTTATATCTTCCGCCTCGGCGCATTCGTTGAAGGCGGGCGAGCAATAAGTAAAACGATCGTTTTTGGTGATAATTCCAACCGTCAGTATCGGTCGTTGGGATCGGTCAATACTGTATCCGTTAACGTTTATAAAAGAATTTTCAAATACTCTCAGATCTTCATCGAAATGGTATACCGATACGTCAACACCGTATTGCTCCGCTACCTTTTTCAAAGCCGCCATGGAATAATAATCGTCCTTATTCTGAGGATACGGCAGCCAAAGCTTTCTTACCTTTTCTTCTGCAAACAAATAATGATAAGCGTTTCGTTGATTATTGGAGTATTTGGCTACTATTACCGCGTCTATCTCCGTTGCGCGTGAATAATACATGGAGCTTACGGCGTCGTAATAAGATGACCTGCCGCTGTCACCGATATCGCAGATCACCGCGTGCCCGACGTTATCTGTCAGAAGCAACATATCCGATACTGACGAACCGTTTATATAAGTCACCTTAATTTTTCCTTGCATTGAGCCGTTATAAAGCGAGATGGCACAGACGAGCAGAATTACCGAAAAAGCGTAAGGAATAAGTGAAATAAACAGATTTCGTGTTTTTGAAGCAAAGGAAAACAGTAAGGCGGCGCCCATGATCACGGCTATTATGATTATGAAAGGATAATTCAGAGAGATCACGGCGTTTTCCGTATCCGAAAGTCTCTCGCAGAAAGACGTCATAAAGTCGGTAAGAATACCGATTGCGTTAGCAAGTATTCCCGACACGGGCCACAATTCCGATAAAACAAGGAACAAAAGTGACAGCAAAATGATTGCTGCGGTTGGAAATCCGAGAACAATTGAAGAAATAATTGAATAGAACGAATATTGCTTGATAAATATACATAGTACTATGATTAGAGGAACGGTGGCAAAAAGCGTGACCGCTATTAAGGACGATAGTTTTAATAAAAGCCTTTTAACTGATTTAGGCATATTATAGGGTGACAAAAGCTTGCCCATATAATCGGTAAAGGGTTTCATATAAACCAATATCCCCAGCGTTGCCGCAAACGACATCCAATACGCTGCATCTATGACCGAACCGGGAAAGATAATCATGAGCAGTGTTGCCGCAACCATAAGTGAGGTTAAGGGGTCGGGATTACGGCTCAAAAGCCACGAAGCGTAAACGCAAAGCAGCATTATTACCGATCGGGCGGCGGATATTTGAAATCCCGTAAGCAAAAGATAGAAAACCGCGCAGAACGAAAGAATTACCGCTATTATTTTGCGCTCTACTCGCAAACGTTTCAAGAAAAGCATCAAAAATCCCATAATGATGCTCATATGCATACCGCTGAGAGCGAGAATATGAGCTGCGCCCGCGCGATTGAAGTCTCTTGTTACGGTTTCGGAAAGACCGTCGCGATTCCCGAGAAATAAGGCTGAGCACATAGCGGCGGTGCTTTCGTTCATATTGTCTTTAAATACCGATTCGATCTTGCCGTTCAGATCCTTAAAGAAAATACTCGGAAGAAAGACCTTTTCTTCTATTATTTCCATTCTATCGACGGACTCGGATAAATAATCTATAAATACTCCGTCGGAAAACATTGCGCGCTTTTCGTTATAGCTTCCGACGCTATCTTCAAAACCGCTTCCAAAGACTCGCGCGCTTATCTTTTCGCCTTCGGAGAAGTCCGAAGGATATTGGCATGACAGCGTTGCTTTATGGTAGGTAGTTTTTCCGTCAATACTCGTAACCGTAATATAGTAACCCGAAAGCGTGTCACCGCTGTACCTTTCGGATATTATTATTGCCTCTACGTCGTGATAATCACCGTAATATTTTTCAATTGATTTAGCCTTGAAGTCAAAATACAGATATGAGGCGGTGAGAGCTGTGACTGCCATAGAAGCGGAAAGGATCGCGGTTAAAAATACGTATGGAGATATTTTCTTGATTACGAATCTGAAGAGCGCGAAAACCGATGCCGTGAGCAAAGCTACAGAAATAAGAATAAGCTTAATTTCTCCACCGATAAAAAAACCTACGACCGAAAGAGTCAAAAAGATCGAGCATGATAAAAACAAAGGTCTTTTATGAAAAACGTTTATTTTGATCACCTCTTTCGTGTAGTTTAAATACTAATAATATGCTTTTCCGATCGTTTTTTTATATAAGAATACAAATTTTTCAATATTTGCTTGACAAAACCACAAAAAATATATATAATAGAGTCAATATATGTCGTTTATCGACGGATTGGAGATTTTGATATGTTTGAAACACTCAAAAAGATTCTTATGGAAGAGCTTCAGGTTAAGGAAGACGTAATTACTCCCGACGCTGAGCTTGCTTCCGATCTCGGCATTAACTCCATAGAGCTTGCAGACCTTGTTATGCTCTGCGAGGAGAAGTTCGACCTTACCATCGAAGACGAGGATCTTCACGGCTTCATCACCGTTGGTGACGTTGTCGATTACCTTGAGTCTCACACCTGAGATAGCAATTAATAACATCATCCGCATCTGTTTTTGCAGGTGCGGATATTGTTTTTATTTTAATTACAGAGGATAACAAAGGTGGGCATCTGCGCCTGTTGCTTTAAGTTTTTCAAGCGCGTTTACGGCATCTGCTTCGTTTTCAAATATGCCGAAAACCGAAGTGCCGCTTCCGCTCATAATTGCTCCCTTGGCATTATGATCTTTCATAATCTTCTTAAGCTCGGTAACCGACGGTCTTTGTGGTTCTACCACGGTTTCAAAAACGTTAAAAAGACCGCGGCAAAAGCTTTCCGCATCGAGGCGTGCTGAGGGAGAAAACAATATATCATAAAAATTCAAATTGGGTGAATAATTCAAAAAATTATTAAACTTGACGTCAAGCGCTTTATACGCTGCGGGGGTAGACATTCCCTCGCCTTTTTTTGCAATAATTATGGGGAATTTCGGCATTGAAGCAACCGGAGTCAGTATTTCTCCGATTCCCTTTACCAGACAAGCGCCTCCCTTTATGCAGAAAGGAACGTCGGCACCAAGACGGGCACCGAGGGAACAAAGCTCCTCCGTTGACATTGCTTCTCCCGTAAGCTTATTAAGAGCGATAAGCGTTGCGGCGGCGTCTGCGCTTCCGCCCGCAAGACCTGCGGAAATGGGTATTCGCTTAGTTATTGTTACGTTGATATTTCCGATGGTGGGAAAAAGATCGGCAGCCTTATATACGAGGTTGCTTTTGTCACAAGGAATAGCGGTGTTTTCACAAAAAACGTTTATTGTTTTCTCGTTTGAGGGAGCAAACGATACCTCAACGTCGTCGTGCAGATCTACAAGCTGCATAATGCTGACGATATTATGATATCCGTTATCTCTCAACGATTCTATATCTAAAAAAAGGTTGATCTTAGCGTATGCCGCAACGTTTACTGCCATTTTACCCTCCAATACGGTGCAAATATGTTTTAATTATACAACTCATATGTTATTAATCTGTGAATATGATGAATTTTTTAAATAAATTAAAAACTTTATTTCTCCACGCCGCTATCCTCTTGACTTTTTTATAAAAAAGGTTTATAATTATAAGGAATATTATTGTATTGAGGTGTAAAAATGAGCGAAAACAATATAAAAAAAGGCGGGATCTCGGTTGAGACCGCACACATATTCCCCATTATTAAAAAATGGCTTTATTCAGAAAAGGATATTTTTCTTCGTGAGATAGTTTCCAACGCTACCGATGCCGTAACAAAGCTGCGCCGTCTTTCCTCTCTCGGTCAGTACGACGGAGGTGACGAGACCTATTGCGTTAAGGTCGTACTCGATAAAGAGGCAAAGACCCTTACCGTTTCCGATAACGGTATAGGTATGACTCTTGAAGAGCTTGAAAAATATATCTGCTCTATCGCACTTTCCGGAGCTTTTGATTTTATTCAGAAGTATGACGAAAACAACCAGAACAACGGAATAATCGGTCACTTCGGTCTCGGCTTCTATTCTTCTTTTATGGTTTCGGATACCGTTGAGGTGGTTACCAGATCCTTCACCGAGGACAAGGCTACTCGCTGGGTATGCAACGGTGCGGGCGAATATGAGATCGAGGACTGTGAAAGAGACGGACACGGTACCGACGTTATTATGCACATTTCCGAGGACGAAGCGGATTATCTTGAAGAGAACAAGATCAGGGATATATTGGATAAGTATTGCTCCTTTATGTCTGTTGATATCTTCTTCTCGGTTGAGGGCAAGGATTCAGACGCTGACGACGAAAAACCAATCAATGAAACCGCTCCGCTTTGGCTCAAGAATGCTTCTGATTGCACCGACGAGGAATACGGCGATTTTTACAGAAAGGTGTTCCGCGATTTCAAAAAGCCTCTTTTCCAGATTCATATCAATGCCGATTATCCCCTTAATTTCAAGGGTATCCTCTATTTCCCCTCCCGTTTGAACGAATATGAGTCATACGAAGGTCAGGTCAAGCTTTTCTATAATCAGGTGTTCGTTGCTGACGATATAAAAGAAGTTATTCCCGACTTTTTGCTTATGCTCAAGGGTGTTCTCGATTGTCCCGAGCTGCCTCTTAACGTTTCAAGAAGCTATCTCCAGGACAATGCTTACGTTAAGAAGGTCTCTGCTCACATCGTAAAGAAGGTTGCGGATAAGATATGCTCTCTCTGCAATAACGACCGCGAAAAGTATCAGGAGATATGGAGTGAGCTTAAGATATTCTTCGAATACGCCGCTCTTCGTGATAAAAAGTTCTACGACAGAGTTAAAAAGTGCTATCTGCTTGAGCTTACCGACGGCAGCTTCATGACCGTTGAGGAGTATCTCAAGGATTGCGAGGAAAAGCACAAGGGCGAGATATATTACGCTACTGATAAATCACTTCAAGCACAATATATTTCTATGCTTGAAGCGGAAGGAATTAAAATCGCTTTCCTTTCTCATCAGCTTGATACCCAGTTTATCGGTATGTGTGAGATGAACGACGGTGAAGTTAAATATAAGAGGATCGATTCAAACGTTGCCGATATTCTTAAGGGTGACGGTGTTGCCGTCGAAAACGAGGCGCTTACTACCCTATTTAAGGATGCGGTAGGCGACGTAAAGCTGGAAGTCAAGTTTGAGATACTTAAAGATGAGAGCGTTCCCGCTCTGCTGACTCTTTCAGAGGAGTCGCGCAGAATGGAAGATATGATGAAGATGTACTCAAGTATGGGTATGGATATGGGTGGCGGTTTCCCCATGGAATATACGCTCGTGCTCAACTCATCCTCTCCTCTTATTACGAAGCTTTCGACTATCAGCGAAAGCGAGCCTGAAAAGGCGGCTCTTATGGCAAACGAGATATACCGTCTTGCTCTGATCTCTCAAAGACATATGACCGCAGACGAGCTTAAGGCGTTCCTTGCCGACAGCTTCAAGATACTTGGTATGCTCTGATGGGACTTATATATTCGGATATTCCCGAACTTGAGGGCAGCAATACCGAAATAGCGCTTTCTAATTTAGCGGACCTTGAAGCTTCCCTTGAAGCTTTGACGGAAGAAAGGCTGGCGCACCTTATAGAGCTATCGGAGGCTATCGTTTCCGACGGTGGTGACGTTGATATCGTTAAAAGTATTATTCTTTCGATAAAATCCGAAGGCAAAGCCGATTCGGGTAACGTTATCAGCGAGAACCGCCACGTTGCAGACATAATATTTTCAAGGCTGTCCACGATCGAACGGCTTACCGTTTTTAAGGAGGTCTTCGGGAAGCTCGCTTCTGAAAATTACGGTTCTTTGGCGAGGCTTTGGCAGGACGAAGCTTATTCCGTTTCCAAAACCGCATCCGAGAGAGTCTCTTACCTTAAAAACTCGTATAACGATACCGCATATATGCAATTCTCTTCACTTCTGGTATCTCCGCGCGCCGCTTATTTTAACAGTGTTACGGACGTTTGCGAGAGCGTTTATAACGGTGGCTCCGAGTATTGCATATTGCCCGTTGAGACCTCTGAGGACGGAAAACTGCTTTCCTTCTACGAGCTGATATTCAAATACGGATTTAAGATAATCGCGGTTTGCGATCTTCGAAGCGGATCGGGATATACAAGATACGCTCTTTTGAGTAAAAGCTTTACCTCTAAAGGCTTGCTTTTACGTACGAAAACCAGAAACCGCTATTTTGAGTTTTTCATTGAAAACGGCGATAATCCTGATCTTGAGGATCTGTTGTGCGCTGCCGATTTCTGCTCATTAAAGCTGAGACGTATCGATACTCTCAATATGAAGAAGGATAGTAATGGAAAAGAGACCTATATTTGTCCCGTATTCAGAGCCGACGGCGCGGATATGACCACGTTTTTGTCATATTTGGCGATAGATTGTCCCGATTTTATTCCGATCGGTATCTATACGCAGATATAATTTGAAATTTTATTGAATAATATTGAAAGGAAGTATAAAACAATGGAACACATTACTTACACTACCAAAGGCACCTGCTCCCGTCAGATTGATATCGACGTTGAGAACGGAGTTATCGTTGAGGCAAAGTTCACGGGCGGTTGCTCGGGTAACACTCAGGGAGTTGCGGCACTCGTCAAGGGTATGACCGTTGAGGAGGCTATAAAGAGACTTAAGGGTATCCATTGCGGTCCCCGTCCCACCTCTTGCCCCGACCAGCTTGCGCAGGCGCTTGAGCAGTACGAAAACGCTTGATCTAAAAATTTGATTTGAAAGGATTTTTTTCAATGACTTATCTTGAAAACTATAAGCTTTGGTTAAATTCCCCTGTTCTTACGGAAGCTGAAAGACAGGAGCTTCGTGATATCGCGGACAATGAGGATGAACTTAAGCTCAGATTTACT
Organism: Eubacteriales bacterium; assembly: GCA_045585895.1. Lineage (GTDB taxonomy): Bacteria > Bacillota > Clostridia > Oscillospirales > CAG-272 > SVTX01. The sequence goes on from JAZMZI010000021.1 coordinate 7,991, forward strand.
TCGGGACTTACTTTTGGTACTGCGGGTCTTCGCGGCACTATGAAGACCGGAATGAACGCTATGAACATTTACACCGTGGCTCAGGCTACCCAGGGACTTGCCACTCTTATTCACAAGGAAGGCAGAGCTGCTGACGGTGTTGCGGTGGCTTACGATTGCCGTAATAACTCCGAGCTGTTTGCACGTGTCTCTGCGGAGGTTCTTGCGGCGGCAGATATTCCCGTCTACATTTTCGACGCTCTCCGTCCCACTCCCGAGCTTTCCTTTGCGCTCCGTGAGCTGAAATGCGTTGCGGGTATCAATATTACCGCGTCACATAATCCCAAGCAGTATAACGGCTATAAGGCTTACTGGGAGGACGGCGCACAGCTTCCCCCCGAGCACGCTAACACCGTTTACGAGGAGATCTGCAAAATAGATATTTTCAACGACGTTAAAAGAGTTGATTTCGACACGGCGGTTGCCGAGGGTAAGATAAAGATACTCGGTTCTGAAATGGATGAGCTTTACTTGGCTCAGGTTCAGGCTCAGGCGGTCAACCCCAATGCGGTAAAAGCAGTAGCCGATGAGCTTAAGATCGTTTATTCTCCCCTTCACGGCACGGGTCACAAGCTTATTCCCGAAATTCTTGCGAGAACCGGAATCAAGCATCTTTACAAGGTTGAGGAGCAGTTCAAAATTGACGGTAACTTCCCTACGGTTTCCAAGCCTAATCCCGAATATGCCGAGGTGTTTGACTTGGGTATCGCTATTGCTAATAACGTAGGAAGCAACCTTGTAGTCGCTACCGACCCCGATGCCGACCGCGTTGGCGTCGTTGCAAGAACGAAGGACGGAAGCTTCAAGACCATCACGGGCAACCAGATGGGCGCGCTTCTTATCGACTATATCATCACCGCATACGAGGAGACCGGCACTATGCCCCCTCAGCCCTACGTTGTAAAATCCATCGTTTCGTCAGAGCTTGCTACAAAGATATGCGATGCTCACGGCGTTGAGATGTTCAACGTGCTTACCGGATTCAAATTTATCGGTGAGGTCATCAAGAATCACGAGGAAAGCGGTGAAGGCTCTTACATCTTCGGATTCGAGGAGAGCTACGGCTATCTTAAGGGCACTTACGCGCGCGATAAGGATGCGGTTGTGGCTACTATGCTTATCTGCGAGATGACCGCGTATTATCACGCAAAGGGTATGACACTTTACGACGCCCTTGAAGGTCTCTATGAAAAGTACGGCTTCTGCCTTGAAAGAAACGTTGAGATTTATATGGAAGGCGTTGAAGGACCCGCAAAGATGGCGGCTCTGCTCGACGGTATGAGAAAGAACACTCCCACCTCTCTCGGCGGCATTAAGGTAGTTACCTTCGGCGACTACAAGGCGCAGACCTTTACGAGTGTTGAGACCGGTGAAAAGATCTCTACCGAGCTTCCCGCATCCAACGTCCTTTCCTTCAAGCTTGAAAACGGTGACGTCGTTATCGTCCGTCCCTCTGGCACCGAGCCTAAGGTTAAATTCTACTTTATGGTTTCTGCTGCGGATCAGGAGACCGCGCTTGCGAATATCGAGGCTTATAAGAAGACGCTTAATATTTAAACAACAAAAAACACCGCCATGGCGGTGTTTTTTTATTATTAGTATGACGTGACGCAATCTTGCGTTACGGTAACGGTTGCAGATAGAATTTCGCCGTCACGTTCAAATTCAAACGTGACCTCATCGCCCACTCTTGCGTCAAGCATATAGTCGATCACGTGATGCTGGCGGGTAATGCTTTTTTTGTTTCCGTTGATCGATATTGATACGAGCTTGTCATCCGTTTGGAAAATATCCTTGAAAAGACTTGTTTCCGATACCTCGTATATTGTTACGGCTTCTTCTATCAGAACCTTGCCCGTTTCCTCGTCAACCACCGCGCGTGAATCCGAGATGGTAATGGTAATTCCGAGAATACAACGCTGAACCGATTCAAGATCGGTGCCGAAGCAATTATCGATTATATTATTTGCTACGGCGATCGCAACGTTTGAAGGAATCGCGTATCCGATATTTTCCACCGTTTCATCGATTATTTTTGCATTTACGATACCTATCAGCTCACCGTTGGCATTGAAAAGACCTCCGCCGCTGTTTCCCGAATTGACTGCGGTATCTATTCTCATAACTCTGAAACTTACTTCGGTTATTTGGTCGGGACCGATCATATCTATGTGTTCGGAAATAACGCTGACTATTCCGCTTGATGCGGAAATGCCGCTTCCCTTCGGATTTCCGATTGCAATCGCATTGTCTCCCACGCCTACCTTGCCGGAATCGGCAACGCTTACGGCAAGCGCGCAGGAGTTTCTCAGCAATTCACTGTCTTTAACGTGGAGTACGGCGATATCGTAGTTTATCGATCCACCAACGTATTCTGCGGGGATCGCCATATCCCCGTACTCGGAGCCGTAAAGGTAAACGTTGATATCATCGCTTATTCCGTTTGCGGTATTGCTGTCGGAATCGTAAACGACGTGGTAGTTGGTTATAATAAACGCAGATCCGCTTTCCTTATTTATCCTGTAAATTACACCGGAACCCGCAGATGCATATTGTTCGTTCATATAGGAGCTGTTTGAAACGAAGGAGCAAACTATGCTGACTGCGCCCCTTAAACCTTTTGATACCGCTTGTGAGACCGTTTCGAAGGTATTTACGTTGCTCTGGGAATCGTCGACCGCATCCTTTCCGTCGTTACCGTCCATGCCGTCTTTTCCGTCTTTTCCGTCAACACCGTCTTTTCCGTCAACGCCGTCTTTTCCGACTACTTTGCCGAGATTATCCTTTTCACCGTTATTATATACGATGATAAGCTCTCCGTCGTCGTTGATGTAAGTTTTTTCAATGCTTACTATTTCATTTTCATCGTTTTTGTCGGAATTTACGTTTGCAGTCTCTGAAACGGTTGCGCTATCTTCCGTTTCTTCCGATTCGTCCGAAAGAATTGAAAAATCGGGGAAAATATTAACTTCGGGTATTCCTTTAAAGTCGGGAAAAAGATCAAGATCGGCATTGGTATCCAACGAACAGCTCGACAGCGTTATTGCGGCGATAACAATGCAGATAAAAGCAGATAATTTGAATTTTTTTGACATTTTATCCTCCAAATGGATATGGTTAGCGTTAAAAGCCCGTAGAAGAGCTTTATTTCGTTACGAAGTTATCGTCTCCGATAATTCCCTTCAACTCATTAATGGCATACCGTGAGTAAAACATTCTCTCGCTGTACTCGGAGTATTTTTCGGTTGATGAATCGTAGAAGATAACGGTTATAGTGCCCTCGTTGAAAATATCCACGATGTTTTTTGCTTTTTTGAAAACTTCACCCGACATATCGGGAACGCGGAGATATATTTTCTTGGGAATAGGTGAGGTCTCTCTCGGTGAGACCGCTTTTTGAGGCGTGCCCACACGGGGAGAGGCGTTTGGGGCAGCTTTCGGAGCGCTTTGAGAAGCGGTGGTTCCGCTTGCCATCCCATACATAGAAAGATACATATTTATCATATCGGGCGTGCCGCCGCTTTGCGTTTGAGCTTCCGATTTTTGAGGTGCTTCAACAGCTTTCGTATCTTCCTTGTTCTGCTTGGAATCGGTTTTCATTTCGACGTATCTGTCGTTTTCGATAAGGGGAGTAAGAGCGTTTACGAGAAGCTTCGGTTCGTCGTCATCCTTGACAGAGACCGTTCCCTCAACGTATACGGCGCCGTCAACGAATATTTCGTGATATAATTCGTTATATTTTTTTGGAAAAACTATACATTCGACCTCGCCTAACTTATCTTCAAGCGTGAAGAATGCCATTCGGTCGTCGTTTTTTGTGGTCTTCAGCGAAACCGAGCTGATAATTCCCGCGAGCTTTACCTTGTCCTTATCGGAGTAGATAAGCTCGCCGTCATCATTCTTTTCGCAAAGCTCTGCGGCAGTTATGACATCAAGAGACTCTACGTGATTTGAGTAATTATCTAGCATATGACCCGAGAAATACATTCCCGAGGCATCCTTTTCCATCAAAAGCTTTTCTCTCATTCCGTATTCGGGAATGTCGGGATAGGAGAAGCCGTGAGTGTCAAAATTGCCCATTCCCATTGAGAACATATCCATCTGGCCCGCGGGATTATTTCTGCACTTTTGCTGGACGCTGTCGATAATATTCTCGTAAGACGCAAGCAATTGAGAGCGAAAAAGTCCGAGACCGTCAAAGGCGCCGCACTTTATAAGCGCCTCGACTTGACGTTTATTGAGATCGGTGACGCTTGACATTCGCTCGACGAAATTATCAAAGGAAGTAAATCTTCCTCCGTCCGTTCTCTCTTTTATTATGGCTTCAAGCATCTGCTTCCCTACGTTTTTGAGAGCCAGCATACCGAAGCGGATATTTCCTTTTTCACGGTCGGTTGAAAAGGTCACTTTGCTTCCGTTGACGTCGGGCGGCAATACCGAAATTCCAAATCTTGAACACTCGTTTATATACTCGACGCTCTTGACTTGATTTCCGAGAACACTGGTGAGAAGCGCCGCCATATACTCTGCGGTATAGTGGGTTTTGAGATATGCGGAACGGTAGCTTATGACCGAATAGGCCGCTGCGTGCGCCTTGTTGAAGGCGTAGTTTGCGAAGCTTGCCATATCGTCAAAGAGCTTTTCAGCCTTGGTTTTTTCAATGCCCCTTTCATCAGCACCCGAAATGAACTGCTCTCGTTCGGCTTCAAGAACGCTTGCCTTTTTCTTGGACATAGCACGACGCACGATATCCGCATGGCCGTAGGTATAGCCCGCAACTGTGCGGAAGATACTCATAACCTGCTCTTGATAGACGGTACAGCCGTAGGTCGAACGAAGTATAGGCTCAAGCTCGGGAAGGTCGTAGACGACTTTTGATGGGTCGTGACGGCACTCGATAAACCTTGGTATCGAGTCCATGGGACCGGGACGGTATAGTGAAATGACCGAGATTATATCGTCAATACACTCGGGGCGAAGACTCTGAAGCACTTGCTTCATTCCCTCAGACTCAAGCTGAAATACGCCTGCGGTATCGCCGCGTGAGATAAGCTCAAAGGTCTTTTTGTCGTTAAAGGGTATCTTTTCAATGTCGAAATCGGGTTCAAATTCCTTTATCTGCGTTTCTGCGTCGTTTATGATAGTCAGATATCGCAGAGCCAAAAAGTCGAATTTGAGAAGTCCAAGATCGGCAATAGTGTCCATATCGAACTGGGTTACGACGGTTCCGTTGCTGACGGAAAGCGGCACGTATTCGGAGATTGGCTTATCGGTGATGACTACGCCAGCTGCGTGGATAGAAATATTTCTCGGCATTCCTTCAAGAGATATTGCAGTATCCACAAGCTTTTTGATCTGCTCTGAGCCTTCATAAAGATTTTTCAACTCGGGAAAACGAATCGCGTTTTTGAGTGTTATGCCAAGCTCCTGCGGTATAGCTTTGGCTACCACGTCAACGTCGGAATAGGACATTCCCATAGCTCGTCCGCAGTCGCGGACGGCGGCTTTTGCTGCAAGAGTACCGAAGGTAATTATCTGTGACACGTGTTCTCTGCCGTATTTTCGCGTGACGTATTCAATGACCTCGTCACGGCGGTTATAGCAGAAATCCATATCGATATCGGGCATACTTACTCTCTCCGGGTTCAGAAAACGCTCGAAGAGCAGATCAAATTTGATCGAATCTATATCTGTGATGCCTAAAAGATAAGCAACAAGACTTCCCGCGCCCGATCCGCGTCCGGGACCAACGGGAATATCCGCATTCTTGGCAAATCCGACGTAATCTTGGACTATCAGGAAATAGTCGGCGTAGCCCATCGTATTAATGACCGAAAGCTCGTAGTCGATTCTTTCTCGGTATGCTTTTTCGTCGTTGTGGCTTTCGTTGCCAAATATAAGATGTCCGTTTTTTATTCTGCGGTCAAGTCCTTCGAGGGTGAGGCGGCGCAGATGATCCTCTGCCGAAAGCCCGTCGGGACACGGGAATTTGGGCAAAAATACCTTGTCGAATTCAAGCTCCAGCCGACACATATCGGCTATCTTGACTGTGTTTTCAATTGCACCATCGTACTGAGAGTAGATGCGTTTCATTTCGTCGGTGGTCTTGATATAATAATCGTCTACTCCGAAGGTGGGCTTGTTCTGGCTGTCAAGTGTGGTGTTGGTCTGAATGCACATCAAGACCTGCTGAATTTCCGAGTCGCGGCGGCGCAGATAGTGACAGTCGTTTGTCGCTACCATAGGAAGTCCCGTTTCCTTGGCAAGATTTACGAGAAGCGGCATAAGCTGTCTCGTTTCCTCGGTGCCGTGGTCTTGAAGCTCTATATAGAAATTATCCTTGCCGAAAATGCTTGCGTAATCAAGGGCGGTCTTCTTTGCACCATCAATGTCGCCGACGGCGAGAAGTCGCGGTATCTTTCCCGAAAGGCAGGCAGAGAGCGCTATAAGTCCCTCGCTGTGTGTGCGGAGCAATTCTTCGTCTATACGGGGCTTCGAATAAAATCCCTCGGTATAGCCCAAAGAAACAAGGCGGATAAGGTTTTTATATCCCACCATATTCTTGCAAAGCAGGACGAGGTGATAATAGGAATCGTTATTGGCGCGTTTATCAAATCTTGACGCCGTGGCAACGTATACCTCGCAACCGATTATAGGCTTGATTCCAGCCTTTTTGCAGGTCTTATAAAACTCGATAATGCCGTACATGTTGCCGTGGTCGGTAATTGCAACCGTATCCTGATCGCATTCCTTAAGTCTTTCGGGTATTTCCGAAATACGGCAAGCGCCGTCAAGCAGACTGTATTCGCTATGAAGATGAAGATGTACGAAATCCGCCATATGGGCACCGCCTTTCCGTGATTTTTAAATGAGTTTTCTGCTTTTTGCAAGCTCCAATATTTTTTTCAGTCTGTGATTAAGTCCCGATTTTGAGATAGTTGGGGTGTGTATTTCGGCAAGCTCGCTGAGAGTCAGTGAGGGGTTAGCTAGTTTCAGAGCCGCCGTTGCCCTGATTTCGGAGCTCAATTCTTCAAAAGCTCCTGTTGCGATCAGCGCTTCAATAGCTTCTATGTATATAGCCGACGCGCTGACCGATTTCGCAATATTGCTGGTAACGCAGTTTGTGGCGCGGTTTTCGTAGTTACGAAGGTCTTTTTCTACGTAACTGTCAAGAAATTCGAAAAGGGTCTTGTTAGCACCTAAAACTGTCAAAGCATCCTCAATAGCAGAGTTGTTTTTATAAAAAACACTGAATTTTTCGTTTCTTGAAGTAATGCCGGGCGCTTCGGATACTATTTCTTCAAGAATTGAATGTATCAGCCACACTCTCGTATCGTTTGCCGCGTGTATTTCAAAGGTATATGATTTTTTAGGGTCGCTGATACTGCCCGCGGTGCAGAATGCCGCTCTGGCAAACACTCTTTTGCAGTTTTCGCAGGAAAAGTAGCTATCGAGAGTTTCAATATCCTCGTCGCTACCCGAAAATTCGTCTGCGAAGGAGAGAAAGTCAGTAATTTTGGCGGATCTGAAACGCAGTTCCGTGGCGGAATAGCATCCTCGTTTGATCTCGCGCTTTTCGGGCTCGATCTTATATATTGTTTTTAAAAGACCGCAAAGCAGAGCCGCGGTTGAATCTTCCGTGACTTTTACGCAAATTATACCTTCATTTACGTATGCGGAGGCAAGCGAACCGAGTATATAAGCTTTTTTACAACAGTTCCTCTTTATTTGTAAGGAGTTTAATTCATCCTTTACTTGTGATGAAAATGACATACTCAAACCTTTCTTTAATAAGGAAGATATATTATTTCGCTTTCAAGGTCTACGCCGAAGCTTTGTTTTACGGTTTTTTTAGTGTGCTCGATAAGAGCGAGGACGTCAGCCGAAGTTGCACCGCCGACGTTAATTGTAAATCCTGCGTGCTTTTGGGATATCTGCGCGCCGCCTACGGTGTAGCCTTTAAGACCGCAATCCTCGATAAGCTTGCCTGCAAAGTGTCCCTCGGGGCGTTTAAAGGTGCTTCCTGCGTTAGGATATTCAAGGGGCTGTTTTTCCCGTCTTGAGGTCATATTTTGGGACATTGACGCAAAGATCTCCTCCGCGTTTCCTTCATGAAGCTCAAGGGTGGTCGAAAGAATTACATATTCGGGATGCTCTGCGAAGACCGAGTGACGGTAATCAAAATCGTGTTCGGTTGCGGTAAGCGTTCCGATCTCTCCTCTCACAGTGTCGAAATACGAGGTCTCCTTGACTACGTCCGACATCTGTCCGCCATATGCACCCGCATTCATATAAACCGCGCCGCCAACGGTACCGGGGATTCCGTATGCAAATTCAAGACCCGTTAAGGAGTGCTTTTTACCCGTCTCGCCTGCAAGCTCGGTCAGAGATTTTCCGCAAGTGACTCTTATTTGCGTAATTTCGCCTTTATGTATATATTCTACGTCGCATACTCGCTTGGTAAAAATAATTATCCCGTCAAAGCCATTGTCATCAAATAAAATATTGCTTCCGTTGCCGATTATTTTATATTTATAATTGCAATTCTTAACGCCTTTTAGTACCGAGACAAGCTCGTCAACGCTTTTGGGAAAAACTCCTATTTTCGCATTTCCTCCTATCTTGAAGGTGGAATGCTTTGAAAGCGGTTCGTTTTCTCGTATTTCAACGCTTAGATTGTCAAGCATATATAACTCCATTCTGCCGCTTCAGGCGGCACAAACAGTTGCAGATTAAATTATAATATCTTCTATCTCTGAAAGTTTACTGACAGTGTAGGTTATATCCATTCCGTCGGGAATTCTTTCCATTCGCGGATTGAACCAGCAAGTATCAATTCCGGCATTTATACCGCCTTTGATATCGGAAGTGAGAGAATCTCCGATAATTATTGTTCTTTCCTTTTCAAAATTCGGAATATTCGCAAAAACATTGTTAAAATACACTTCCGATGGCTTTTCTGCACCAATCTCCTCAGAAATAAACATCCCGTCAAAATATTTGCGGAGAGTACTTTTGTCAAATCTACCGTGTTGAACTCTTGCAAATCCGTTGGTAACTATGTAAAGTCTGACTTTACCGTACAAAGCTTTGCATATCTCCTCCGCACCGTCGATAAGAAAGCCTTTTTCGGCGAGCTTTTGAGGATAAAGATCGGCTATCTTTTGAGCGTCGAAATCAAAGCCGTAAAAGTCAATAAGGTCTCGCCATCTTGCAACGAATAATTCACTGCGCGTGACCTCTTTCTTTTCAAGCTTTTTCCAATATCCGTCGTTGATCTCGGAGTATTTTCCGATTACCTCATCCGTTGTGGGAAGACCTGCAAATTTCAAGCAATCTATAACCGCGCTGTGCTCGCTTTTCTTAAAATCGAAAAGGGTTGCGTCGGCATCAAACAAAACGGTCGTGTATTTTGACATCCTGTTACCACCTAAAACATACATATACTATTATTATACAATATAAAAAGCAAAATTGCAACACCAAATTTGCTTTTAGAGCTGCAATTTTGCCAATATCAGTATTTAACCCTGCAATCGGGACATTCGTCGCCAAAGCAACTGTCTCTGCCGCAAAGCGGGCATATGTGCTGTTCTTCCTCACGGGTGAGATTTATTGGATACCTCGTGCCTTTCAGTCTATGTACTCGGTCGCCGACAAAATATACCTTGCCTACCTTTCGGTAAGGGAGTCTCAGCTTGACCTTTCTGCCGCTTTTGTCAAGCTCTACTGCCAAGACCAGCTCGTCCATATTCATCAAGGCGCCGTTTATCGGAGCACTACGAATGACGTCTCTTCTTACGGAAACTATAGTTCCCGTCCACTCTTTTGCAAATATATCGTGAAAATAGCGCATCTTCCAAGCGATATAAATCAACAGTACCAACGATATAGCCGCGGAAACGACGGTATATAAAAGATGCGCGTTGTCGTAATCGGGCGTATTTTCGTGAGAACTCGCAAGATAACACAAAGCACCAAGAAATGCCGCTATGCAAAGTAAAACTGCGGTTTTCTTTATTATTCGCAGTCTTACGCTCTGTTTTACTGTCATATTCTTACCTCAATTAAGATTTTTTATGATATCCTTAACGATCTCTCCTGCCATGATAAGTCCCATAGCGGAAGGCACGAAGGAAAGACTTCCGGGTATTGCCTTTCCGCTTTCGGGGTCGGTAACGCCGCTCTTACGAGGTTCTTCTTTGGAATACACTACTTTATATTGTTTGACACCGCGTGCCTTTAATTCCCTGCGCATTACTCTTGCCAAGGGGCAGACCGAGGTATCGTTTATGTCGGCGACCTCAAAACGTGTAGGGTCTGTTTTATTTCCCGCACCCATAGCGGAAATTACAGGCACACCGAGTTTATAAGCTCTTGTGGCGATCTCAAGCTTAGCCGAAACGGTATCGACGGCGTCTGCAATATAATTGTAGCGTGAGAGATCGTATTCATCGGCATTTTCGGGGAAATAAAATATGTTATATGCATTTATTCCACACTCGGGGTTGATGTCAAGCATTCTCTCCTTCATCACTTCTACCTTGGGTCTGCCGACGGTTGAATGGAGGGCTATTATCTGCCGGTTTATATTGGAAACAGATACGGTATCACGGTCGAAAATATCAATATGCCCAACTCCTGCGCGGCACAGGGCTTCGCAAATATATCCGCCAACTCCGCCAACGCCGAAAACGGCAACTCTGGCGTTTTTTAATTTTTCTATTGCATCCTCACCAAACACATAGGCGGTCCGTGAGAATTCTTCTCTTATATCCATTTTATTTGTTTTTTGCTCCATTTTACGTTGATTACTATTTATTTTAACATATTTTTTGAAATTAATCAAGTGATACTTTACAAAAAATAAAAGTCGGTGTATAATATTGGTATCACGTTAGCTACGAGGTGCTTATGATAGACGAAAGCAAACTTATTGAAAAGGAAAAAACCAGCGAATTGATATTTGACGGCAGAGTTTTACACCTATACCGCGATGAGATAATTCTTCCCGACGGAAGCGAGGGTGTTCGTGAATATTGCAACCATAACGGTGGAGTTTGCGTGCTTCCCTTGACCGACGAAGGTGAGGTCATACTTGTAAAGCAATACAGATACGCTCACAGAAAATGTACTCTTGAAATACCTGCGGGCAAGCTTGAAAAGGGTGAGCGTGACGATCTTGCGTCTGCCGCGCTTCGGGAATTGAAAGAAGAAACGGGTGCCGAATGTAAAGAACTTATCTATCTTGGAGAGATGTACCCCTCCCCTGCGCTTTTAAGCGAGGTCATATATATGTTTTTTGCTCGTGGACTGTCCTTCGGTGAAAGACATCTTGACGATGATGAATTTCTTGAGTGCGAAAGAGTTTCTCTTGACAAAATGATAGAAATGATCGAGGACGGCCTCCTTCCCGACGCAAAGACACAGATAGCGGCTTTGCGCGTAAAAAAGCTTTTAACCGATGAAAAAAATAAGTGAGAGGAAAACGAAAATATGGCAAAGATAATAGGACCGGGTAGCTGTAACGTTGACCTTACCGGTTATGCAAATCATCTTCCCGTGGCGGGAGAGACAGCAGTTGGAGATATTATCCGCACAAGTCCCGGTGGAAAAGGCTCAAATCAGATGGTAGCGGCTCACAGATCGGGCAGTGAGGCTATGCTCATAGCAAAAATAGGCGACGATGCTCTCGCTAACTGTCTCCACGATTTTTACACAAGTATTGCTTTCCCGAAAAAGTACCTTAATGTTTGCAAAGGTGAAAACACGGGAACGGCTATAATTGAGATCGATAAGACCGATGCCCAGAATCGCATACTTATTATACGCGGCGCGAATATGCTTCTTTCCGAAGCGGATGTGCTTGCTGCTGAAGGCGATTTTGCTGATGCAGACGTTGTGCTGACTCAACTTGAAACTCTTGACGAACCGATCATAGCTGCGGCTCGTCTGGCAAAAAAATATTCCAAGCCTTTTATTCTCAATCCAGCTCCCTACCGCCCTCTTTCAAGTGAGCTTCTCTCTATGGTGGACTACATTACTCCCAACGAGACCGAAGCGACTTATCTTACGGGTATTGAGATCGGTTCTGTGGACGACGCTAAAAGCGCGGCAAAAAAGTTGCTTTCGATGAGCGTTAAAAACGTAATTATAACTCTTGGTGTCAACGGTGCGTATTATACCGACGGAAACCGTGAGATACACGTTAAGGGCATAAAGGTCAAAGCTATTGAGACTACGGGTGCGGGCGACGCCTTCAACGGAGGCTTTGCGACGGCTATCGGTGAAGGAATGGATATTGAGACTGCTCTCAGATTTGCCAACTGTACGGCGGCTCTTTCGGTCACTAAACTCGGCGCGGCAAGTTCTATGCCCACGCGAGACGAGATAGACGCATTTATGAAGGAAAAATATCAGTAATGCTTTTAGAATAAAGAAAAATACCGACTTTCACAGTCGGTATTTTTGTTATTTGAGAAACTTTAGTTTTTTGCGGATTTTGAAATAATAAAGTATGATCAATCTGGTCAATGCAAAATCGTAAACTACAAAGGTTACGTTAGCTAAAAGATATGTGCCTGCGGTGAAAATAATGCCAAGTTCTTCAGTGCCGAAGATATAGCCCAACGCATCGATAATTGTTTTACCTTCGGTGTCACCGAAGAACAGGAAGAAAACAACTGTGGTGATGAGTAAAAGCAGAAAATTAAATACCGTGATCTTAATTGCCCAAGAAATCGGCTTTTTCAGACGTTCCACCTTGTCCTTGAATATTGGATAGAAACCAAAAAACAGAAGGTAGAACCATCCAACCATACTGTACGGCATAAGCACGACCGACAATATGCCTGTAACCGAAAATATCAGCCACGGATATATGCCGCGCATTTCAAGGACGGCGAAAAGACAAAAGAAGGATGCTAAAGCCGCCATTGAAAGATCAAGAGTACTAAATAATGCGCCAACAAACAGAAGTGCAACGCCGAGTGCAGACAGAAGCGCGCTTGCGGTAAGCATCTTTGTTTTTTGAGGTATTCCCCTTTTCACGCTATCACCTCGTTAAATACATCTTATAAGGTCGCCACCCATACACTCGCAACAGCAATCGAGACAAAGCAAAGAGGTGCATACGTCGCAACCCGAGCATTCAGAACCGCCACTCATGGTGTCACCGCGGCCGTATCCTCGAGCCTGCATAATAAGACGGTCTCTTGCGGCGCGGTATTCGGGATTTGCGGGATCCATAGTGCAGGCTTTATTGAGCATATTCTGCGCGTCAACGTAATAGCCTTTTTTGATAAGCACACAACCCATCAGATAGTGCCATTCAGCCGCGCGGTCGCCTTCATTGATGCTGTTAAGCTCGTTTTCGGCTTCTGCGATGTTGCCGTTATTTATATTGCGGCGAACCATACCGTAGTTGTATCTGCTGTTAGAGTTATTTGAAGAGTTGCCGTAGCCGCCGTGCCCACCGTAACCTCCGTAGCTTCCGTATCCCGTGCTTTTGCCCGAGCGGATATTCTGTATCTCCTCGTGGGCGGAGTTGACCTCTTTCATTTTCTCCTCGGCGATCTCTTTCATATCGCTGTCGGTATACTTGTCGGGATGGTACTTGCGCGCCAGCTTTCTGTACGCATCCTTTATCTCTTCGTCCGTAGCGTCAGGCGAGACACCCAACACCTTATACGGATCTTTATATTCAGCCATTTTCGGATTGTCCTCTCTTATTCTTTCGCTTGTTTACAAATTTTGATTTGCCGTCCAGCTCAAGCACTCTGTCGGCAACGTCGGGCATACCGCGGTATATTATATTCTTGATTATGCCTTCAACTGTCATATTTTCGTCAAAATCTATGAGGTCGAAAGCCGGCTCGGAGGCAAGCAGTTCAAGTCTCAAGGAATTTGAAACGTCTCTTTTTTGTTCTTCTGTAAGCTCATGCCCGTCGTAAAGATAGATAAAGGGGTTAAATCTCTCCTTTTTGATATCCTCAGCAAGATCGTCGCAAGCATCGACTATATATATCCAACGACCTATATGCTTACCGATATTGCGCATTACGATTTTTTCGTTACCTTCAAGTCCGAACGATAAAATATCGGAAAGTATATCTCCGAAGCAATCGGCGGGAATATCAACGGAGGCAAGCTTCAGCTTCTCGCATTCGGAAAGTTTTTTCAGACCCGTATTTATTTTTTCGTCGAGAAGTGCGTATTTGCGGAGAGCTTTTTTTCTCATACCCTTGGCAAGAGGCTTCATAAGTCTTGCTTTGAGTCGGTTTATTCCTCTTTCATCGGTTATATCGTCGACGGTCTTTCCGTAGATAAGAAGCGCTGACGCATAGGCACAATATGAAAGCGAATCGCAATTTGCTATGTAAGCGCGCTTTTTGAAGGGGTGTGCAATACATCTGCCTCTTTTGATCTCGGGCTTTTCCTTGGAAATTGCAAGACGCAGAAGTGTCAGAAAGACCATATCGTAGCTAAGGGTAATTCTTGAACATTGCCCAGTGCATTTCCCTTGTGAGCGGCAAAGTCCGCAATAGACCGCGCGGTAATATTCATTTTCGCGCACGCGCAATTCGGGCGTGTCCGTTCGGATATAGCCAAACATATGAAACCTCACGACATACAGTAATACGATTATAATAATACCTTAATTTTAAGAAAAAGACAAGTTTTATTTGTAAATATTTATTGATCTTATGTGAATTATATGTGATTATCCGAGTTTTAAGCACTTCTACGTCTTCTTGGCATTATTTACAACCGAAAGACGGGTTTTCTTTGAATTTTCATAATATATTTTTTGCAAAATCTATTGAAAAATCGGTAAAAATAGGTTATACTATAATTTGGTATTAATTTGAAATAATTTATGGAGGAACTTATAAAAATGGCATTAACTCTTAACAAAAGCACTAAGTTTGAAGGCGTTAAAGGCCCCGTACTTACCATCGTTATGGACGGCGTAGGACTTGCTCCCGATACCGTTTCAAATGCAGTCGCAGGTGCGTACACTCCCAATCTTGACGCGCTTATGGCAAATTACCCTATGGTTGCACTCAAGGCTCACGGTACCGCCGTTGGTCTTCCCTCTGACGACGATATGGGTAACAGTGAGGTTGGTCACAATGCTCTCGGCGCAGGTCAGGTCTTCGCTCAGGGTGCAAAGCTCGTAACCCAGAGCATCGAAAGCGGCAAGATGTTCGCTTCCGCTACTTGGCAGGAAATAGTCGGCAACGTAAAGGCTAACAATTCTACCCTTCACTTCCTCGGTCTTTTCTCCGACGGTAACGTTCACTCTCACATCGATCACCTCAAGGCTATGATAGCTCAGGCAAAGGTTGAGGGTATTGCTACTATCCGCGTTCACATTCTTATCGACGGACGTGACGTTGGCGAGACCAGCGCACTTGAATACATCAATCCCTTTGAGGAATATATAGCTTCCCTTTCCGATGCGAACTGCAATATCAAGATCGCAAGCGGCGGCGGAAGAATGAAGATCACTATGGACCGTTATGAGGCTGACTGGTCTATGGTTGAGCTTGGCTGGAAAACTCACGTTCTCGGTGAGGGAAGACAGTTCGCAAGCGCCGCTGAGGCTGTTCAGACCTACCGTGACGAGCTTCACGTTATCGATCAGGATCTTCCCCCCTTCGTAATTGCCGAGGATGGCAAGGCAGTCGGCACCGTTGAGGATGGCGACAGCGTTATCTTCTTTAACTTCCGCGGCGACCGTTCCATTGAGATATCCAAGACCTTCGACGCTCCCACAGGCGAGTTCGACAAGTTCGACAGAGTCCGTGTTCCCAACGTAGTTTATGCGGGTATGCTCGAATACGACGGTGACCTTCACATTCCCGCAAAATTCCTTGTAAATCCACCCGAGATTACCGAAACTATGGGCGAGTACCTCGCTAATACCGGTGTTAAGCAGTATGCTATCTCCGAGACACAGAAATACGGTCACGTTACCTACTTCTGGAACGGAAACAAGTCAGGTAAATTCTCCGAGGAAAATGAGACCTATGTTGAGGTTCCCTCCGACGTAGTTCCCTTCGAGCAGAGACCCTGGATGAAGTGCGCGGAGATCACCGACAAGCTTATCGCGGCTCTTGAAGCAGGCGAATACGACTATTACAGAGTAAACTTCCCCAACGGAGACATGGTAGGTCATACCGGTTCTCTTGCGGCAACCCGTTGCTCCATGGAGGCGCTTGACCTTCAGCTTGGCAGAATTCTCGCGGTAGTTGACAAGCTGGGCGGCGTAGCTCTTATCACCGCTGACCACGGAAACGCAGACGAGATGTTTGAAATGGACAAGAAGGGTCAGCCTAAAGTAGACAAGAACGGTAAGATGAAGGCTAAGACCAGCCACACTCTCAATAAGGTGCCTTGCATCATTTACGACAACACCGACGCAAAGGAGCACTACACAGTAAAGGCAGACGAAGGAAACTTCGGACTTTCCAACGTAGCGGCTACCATGGTCAACCTTATGGGCTATGAGGCACCTGCCAAGTGGGATGAAAGCGTTATTGAACTCAAATAATTCTTTTCATATTTTTCGTGAGAATGCTTTTGCATTCTCACGACAGTCTGTCGAAAAACGCCCATTACGCGAGAGCGAAGGTGGGCGTTTTGGTGTATTTGAAGTAAAAAAGCGATATAAAAGCAAAGAAATCGGAGGGATGGTTATCTCTCCACTTTCTTTTAGCAAATTTTTTGAGATTCAT
>JAZMZI010000022.1:0-16817 GCA_045585895.1 Eubacteriales bacterium
TTATAATGTCGAAATCCGCCGATTTTTCGGCGGATTTCCTCATTTTGTGTGGCTTTTTAGACGCGTTTTGGCTCTCTGGCGTACTCCTGTACGCCTACGAGAACCAAACCACGCCTTCTGCATCTAACTGAGCCAGCCCCTATATTAAGAAATCAAACGGTTATTTTTCCGATTTTTCGTCCTCGTCGCTATCGTCTCTCTTCGCTCTGCTGATGACGGTGACGTCCTCTCTCTTATAGAGCGCGGGGGGCGAATCGGGCTTATCCTTAAGCTTTACCTTGATGGTACCCGCCAGTGCGTTTGACTCGGTAACCACTCCCACGCCGTCGCGGGTCTTGACCGTAGAATCCACCGAGGGGGTCTTTGCGCCTTCCTCGCGGTAGGTCTGGTATTCGTACTGGAGGCAACACATAAGTCTGCCGCAGCATCCCGATATCTTGCCCGAATTGAGGGAGAGGTTTTGCTCCTTCGCCATCTTGATCGAGACCTGAACGAAGTCGGAAAGGAAGGAGGCGCAGCAGAGGGGTCTGCCGCAGGCTCCGAGACCGCCCATGATCTTCGCCTCGTCGCGTATGCCGATCTGACGAAGCTCTATTCTCGTTTTGAACACGCCTGCAAGATCCTTTACAAGCTCTCTGAAATCGACTCGGTTAGCCGAGGTGAAATAGAAGAGAAGCTTTGAATTATCAAAAGAATACTGAGCCTCGATAAGCTTCATGTCAAGACCGTGCTTGGCTATCTTTTCGCGGCAGATGTCAATAGCCTCGGCTTCCATTTTCTTGTTGGCGGCATTGCGTTCCGCGTCCTCTTTGGTAGCGATCCTGATCACCTTTCGCAGAGGAAGCACCAAAGTCGTCTCCTTGACCTCCTTCTCGCCGAACGCCACCTCGCCGAATTCGAGCCCCCTTGCGGTATCAACGATAACGTAGGAATTGTTCTTGATCTTAAGCTCGCCCGGATCGAAATAATAGACCTTTCCGCCCGGCTTGAAGCGGACGCCCGTAACGCGCACGCGAGGGGTATCGTCTGCCACGGGAACTATCTCGTCCTCGATAGCTACTATGACCTCGGGGGTGAGATCGGCTTCGGTCTCGGGCGCGAAGGCGACGTTTTTCTCGTCTGCGGAGGCGATCTCCTCGGTCTCGGCAACGGTCTGACCTTGATTTTCGTTCTGCTCACGGTCGCGTCTGTCGCCTCTGTTGCGTCTGCCTCTGTGGCGGTCGCGCTTGTGATTCTTGCCGCCTTCTTTTTGAGGATTCTGCTCGTTCTGCTTGTTGCCCGACGGTTGTCCGTTCTGCTTGTCTGCCGATTCGATGGCTTTTTTTGCCTCGGTCTCGGACGTTTTGAGACTTTCGCCGTCAACGTCGTTTCTCTTTATATAATAAGGCTTTCTTCTGTGATGTTTGTTGTGACGGTTTCCGTCGTTTCCGTTCTTTTGAACGGGTCTTGCTTCCTTGTCCATATTAACCAACCTTTGAAAAAAATTTTGTGAATATCGTTTTAGCGTCTCTGCGGAGGATTATAAAAGTCCTGCGCTCTGGAGCATATATATCAGCGTGAGCTTTACGTTTGCGTTAGCGTCGAGGTCGTCACGCGCCTTTTCCGACGCGTCGTAGAGAGAGAGCAGCTTGGTCGAGGTGAACCTCGTTGACAGCTCTGCCGCATCCTCCGCGTTTTCGAAGAAGCAGAGGGGGGCGTTCTCGCATTTTTTCAGGAGCACCAGATCGCGGAGAGCGTACTGGAGGTACGAGAGCTTGCGGCTTACGTCCTGTCTCTTTCCGCCGAAAGCGGAGAGCGCGTTGACGGCGGCTTTTTTGTCCGATCCCGAAAGCAGAGAGACCAGCTTTTTTGCGTCGTTTCTGCACTCAAAGACCTTTTTTCTTGCGGCGGGATCGAGAAGCTCGAGAGCGTAACCGATAGCGCCCGCCGAGACGAAGATCAGCGTTTTGAAGTCCTCAGGGCTTTGCTCCAAAAGCTCCGCCGCGCGGGGATCGGTCTTTAAAAGATGGGATTCGACCTGTCCGAGACCGACTCTTGAAGTGCGAAGGGTGGGAGCGCGGGAACGGATCGTTTCAAGCAGCTTTGCCGAGCTTTCGCAGAGAAGGAAAAAGAGAATATACTCGGGAGGTTCTTCGAGGGAAAGCAGAAGTGCGTTTTGCGCCTGCTCTGTCATAAGATCGGCATCCTCGATGACGTAGACCTTGACCGACAGATCGTTGGGTGCGGTAAACATATCGTTTTTCAGGTCTCTGACGGTATCGACTCCGATAGTGGAGCGATCCTCCTCAAGCCCTATCACGTTGACGTCGGGAGACTTGCCCGACAGTATTTTCTCGCAGGAGGGGCAGATGCCGCAGGGGATAGCGGTCGGGATCTCGCCTCCGAAAAAGCCTTGTGATCCGTTGGAGCGATTCCTTTTGCACTCGATAGCCGCTGCCACCTGACGTGCGACGGTGTGCTTGCCCGTGCCGCGCGGACCTTCGATGATATACGCGTGAGAAAGGTGTCCTTCGGCTATATCCTTCTCAAATCTTGCTTTGAGGGCGGCGTTGCCGAGAATATTCTGAAAATATTGGTGCTTTTCCGCCATAGCCGAAACCTCCTTTCAAAATTACAAACAATAATTCATATTATTGTATCACAAAAAAGCCGCCTTGTCAATAACGGAAATTTTAAATTTTGATTTAGCGGGCCGCGATGCCTCCGGCGGCAAGGACGCGGTGCCTCCGGCGGCGGGGATGCGGTGCCTCCGGCGGCGGGGATGCGGGGGATGCGGTGCCTCCGGCGGCAAGCTTTTTAGGCAAAAAGCTTGGCAAAAACCTTCAAGAAAAAAGAGGATGAAAACTACGTTTTGCAATAGAAAACGGTGGGGATTTGAGGCGAAGCTCATCTTCTATCGTGTTTCAAGTGTATTGCAAATTCTTTACAAATAAACGGTTTAAGTAATATTTGCAACACGATAGAAGATAAATTTAGATTAAATTCAAACAAATTTATACTTAACTAAATGGGTTATTTGTTCCCTCTTTCAGGAAGGTTTTGAGGGGCTTGGGGAACTTTTGCAAAAGTTCCCCAAACGCGTCCATCCCGCGTCCCCGCTAACCCCAAATTCATCGAAAAATTGTCTATATAAGCAAATCTTGTCGAAAATGCCACATATTTGGGTGTATATTTAGGTGATTTGTGCATTGACAGAGAGAGCTAAATGTGATATAATATATTATAATGTTTATGGAACGCCGTTTTTCCTCGTTTTTGGGTGAATTTCGGATTTTTGAAGGAGGAGAGTATGATAAAAACAGTCAAATCAGACAGAGTTTCTCTCTTTTCTTCGGGAAACGATACGAGAGCTTATGAATGGCTCGGGGTTCACGGGGATAACGGCGGATTCGTTTTTCGCGTCTGGGCGCCCAACGCAGACGAAGTCTTTCTCGTCGGTTCCTTTAATTCTTGGAAAAAAACCGATAAAATGAAGGGCGAGGACGGTATTTTCGAGCTCCGTCTACCCTCCGACCGAGTGAAGGAGGGCGACCTTTACAAGTATCTTATCGTAAACGGCGAAAAAGAGCTGTACCGTTCCGACCCATATTCCTTCAAAATGGACGTGCCCCCCCATTGCGCGTCGGTGGTCGCCGATATCGGCGGTTACCGCTGGCACGACAAGGGCTGGTTGGCTCAAAGGGAAGAGACGGCGGCTGCGGGAACGTATGCTCAGCCGATCAACGTCTACGAGCTTCACGCGGGCAGCTGGATGCGTCGGAACGGTGAGTTCCTTTCATATTCCGCTCTTGCCGAGGAGCTGGCACCCTACGTCAAGCAGATGGGTTATACCCACGTTGAGCTGCTTCCCGTAGCCGAGCACCCCTATTACGGCTCTTGGGGTTATCAGACGGGCGGATATTTCGCCCCCACGTCAAGGTACGGCGACGCAAAAGAGCTTATGCGCTTCGTGGATATCATGCACCGCGCGGGCGTCGGAGTTATCCTCGATTTTACCCCCGCCCATTTTCCGAAGGACGAGTTCGGTCTTTACGAGTTCGACGGAACCCACCTTTACGAGAGCGCGGACGAGAATAAAAGAGAGCACAAGACATGGGAGACCGCAAGATTCGATCTCTCGCGCGGAGAAGTGGTATCGTTCCTTATTTCAAATGCGCTTTATTGGATAGAAAAATACCATATCGACGGTCTGCGTGCCGACGCGGTATCGTCGACGATATATCTTGATTACGACAAAGCCGAGGGCGAGTGGACACCCAACGTGTTTGGAGACAACCGCTGTCTTGAGGCTATCGCCTTTTGGAAAAAGCTTAACCGCGAGGTAAAAAGGCTTCATCCCTCGGTCATGACCGTTGCGGAGGAGTCAAGCGCCTATAGCGGCGTTACGTCCTTCGAAGGCGAGGGGTTGGGCTTTGACCTCAAATGGAATATGGGCTGGATGAACGACGTTCTTTCCTACGCCTCGTCCGACTTCAAAAAGCGGCGGGAGGCGCACTGCGGTCTTACCTTCCCTTTGACCTACGCCTTTGACGAGAATTATATTTTGCCGATCTCACACGACGAGGTCACTCACGGCAAAGGCTCGTTCCTTGACAAAATGCCGGGCGACTACTGGCAGAAATTTGCGGGTGCCCGCGCCTTTGAGGCTCTGCGAATGACCTATCCCGGAAAGAAGCTTTCGTTTATGGGAAGCGAGATAGGGCAGTTCAAGGAATGGGATCACGAGAATGAGACCGAGTGGTTCTTGCTGGATTACGAGGCTCACCGTCTCCATCAGAGCTATATTTCCCACCTTAATAATTTCTATCTGGCTCATCCAGAGCTTTGGCAGAGGGACGGAGGCTGGGACGGCTTTAAGTGGATAGACCCCGACGATGGCGAAAGAAGCGTTATTTCTTTCAGGCGCATCGCGGATAACGGCAGTGAGCTTATTACCGTCATAAATCTCACACCCAAGACCTACCCCGATTTCTTCCTCGCCGTTCCATACGAGGGTGAGTACGAGGAGGTATTCAATTCCGACGACGCGCGCTTCGGCGGCAGCGGAGTGACGAATACGGGAGCAACTCTTGCGTCAAGACCCAATCCCGAGCCTCTGCGAGGCAGAGCCGCGGAAGAGATCTTACCCTACGCAGTAAGATTCCGCCTGCCCCCCCTCGGCGCGGCGATCCTCAGACTTAAAAAGAAAAGGTTTGAGGGATAGAACCGCAAGACACCCAATTCAGCGTTTCAAATAAATTTATCATACAGAGGAGTGATTTTCTTATGTTTAAGAAAAAAGAATGTGTAGCTATGCTGCTCGCAGGAGGTCAGGGCTCGCGTCTTTACGCGCTGACCACCAAAACCGCAAAACCCGCAGTACCCTTCGGAGGCAAGTACAGGATCATCGACTTCACCCTGTCGAACTGTATCAACTCCGGCATCGACACCGTCGGTGTGCTTACCCAGTATCAACCCCTCGTGCTCAACGAATACATCGGCAACGGACAGCCTTGGGATCTCGACCGCATCTGGGGCGGCGTTAAGATCCTTCCCCCCTATCAGGGTCAGAAGGGCGGAGACTGGTACAAGGGCACCGCAAACGCTATCTACCAGAACCTCGCGTTTATAAACAGATATGACACCGAGTACGTTCTCATCCTCTCGGGCGACCATATCTACAAGATGGACTACGCAAAAATGCTTGAATACCACAAGGAGAAGGGCGCAGACTGCACTATCGCGGTCATCGACGTTCCGATCGAGGAAGCGAGCCGCTTCGGTATTATGAGCACCAATCCCGACGGCTCTATCTACAAGTTTACCGAAAAGCCCAAGAACCCCGACAGCACCAACGCGTCTATGGGTATCTACATCTTCACCAAGGATAAGCTCCAGAAGTACCTTGAGGAGGACGAGGCTACCGAAGGCTCCGCAAACGACTTCGGTAAGAACATAATCCCCAATATGCTGGCGGCAGGCGAGAAGATGTTCGCTTATCCCTTTGAGGGATACTGGAAGGACGTTGGAACGATCTCGTCTCTCTGGGAAGCGAATATGGATCTTCTCGGAAGTAATCCCGTGCTTGATCTGGGCGACCACAACTTCCGCATCTACTCGAGAAATCAGTCGGGCGGCCCTCAGTTTATAGGTGAGAGCGCAAAGGTGGTAAACTGCTATATTACCGACGGATGCGAGATATACGGTACGGTCAAGAACAGTGTTCTCGGCGCGGGCGTTAAGGTCATGCCCGGCGCGTACGTTAAGGACTGCGTGCTTATGGGCGACTGCGTTATCGAATCGGGCGCTACCGTAAACTACGCTATTATCGACACCGGCGTTACCGTCGGAGCGGGCGCCGTGATCGGCGAATCGAAAGAGAGTGCCAAGGGAATTGCCGTTCTCGGTGAGGACATAACCGTTCCCGCAGGCTACACCGTCGCCGCAGGCGAGATAATTTCCGAGATCAAGGAGGGCGAATGATATGACCGCAGTAGGATTGATTTTTTCCAATATTCACGACACCAGCATTCCCGAGCTTACCAGAATGAGAACCATCGGTTCGGTTCCCTTCGCGGGCAGATACCGCCTTATCGACTTTGTGCTTTCCAGCATGGTCAATTCGGGTATCTCCAAGATCGGTATCGTAACCCACAATAACTATCAGTCGCTTCTCGACCACCTCGGCAACGGTAAGGACTGGGATCTTGCAAGAAGAAGCGGAGGTATCAAAATACTTCCTCCTTACATCTCTTCCTTCGACAACGCGGCGGCAAATAAGTTCTATACCTCCCGCCTTGAGGCGCTTATGGGAACCGTGAACTTCCTCTCCCGTTGCAGAGAAGATTATATCGTAATGTCGGACTGTGACGTTATCTGCAACATCGACCTCGCCGACGTTATCGAAAAGCACGTCGAGAGCGGCGCGGATATCACCTTCGTTACCAAGAAGGACGAGCTTGTGGGCGTTGGTAAGGACGAGCAGCAGCTCACCCTCCTCAAAGCCGACGCAGAGGGAAGAGTAGTTGACGTAGCCGTTGGAAAGTACGACGGCGACTATCAGCTTTACGTTAATATAATGGTGATGAAGAGACAGTATCTTCTCAACGTGATCGAGAACGCTATTTCTCACGGACACCATTCCTTCCTCCACGACGTAATCATGCACAACGTAGGCACTGCAGATTACAGAGTTTACGAATACGATGGATTCTACGCTCACATCGGTTCTATGGCGGGATATTTCGAGTGCTCTATGAAGCTTCTTGAAGCAGATGCCCGCGAGAGACTTTTCGGCATAAAGAATCATCCCGTGCTTACCAAGGTAAGAAACAGTGCGCCCACGAGATACTGCGAGGGCGCAAAGGTCACCAATTCCGTGGTTGCGGAAGGTTGCGTGATCGAGGGCGTGGTTGAGAATTCCATTATCTTCCGCGGCGTAAAGGTCGGCAAGGGAGCCGTAGTCAAGAATTCGGTTCTTTTCCAGGATACCTACGTTTGCGAGGGAGCGCAGCTTAATTGCGTTATTACCGATAAGAACGTTATCATCAAGGACGGCAGAACATTGTCGGGACATGAGTCGATGCCTTTCTACATCGGAAAAAATATGAGCGTATAAGCTTTTGACTCTTGAGTCAAAAGCGATGAAATCTGCCTGCGGCAGATGAAATTCACTTCGTGAATGAAATCCTTGCTTCGCGCGGATGAAATCTGCGTCAGAGCCGCAGGTTAAGGTGGAAAATCGCTTTGCGATTTTCTGATTTTATTAAAATGTCCAACTGAAAACGGAGTGTTTATGAAAAAAATATTATTTGTAGGCGCTGAGGTCATGCCCTTTGCGGCAACGGGCGGACTGGGAGACGTTATGGGATCTCTGCCCGCGGCGATCAAGGCGAAAGAAAAGAATAACGTAGACGTAAGAGTAGTTCTCCCTCTTTACTCTATGGTAAAGGACGAATGGAGAGCGCAGATGAAGGATGAGGCGGTCTTTACCGTCAATCTGGCTTGGAGAAAGCTTTATTGCGGCGTCAAGAGCCTCGTAAAGGACGGCGTGACCTACTACTTTATCGATAACGAATACTACTTCAAGAGAGGCGCGCTCTACGGCTTCTTCGACGACGGCGAGAGATACGCATTCTTCTGCAAGGCAGTGCTTGAAATGCTTATCAAGCTTGATTTCTACCCCGACGTGATCCATGCCAACGACTGGCAGTCGGCTCTCACCGTGGTATATCTCAACACCAAGTACCGCTACGTTGAGGGACTTTCCTCCACCAAGAGCGTATTCACCATTCACAATATCGAGTATCAGGGCAAATACGATTTCTCGATCTTGGGCGACGTATTCGATATGGGCCCCGAGTATTACGCGCTTATGCGTTACGACGACTGCATCAACCTTATGAAGGCGGCTATCGAGTGCGCCGACAAGGTATCCACGGTCAGCGAGAGATACGCCGAGGAGATCAAGACCCCCGAGTATTCTCACGGACTTTATCACGTGCTCTACCGCAACGCGCAGAAGCTGACGGGTATCCTTAACGGTATTGATTACGCATATTACAATCCCGCCAAGGACGACGTGCTCTGCAAGAATTACGACCGCAGAAACGTGCTGACGGGCAAGGCGGAGAACAAGATGGCGCTTCAGAGAGAGTACGGTCTCCCCGAGAGAGCCGACGTACCTATGCTTGCGATCATTTCCCGTCTCGCTACCCATAAGGGACTTGACCTCGTCCGCGAGGTTGCCGCAAACGTGGTGCGCGAGAACGACGTTCAGTTCGTTATCCTCGGCAAGGGAGAGGAGCAGTACGAGAGCTTCTTCACCCAGCTTGAGAGAGAATATCCCGACAAGGTCAAGGCGCTTCTTACTTACGACCGCGACCTGTCCAAGAAGATCTACGCCGCTTGCGATATCTTCGTAATGCCCTCCAAGAGCGAGCCTTGCGGTCTGTCGCAGATGATCGCCTCCCGCTACGGCGCAGTGCCCGTAGTCAGAGAGACGGGCGGTCTTGCCGATTCCATCAAGGGCTATTGGGTCGACGAGGGCGAGATCAAGGGCAACGGCTTTACCTTCGCAAACTACTCCTCCGCAGAGCTTGAGGATCGCATAGGCGCAGCCCTCGCGCTCTACGCCGACAAGCCCCAGTACAAGAAGTTCGTTTCCAAGGTAATGGGAACCGATTTCTCTTGGACGGTCTCGGCAGAGAAGTATATGGAAATGTTCAATTCGCTCTGAAGAGGCGAATGAGGCGTTTGGGGAAAAAGTAGGGGCGGTCATTGGCCGCCCGTTCCCCAAACGGTTTATTATAAATGCAAACGGGTCATCGTGCCGCCCGTTCCCCAAACGGTAAAATTTAAACAAATTCACGTTTTTATGATCCGGAAATATACCCAAAAGCCGATTTTGGTTATATTTCTGCATCACAATTCCGCAGAAAAAGCTATTTTTTAACCCTGAAAGGTATACAACGCAAATGAACAAAGAAAAAATGACCCCCCAAGAGATCAAACAGAACATTGAGATCAAGCTTTCCCGATATTTCGGTTGCACCGCTGCCGAAGCCTCTAACGATCAGATGTATAAGGCTGTCGCTATGACCGTCCGCGACGTTCTGACCGAAAAAAGAGGCGACTTTAAAAAGCAGGTAAACAAAAAGGGCGCAAAGCGCGTTTATTATATGTGTATGGAGTTCCTTCTCGGCCGCTCCTTGAAGACCAACGTCTGCAACCTCGGTATGGATAAGGCGTACGCAGAGGCACTTAAGGAAATGGGCTTTGAGCTTTCCGACCTCTACGAGTGCGAGCCCGACGCGGGTCTCGGCAACGGCGGTCTCGGAAGATTGGCGGCTTGCTTTATGGACTCTCTCTCCTCCCTCGATTATCCCGCGGCAGGCTTTTCGCTCTGCTACGAATACGGTCTTTTCAAGCAGAAGATCGTTGACGGTATGCAGGTCGAGCTTCCCGATATCTGGCTCCCCGGCGGCGAGGTATGGCTGGTTCCCAGAACCGACCGCACCTTCGTAGTCCGTTTCGGCGGAAAGGTAGTGGAGAAGTGGGAAAACAACCATATGACCATCATTTACGAGGACGCGGAAGAGCTTGAGGCTGTTCCTTACGATATGATGATCTCGGGCGGCGATTCAACCGCAGTCAGCCGTCTCCGTCTCTGGAAGGCAAGAACCATTCAGAACTTCAATATGGGTCTCTTCTCTCAGGGTCAGTATCAGAAGGCTCTTGAGGAGAGCAACAACGCAGAGGCACTGACCAAGGTGCTCTATCCCGCGGATAACCACACCGAGGGTAAGCTTCTCCGTCTCTCACAGCAGTATTTCCTTTGCTCCGCATCGGTTCAGAGTATTATCCGCGACCACATGGCGGTCTACGGCACTCTCGCAAATCTTGAGGACAAGGTAGCGATACACATCAACGACACCCACCCCGCGCTCTGCGTTCCCGAGCTTATGAGAATACTCATCGACGATTATTTCTACTCTTGGGATGCGGCTTGGGAAAAGGTCGTCAAGATCTGCTCCTACACCAACCACACCGTTCTTCCCGAGGCGCTTGAGACCTGGAACGAGGATCTTTTCCGCCTTAAGCTTCCCAGAATCTACGCTATCGTCAAGGAGATCAACGAGAGATTCTGCCGCGAGGCATGGAACGCATTCCCCGGCAACTGGCAGAGAATTACCAATATGGCAGTCCTCGGCTACGGTCAGGTCAAGATGGCAAATCTTTCGGTTATCGGTTCTCACTCTGTAAACGGCGTTTCCAAGCTCCACAGTGACATTCTTACCGACACTATCTTCAAGGACTTCTACAAGATGTATCCCGAGAGATTCGATAACGTCACCAACGGTATCGCTCACCGCCGCTGGCTCTGCTACTCCAACCCCGAGCTTGCAAGCCTGCTCGACGAGTGCATCGGTACGGGCTACCGCCACAATCCCGTTGAGATCGCGGAGTTTGCGAAGTTTGCCGACGACAGCGCAGTACTTGAACGCGTCCGCGCTATAAAGCACGACAACAAGATCGCTTTCGCAAATCATCTGGCGGCAAAGACGGGTGTGAAGATTGACACCCACTCGCTCTTTGATATTCAGATCAAGAGACTTCACGAGTATAAGAGACAGCTTCTCAACGTGCTCAATATCATCGGCCTCTACCTCGACCTTAAGGATAACCCCGACCTCGACGTTCAGCCCAAGACCTTCATCTTCGGCGCGAAGGCGGCTCCCGGTTATCAGATGGCAAAGAGAATAATTCAGCTTATCTGCATGATAAGCAAGGATATCGAGAACGATCCCAAGATCCGCGAAAAACTGAAGGTAGTGTTCCTTGAGAACTACGACGTTTCCACCGCGGAGATCCTTATTCCTTCCGCAGACGTTTCCCAGCAGATCTCTCTTGCAGGTAAGGAAGCGAGCGGTACGGGATGCATGAAGCTTATGATCAACGGTGCTATCACCATCGGTACTCTCGACGGAGCTAACGTTGAGATGCTTGACGCGGTGGGCGCCGAGAATATGTATATCTTCGGACTTAAAGCCGACGAGGTTGAAAAGCTCTGGCTTCAGGGTTACAGAAGCGCAGACTTTTACGCGGGCAACGAGCGCCTTCGCCGCATAGTCACCTTCCTGACTATCGGTTTCGCGGGCGAGAGCTTTGCGGACGTTGCAACCTATCTGCTTTCGGGTCACGGCGTGGCAGACCCCTATATGTGCCTTGCGGATTTCGAATCCTACCGCAAGACTCACGAGGAGATGGTCAAGGCGTACGCAGACCGCGAGAAGTGGACGAGAATGTCGCTGCTTAACACTGCGGCGGCAGGATATTTTGCGGCTGACAGATCTATCCGTGAGTATGCGGAGAAGTTCTGGAACCTCAAGCCTGTTCGCTGATAGCGAACAGGCAGTGAAATACGAGCGCTTGATAATATTCAAGCGCTCGTGTGAAATACGCCTTGCGGCGTGTGAAATCCACCTATGGTGGATGAAATCCGTGCTTTGCACGGGTTAAGGTAGAAAACCGCTTTACGGTTTTCAATTTTTGTTGAAAAGGGGAAGTTACATGCTCCCGAAATTATACGTTGACAACGATCACGTCTCAGACGTGCAGATACATAAATTCGCAGGCGACAGAGATGTTTCGAATCTCGGCGCTCTGCCTTACGGAACGAAGATCGATATCGAGGTGACTGTTGCCCGTCGTCTTGGCGCGTCGGGCGTTGTTTTGCGTCTATGCCGAGACGGCGGACGCGATACCGATATTGCTCTCGATTTTTGCCGTTCCGATAATCTGGAGGACGTTTATTGCACCTCCATCGACACCGCCGAGCTTTGCGGTGACGCGGGCGAAGGACTTTTCTACTACGAGTTTTTGCTCCTTCGCGGCAATCATACTCTGTTTACCGACACCTACAACAACAAGGACTTTTACCTTGAGGAAAAGTCGGGCTTCCGCTTCCGCCTTCTGGTCTACGAGAAGGATTTCACCACCCCCGATCCCTTCGGCCGCGGCGTGATGTATCAGATATTCACCGACCGCTTCTTCAAGGGAGAGGGTGACGGGGCAAAGGCGATAAAGGTCAAGGACGGGGCGATCCTCAACCCCGATTGGGAAAGGGGAATACCCCAGTTTGCCCAAAAAGCGGGCGAGTCCCTTAAAAACAATATGTTTTTCGGGGGAAATCTTTGGGGAGTTGCCGAAAAGCTTGACTATCTTGCCTCTCTCGGTGTGACCTATATCTATCTCTGCCCGATCTTCGACGCATATTCCAACCACAAGTACGACACCTCGGATTACGAGAAGGTGGACGCTATGTTCGGCGGCGACGAGGCTCTTGACAACCTTATCGCGCGGGCGCGGGAGCGTGGGATCGGCATAATCCTCGACGGTGTGTTCAATCACACGGGTGACGACAGTGTTTACTTCAACAAATACGGTCGGCACGGCGAGGGCGGAGCCTATCTCGACCCCGCTTCGCCATACAGAAGCTGGTATTGCTTCAGAAGCTACCCCTCCGACTACGAAAGCTGGTGGGGGATCGACATTCTCCCCAAGCTCAACCACGAAAACGAGGCTTGCCGAAGCTATTTTACGGGCAAGAACGGAATTATTCAGAAATATCTGAAAAAGGGAATTGCGGGCTGGAGACTTGACGTTGCCGACGAGCTGAACGACGCGTTCCTCGACGAGCTTCGCGCCGCGGCAAAGGAGATCGACCCCGAGGCGATCATTATCGGTGAGGTCTGGGAAAACGCCGCCGATAAGATGGCTTACGGAAGGCGCCGCCGCTATTTCAGAGGCAGACAGCTTGACAGCGTTATGAACTACCCCTTGAAAAACGCAATCGTCTATTTCTGCACCTGGGGAGACGGCGAGACCCTTTATAATACGCTCACCGAGATCTACGCCTCCTATCCCGAGTGCGTTTCTCACAAGCTTATGAACCTTCTCGGCACTCACGACACCGAGCGAATCCTGACGGTGCTGGGGCGCGACGAGGAGGACGAATTACTTGAGAACGCGCAGAAGGCGAAGAAAAAGCTGACGAGAAGCCAGAGAGAGCACGGAATCGAGCTTTTAAAGATCGCGGCGGCGCTCCAATTCACCGCCTACGGAATCCCTTCGGTCTTTTACGGCGACGAGATCGGTCTTGAGGGCTACGGAGACCCCTTCTGCCGTATGCCTATGCCTTGGCACGAGATCGGTGAAGGGTATCGCGCGGAGTTGCTTGAATATTACAGAGCGCTCGGCAGAATAAGAAAGAGCGAAAAAGCCTTTGACGGCGGAGATTTTTACGTCGTTAAGCATACGGAAAGCGCTATCGTTTTCGTCCGCGAAAATGGTGACAGCAGAGTTATCGTTGCCGCTAACCGAGGAGCTGATTTTGATTTCGCTATTCCTCACGGTTCACTTTACCGCGACCTTTTAGGCGGCGGAGAGTTTGAGGGCAAGGTTACGGTAAAAGCTGACAACGTTTTGATAATGAAAGAAATTTTGAAACAATGAAATACTCAAATTCATTAAAATATATGAACGGTTTTCCAGCGGCTCAGACCTCCTCCGAGATCTCGCAAAAGCGAGCCTTGGAGCTTTGTCAAAGGCTGGGAAGGATAAATCAGGGAGTGAGATGTATCTGTATCCCTGCTTGCGGCGCGGGTCACGTCTCCGCCGTAATGCTTGAATCGGTGATAAAGAACGCGGGACACAGCGTGGGCAGAATTACCTCGGCTTACGGCTACGATTCAAGAGCCTCTATATTTATCGGAGGCGAGATACCCTCGATCGCAGACTATAACGAGGCGGTGGAGGAGATAAAAAACGCCGTTAAGCACTCTCCCGAGGTCCCCTATACCAAGGAGGAGACCACCTTCGCACTGGGACTTCTGCTATGTCAGATGTGCGGATGCGATTACGTTATTCTGGAAGGTCTTTCCGATACGTATTTTTCTCTTGACGCGCTTTGCGCGCCTTATGAGCTTATAATAATTCCCACTGTCTACGACGGTACGGGGGCGAGGGATAAGATAAAGTGTATTTCCGACACTGTTCGCCGTGGAGCGCGTGAGGTGATAAGCGGAAATCAGAAGATAGAGATCTATAACGCCATCTCAAACGCCTGCGCGGTAAACGGAACCAAGCTTTACATTCCCGTAAAGGCGCAATTTGAGGTGAACGAGGTCAGCGCGCGCAGTATCGCCTTTTCCTACGCGGGACGCGAAGGATTCGTTATGAAAAATCCCTCGTATATGGCAAGAGATTGCGCCATGACTGTAATAGAGGCGGCTCTGGCTATGCGCCGCGGGGGCGTAAGGCTTCCGTGGAACTCTATTTCCGCAGGACTTGCCTCTTTTACGGGCAGCTCTTGCTTCGAGCTGATCTCTTTGGCGCCGCTTCTGGTGTTTGACGTTTCCTCGGTTCCCGAGGAGGCTGAGCTTTTGGTTCAGACAGCCAAGGAGCTTTGGGGAGAAGACGCGCTTGAGGGCGTGACTCTGTGTTTCGACTCGGATTCCCGTGAGGTCGCCTCTGCCTTCTACGGACGCGCCTCGAACGCTTTGATGTTTATTCCCGCCTGCTTTGAGGTGTTGCCCAGCGGAGTTGCGGCATTTGAAACCGTAAAAAAGACTGCGCAAGAGGTGCATAAGCTTATAAAGGAAGGAAAAAGCGTGATCTGCCTTGGCAGAGTCGGCTTCGTTTTCCAGCTTAAGCACGAGCTGCTTAGAATAATGAACGGGTAAAAAAATGCTTGTCTCAACGTTGGGACAAGCATTTTCTTTTTTGCCGCATATACGGAGGTTCTGCGACCAATAATAAGTATATCTATTAATATAAGGAAGGGTAAAAATTATGATAAAACCACAGATCGTAAAATGCAACGGAAGAGAGATACTTGATTCAAGAGGGAATCCCACTCTTGAGGCGACGGTTGTGCTTTCTGACGGCACTATTGGAGTTGCCGCAGTCCCCTCGGGCGCGTCCACGGGTATTTACGAGGCTCACGAGAAAAGGGACGGCGACAGCCGCCGCTACGGAGGCAAGGGCGTACTTGAGGCGGTGAACGGTATCTGCCGTCTTATATCCCCCGAGATCGTGGGTTGCTACGCCTCGGATCAGTCGGTGGTCGATCAGCTTATGATAAAGCTTGACGGAACCGAAAATAAAAGCAAGCTTGGCGCAAACGCGATTCTGGCGGTCTCCCTTGCTACCGCGAGAGCCTGCGCAAATGCTTACGGCATTCCGCTTTACCGCTGGATAGGCGGAGCGCGCGCAGTCAGACTTCCGATCCCAATGATGAATATTCTCAATGGCGGCGCTCACGCGTCAAACAACGTTGAGATTCAGGAATTTATGATAGTTCCCACCCTCGCACCCTCTTTTTCCGACGCTCTGCGAATGGGAAGTGAGATCTACCACACCCTTGGCAGGATATTGAAGGACAGAGGACTTTCGACCGCAGTCGGCGACGAGGGCGGCTTTGCGCCCGATCTTGAGTCTGACGAAAAGGCTATCGAATTGATAATTTCGGCAATAAAGACGGCGGGATACGACACCGACACGGTTAAGATCGCCCTTGACGTGGCGGCAAGCGAATGGTACGACGAAAAGGCGGGTGTTTACCGTCTGCCCAAGCGCGGCAAAGAGTATAGCAGAGCCGAGCTTATAGGGTATTTTACCACGCTTGTGAGAGAATATCCCATAATTTCAATTGAAGACCCCCTCGATCAGCGCGATTTCGAAGGCTGGCGCCATATAACCGAAGCGCTGGGTGAGAGCGTAATGCTTGTGGGTGACGATTTCTTCGTAACCAACCCCGAGAGATTTAAAAAGGGAATCGAAATGGGCGCGGCAAATGCGATCTTGGTAAAACCCAATCAGATCGGAACGCTTTCCGAGGTGATCTCGGTGACGAATCTTGCATCATCTTCGGGATATTCGTATATTATGTCCCACAGATCG
Source organism: Eubacteriales bacterium (assembly GCA_045585895.1). GTDB lineage: Bacteria > Bacillota > Clostridia > Oscillospirales > CAG-272 > SVTX01. The sequence goes on from JAZMZI010000022.1 coordinate 16,444, forward strand.
GGCGAGACCGAGGATACGACTATTGCCGACCTTGCCGTCGGGCTCGGCGCGCCCTTCATAAAGGCGGGCGCACCCTGCCGAAGTGACCGAGTGGCAAAATATAACAGGCTTCTCAGAATCGAAGCATCGCTCGGTCACTCGGCGACCTACGGTCTTGAGCCCGAAGGCATCAAACCCACCGCCGCCACCTATTGCGGAGATATGTGTTAAATTTTGGTTTATCGGTTAGTTGAACGACACCCTAAATCGTAGGGGCGGTCAGCGCAGAACCCCCAAAGCTCGGCTACGCTCGCTTCGGGGAACCCCACGCGCGCCCGCCATGGCGAACATTCAATAATAACGTTCACGGGGCGTCGAGGTAGCGAAGCGGCGCG
>JAZMZI010000023.1:0-5475 GCA_045585895.1 Eubacteriales bacterium
GTTGTGTTCTTCTCTTGTCTTCCTAAGACCGCTTGGCCCTCCGACTTAGATGAAGGAAGAAAAGGGCGTTAAGCAGGACGTTGAGCTTACCGCTGACGATCTTAAGGAGCTTGCAAATCAGTTCAAGGCTGAGTACAAGGCAAAGATCGGTCAGGACTTCCCCTCCGATCCTAAGGAGCAGCTCATCGGCGCAGTTAAGGCAGTATTCCGTTCTTGGGATAACCCCAGAGCTAACGTATACCGCCGCGACAACGATATTCCCTACTCTTGGGGTACCGCTGTAAACGTACAGGCAATGGCATTCGGTAACATGGGCGATAACTGTGGTACCGGCGTTGCATTCACCCGTGACCCCGCTACCGGCGAGAAGAAGATGATGGGTGAGTTCCTTACCAACGCACAGGGTGAGGACGTCGTTGCAGGTGTACGTACTCCTATGCCCATTCAGGAAATGGCTAACAAGTTCCCCGCAGCTTACGAGCAGTTCGTAAAGGTTTGCGAGATCCTTGAGAACCACTACCACGACATGCAGGACATGGAGTTCACCATTGAGAACGAAAAGCTCTACATGCTCCAGACCAGAAACGGAAAGCGTACCGCTCCCGCAGCTCTCCAGATCGCAGTTGACCTCGTTGCTGAGGGTCACAAGACCAAGGAAGAGGCTGTTCTTATGATAGACCCCAGAAACCTCGATACTCTTCTCCATCCCCAGTTCGACGCAAAGGCTCTCAAGGCTGCTACCCCCATGGGCAAGGGTCTTGGCGCATCCCCCGGTGCAGCTTGCGGTCAGATCGTCTTCTCCGCTGAGGACGCTGAGGCTTGGAAGGCAGCAGGTAAGAAGGTAGTTCTCGTTCGTCTTGAGACTTCTCCCGAAGATATCACCGGTATGAAGGCAGCTCAGGGTATCCTCACCGTCAGAGGTGGTATGACCTCTCACGCAGCAGTTGTTGCTCGTGGTATGGGTAAGTGCTGCGTTTCCGGTTGCGGTGACATCGCTATGGACGAAGAGAACAAGAAGTTCACTCTCGCAGGCAAGACCTTCTATGAGGGTGACTGCATCTCCATCGACGGTACTACCGGTAACATCTACGACGGTCTTATTCCCACCGTTGACGCAGAGATCTCCGGCAACTTCGGCACCATCATGGGCTGGGCAGACGAGTTCAGAACCCTTAAGGTTAGAACCAACGCTGATACTCCCGCTGATGCAAAGAAGGCTCGTGAGCTTGGCGCAGAAGGTATCGGTCTCTGCCGTACCGAGCACATGTTCTTCGAGGCAGACAGAATCGCGGCATTCCGTGAGATGATCTGCTCCGACACCGCTGCTGAAAGAGAAGTTGCTCTTGAAAAGATCCTTCCCTACCAGCAGGGCGACTTTGAAAAGATCTACGAGGCTATGGAAGGCACCCCCGTGTGCATCAGATTCCTCGATCCCCCTCTCCACGAGTTCGTTCCCACCACTGAGGAAGACATCGCAGCTCTTGCAGCCGCTCAGGGTAAGACCGTTGAGGATATCAAGGCTATCATCGCTTCCCTCCACGAGTTCAACCCCATGATGGGTCACCGTGGATGCCGTCTCGCTGTTACCTACCCCGAGATCGCAGCTATGCAGACCAAGGCTGTTATCAGAGCAGCTATCAACGTTCAGAAGGCTCATCCCGATTGGAACATGGTTCCCGAGATCATGATTCCTCTCGTTGGCGACGTTAAGGAGCTTAAGTACGTTAAGAGCGTAGTCGTTGCAACCGCTGACGCTGAGATCGCAGCAGCAGGCGCTACCCTCAAGTACGAGGTTGGTACCATGATCGAGATCCCCAGAGCTTGTCTCACCGCTGACGAGATCGCTAAGAACGCAGACTTCTTCTGCTTCGGTACTAACGACCTTACTCAGATGACCTACGGCTTCTCCAGAGACGACGCAGGCAAGTTCCTCGGCGCTTACTACGACGCTAAGATCTTCGAGAACGATCCCTTCGCTAAGCTCGACACAGTTGGTGTTGGTAAGCTTATGAATATGGCAGTAACCCTCGGCAGACCCGTTAACACCAACCTCCACGTTGGTATCTGCGGTGAGCACGGTGGTGACCCCACATCCGTTGAGTTCTGCCACAGCATCGGTCTTGACTACGTATCCTGCTCTCCCTTCAGAGTACCGATCGCACGTCTTGCAGCAGCTCAGGCAGCTCTTAAGTAATTTAAAAATATCGCAAGATAAATGCGGCTGAGGATCATTCCTCAGCCGCTACTTTTTTAATTAAACGTTTATCTCACTTTTTCTCCGCTTTCATTTATGTTCAGTTAACAATTACGTGTTAAAATGGCTTATAAACCAAATTTTAAGAATTTTGGAGGCTCTTATGTTCAACATAATGATAGTTGAGGACGACGCGAATCAGAGAAAGCTGATGGCTACCGTCCTTGAGCAGTACGGCTACAACGTTATTCAGGCATTCGACGGCATCGACGCTCTCGATCAGCTTGACAAAAAGCACGTAGACCTTATAATTCTCGATATAATGATGCCCCGTATGGACGGATTCGAATTTACCGATACCATCCGACAGTCGGGAAGCAGTATTCCGATACTTATGGTCACCGCAAAGACCTCGCCCGTGGATAAGCGCAAGGGCTTTATAATCGGTACCGACGACTATATGACCAAGCCCGTGGACGAGGAAGAAATGGTGCTCCGCGTGGGCGCGCTCCTTCGAAGAGCCAAGATAGCCAGCGAAAAGAAGCTGACCGTCGGCTCCACCGTCCTTTATTACGATTCCTTTACCGTTGAGTGCGACGGCGTTACCAACGAGCACCCCCAAAAGGAATTTCTCTTGCTCTTCAAGCTTCTCTCCTACCCCGGAAAGATATTTACCCGCCGCCAGCTCATGGACGAGATCTGGGATATGGAAAGCGAGAGCGACGAGAGAACCGTCGATGTTCACGTCAGCCGCCTCCGTGACAGATACAGAAACAACCCCGACTTTGAGATCGTTACGGTGCGCGGTCTCGGCTATAAGGCGGTACATTTGAAATGAGTAAGGATCCGAAAAACAAAAAAAAACTAAAGGAACAGTTCGATAAGAAAAAAAGCGAGGAGGCGCGAGAAGCCGTTCGAGCTATCTTTTCGCTTTCGGGTAAAAGGATCAAGAGGATCAATACCCTCAGAACGAGATTTACATTTACCGTTTGCGTGATGTTCGCAACCGCGGGCGTGCTTACCGCCGTTATTTTCTCCGTATTGAGCTTCTTCCCTCTTTTTGACTACCTTATAAGCAACAGACTCCTTCTCATCGGCGCGATCTGCGTCTCCTGTATCGCTATCGGTACGGGAATCTCCTTTGCCACGATGAAGATATGGGTCGGACGAATAACCCGTATAAGCGAGGCGATGAGAGATATCGCCAAGGGTAATTTTAAAAAGAGAGTGCCCGAAAAGGATGAAAGTGAGGCAATTACCGAGATCGGTGACCTTGAGCGAAGCTTCAATCAGATGGCAAGCGACCTTGAAGGCATCGAGATGTTCCGAAACGACTTCATAAACAACTTTTCCCACGAGTTTAAGACTCCTATCGTGTCAATCCGAGGCTTCGCGCGTCAGGTGCAGAGCGGAAATCTTACCGAGGAGCAGAAAAAAGAGTATATCGACATAATAGTCGGCGAGTCCGAAAGACTTGCCACTATGTCGCAGAATATCCTCCTTCTCACCAAGCTTGAAAACCAGAATATCGTCACGGAAAAGAGCGAATTTTACCTTGACGAGCAGTTGAGAAGCTGTCTTTTGCTCCTTGAAAAGTCTTGGAGCGAAAAGGATATCGAGCTTGACATCGACCTTGACGAGGTCTCGTACGTCTTCAACGAGGAAATGCTCTCCCACGTCTGGATAAATCTTTTTTCCAACGCTATAAAATTCACTCCAAAGGGCGGAAAAATTGCCTGTAGTCTCAAGAAGCGCGACGGTAAAACCGTCGTTGAGATCTCCGACAGCGGCGAAGGCATGACCGAGGAGGTCAAATCAAGGATTTTCGAAAAATTCTATCAAGGCGACTCCTCCCACGCAACAAAGGGCAACGGAATAGGACTTAATATAGTCCAGCGTATCGTCACCCTCGCGGGCGGTAGCGTCAGCGTTGAAAGTGAGCCGCAAAAGGGCTCGAAATTCACCGTCATTTTGCCTTAAATATAATATCTAATGAAGGACACCGCGCCGCGGTGTCCTTTTTTGCCGAATTTCTCTCCTCTTTTTCAAAAAGTAATTGACAATACACTAAAATAATGATATAATTAATCTGCCACATAATTTCATATTCATCCCAATGGGTAGGTATTTTTATTTTCGTAAAAATACGTACTCCCCTTTTGATATACCCTTTGGGAATGAAAGAAATGAATTGTGTGGCAGCAATCGGAGCGACGTATTTTTTGTGCGCGGCTTCGGCTGCGCACTTTTTGTTTTTCTGAAAAGGAGAAAAAACGATGAAAAAGGTTAAGATTTTTGCACTTTTGATGGCTCTCTGCCTCTCCCTGTCGACTTTTGCGTCCTGTGATAAGCTTCCAATCATAGGCGGACTTTTCGGCGGCGACGAAACCGAATCTGAGACCGAGGCGACAACGAACAACACCCAAAAGCCTCCTCGTCAAGACGAAGAAGACGAAGAAGACGAGGGAGACGAGGGCGGAAATGACAGCAACGAAACCAACGGCGGTGAAGAAACCAACGGTGGCGACGAGACCCACGGCGGCGACGAAACCAACGGTGGCAATGAGACCAGCGGCGGCGGTGAGACCAACGGTGGTGAAGAAACCAACGGTGGCGACGAAACCAACGGCGGCGACGAAACCGAGGCTGCTATTCCAAGTGAAGGTTTGGAATTTACTTCTAACGGTGACGGCACCTGCTACGTCAGCGGAATCGGAACCTGCACCGATACAAACATTATTATTCCTTCAACCTCACCTGCCGGAGATACTGTCACAAGCATTGGTGATTGGGCGTTCCGTGATTGCTCAAGACTTACGAGCATAACTATCCCCGACAGTGTCACAAGCATTGGTGATTATGCGTTCAAGCATTGCACAAGCCTTGAGAGCATAACTGTTGATGAAAACAATACAGTGTATCATAGTGCAGGAAATTGCTTGATAGAAACCGAAAGCAAAACCTTAATTGTGGGATGTAAAAACAGCGTTATTCCTGCCGATGGAAGTGTCACAAGCATTGGTGATAATGCGTTCTATAATTGCACAAGACTTACGAGCATAACTATTCCCGACAGTGTCACAAGCATTGGTGATTCTGCGTTCGGTTATTGCTACAATCTTACGAGCATAACTGTTGATGAAAACAATACAGTATATCATAGTGCAGGAAATTGCTTGATAGAAACCGAAAGCAAAACCTTAATTGTGGGATGTAAAAACAGCGTTATTCCTGCCGATGGAAGTGTCACAAGCATTGGTGATAATGCGTTCTATAATTGC
>JAZMZI010000024.1:0-20087 GCA_045585895.1 Eubacteriales bacterium
AGAAAAGCGCGTATAGGAGATTTCGCCGCGTGCGCGCGGCGACCAACGCTCCGCGCGTTGGATCAGCGGTCGCTTTTTGAAAAAAGCGACGGAAAAACTTTCAAACAGACAACGTTTAACTGACCGCTAAACCCCAATTTAACAAAATTAGTGCAAAAAAACAGAAGCCTTACGGCTTCTGCTTTTTCGTTATTACAATTATCTATTGTTGATGATCTTGGTAAGCTCAACGGGATCAACGATCTCATTGCCCTTGTAAACTCTCATGTTACCGGATGCGATCTCGTCGATGAGGATAACCTCGCCGTTGTTATAACCGAACTCAAACTTGATATCCCAGAGGTCGAGACCGAGGGTCTTAAGGTCGTCGGCAACGATCTTGGTGATAGCGAGGGTCTGTGCCTTGAGGCTTTCGAACATCTCGGGGGTCATAATTCCGAGAGCTACGAGACCTTCGCCGGTAACGAGGGGATCGCCCTTCTCGTCGTTCTTGAAGGTGCACTCAACGTAACCGCCCTCAAGAGGAGTTCCGTTCTTGATATACTCGCCGTAGCGGCGGATGAAGCTGCCTGTTGCTACGAGACGGCAGATTACCTCAAGTCCGTTACCGCCCTGCGCCTTACCGAAGCACTCTGCGGGAAGAACCTCCATGGTTGCGTTCTCAACGTCAGCGGAAACGTAGTGAGTCTTGATGCCTGCCTTCTTGCAGAGCTCGAAGTAGTAGATGGATGTCTGAAGATTTGCCTTGCCGATACCGTCGATGGTAAGTCCTACGCTGTTCTCGCCGGGATCGAACACGCCGTCTTTACCTGTGCAATCGTCCTTAAACTTAAGGAGAACGTTGCCGTTTTCAAGAGCGTAAACGTCCTTTGTTTTACCTTTGTAAAGCAGATTCATAATTACTCCTTTTACCTCATTAATCTGAGGTTGTCCGTTATTTTTACGGTACCGAAAAAATATTACTATATTATTATACTATTTTCTAACTGCCGTGTCAAGAAAAAATTACCGAAAATGCGTAAAAATATGACTTTTTGCAAAAAGAATTTATAGTATATTTTTCACAAAAGGCATTTTAACCGAGAAGAACGTCGAAAACCAGCATCAAGCAGAACCCGATAAGCAACGAATACGTCGCTCCCCTCTCGCTTCCGTGAGCGTGAGTTTCGGGTATCATCTCGTCGCTGATAACGTAGAGCATAGTACCGCCCGCAAACGCCAAAGCGAAAGGCAAGACCGCCGTAGAAATACTGACCGCAAAATACCCGAGCAGCGTTCCCACCACCTCGACCAGTCCCGTTCCGAGGGCAATAAGGAAGGTGCGCCTCGGCTTCACTCCCGCGGCTAACATCGGGCCGATTATAACCATTCCCTCGGGGATATTCTGCAGTGCTATACCGCCTGCGATAAGCATAGCCTCTCCCGTGTTTCCGGAACCGAAACCAACGCCCGCGGCAATTCCCTCGGGCAGATTGTGGATGGCTATCGCCATAACGAAAAGCAGAACCTTACTTGCCTTCGCATTGTTTTGGTGGTCCTCTATATCCGTTCCCATCATCTTGTGCAAATGGGGCACTAATTTATCTATAAGATTCAGACATAGCGCACCAGCAAAAACTCCCGCCACCGTCATAAGAAGGGCTATTGGCGTTCCGAATTTTTGCCCGTGCTCTACGGACGGAATAATAAGACCTAACACCGCCGCCGCAAGCATTACACCCGCCGCAAATGCAAGAACGATATCGCTGAATCTGTGTGAGATCCTTTTGAACACAAAGCCTATAACAGCACCGACTACCGTAGCACCGCCTACTCCGAGAGCGGTCAGAATTACCATATCCATAAAATCACCTCTCTTAACTTTATCTGCTTCAATTATATAATATAATATCCGAGGTGTCAATAGCTTCGGTGACCAAATCACAAAGCAATATTTGTCGACAAAAATTATTTTTTTGTCTTGACAAGCGATTTAATTTATGCCATAATGAACTTGACCCCATTAAAGGAGGAACGTTTTATGAGCAAGTTAAAAAACAAGCTTTACGGTGACGGTATTCACGACGATCATCCCGCCATACAGGAAATGATAGACAGCGGAGTTTGCGAGGTCTCCCTCCCCGCCCCCGAAAAGTGCTATCTTATTTCGAAAACTCTTACCTTACCCTCAAATTTCAAGCTGACGCTTCCCCGTTACGCGGAAATCAGGCTTATGGATATGTCCAACTGTCCTATGATCTCAAACAAGACGGTATACGACTATGCCGAGCGCATCCCCGAGGAATTCAAGCGCATCTACAACGGCGACCCCTATTATCTTTGGGCGCACGTCAACATGTATTCTCCCGACGCGCTGACCGAAAACATCGAGGTTGAGGGCGGCATCTGGAATTTCAATAATATGAAGCAGTTGGCGAATCCCGAGCAGACTCACGTCCGCGAGCCCTACGGATATTCGGGCGACGGAATGCTCTTTTACGGTGTCAAGGGACTTAGAATGTCTAATATGACCTTCAAGGACCCCGTTCACTACGGCGCGACCTTTGACCGCGTTTCCTATTTTACCATTGAAAACATCACCTTCGACTACAACATGGGCAACCCCTACGCGGTCAATCTTGACGGCGTTCATTTCGACGGAAACTGCCACTACGGCGTGATCCGAAACCTTAAAGGCACCTGCTACGACGATCTCGTGGCCCTCAACGCTCACGAGGGCAGCCGCGGTGACATCACCAACATCACCATCGACGGCATTTATTCCGAAAACTGCCACAGCGCGGTGAGACTTCTGGCGGTACAGGAAAATATTGAAAATATCCACATCACCAACGTTTACGGCACTTATTATCAGTACGGAATAGGCGTGACCAAGTTCTATCCCGGCGAAGCAAGCGGAAGGTACGACGGTCTTCACTTTGACCGCATATATATGTCAAAGGCTGAAAGAAAGCCCGAATATAAGAAGGGCAACAGCTATATCTATCCCCTCATTTACGTTCAAAACGATCTGACCGTGAAAAATCTCGTGATAGACGGCGTTCACCGAATCGAGACCGACACGCCCGTTGAGACGGTATACGTCGGTCAGTGCGCCACGGTTGAAAATATGATAGTCAACGACGTCACTCAAGAGAACCTCACGGGCAACGGCGACATGGCGGTGATGGTCAATCGCGGAACTATAAACAAGCTGCAATTTACCAACATCCGCACCGACGGAGAAAGCGCTCTTATAAATAACGGAACGATCGGAGAAATAAAGGAATGAAAAACAAGCTTTACGGCGACGGGATCCACGATGATTATCCCGCCATACAAGAAATGATAGACAGCGGTTCTTGCGAGGTCTCCCTCCCCGCCCCCGAAAAGTGCTATCTTATATCGAAAACGCTTATCATTCCCTCATTTTTCAAGCTGAAGCTCCCGAGATACGCGACCATTCGTCTTATGGACGGTGCTGATTGCTTTATGCTCCAAAACAAGACGGTAAACAAGTTCAAGGATCGTATTCCCGCTCATGTTAACGACGAAGCACGGGCGGCTTGGTGGTTCGTCAACGAGTGGTCGGACGAGGAAGAAGATACCTGCCGCGATTTTGAAATCGAGGGCGGAATCTGGGACTTCAACAACAAAGGACAGACGGAAAACCCAATCTGGACTCACCACTACGACGAGAAAAAGTACAACGGCTACGGAATGATGTTTTATAACGTCAAAAATTTCCGACTTTCAAATATGACTATGAAGGACCCCGTGAATTTCGCGGCAGTCCTTGACACGGCAAGCTATTTTACCGTTGAAAACATCGATTTTGATTTCAACTACGGCAATCCCACGGCGGTAAATATGGATGGAATACACCTTGACGGCTGCTGTCACTACGGAGTGCTTCGCAATCTCAAGGGCACCTGCTACGACGACCTCGTGGCGCTTAACGCCGAAGAAGGTCACCACGGTGACATTACCAATATCACCATCGACGGGATTTACGCCGAAAACTGCCACAGCGCGGTACGTCTCCTTACCGTGGTGGATAAGATCGAAAACATACACATCACCAACGTTCACGGAACGTATTATCAGTATTGTATCGGCGTTTCCAAGTTCCATCCCGGCCCTGCCGACGGACACTACGACGGTTTGCATTTTGACAAGATATACGCGTCAAAAGCCGAGAGGCTTCCCGTTTATATGAAGTTCAACAGCTACGTATTTCCTATAATATGGGTGGAAAGCCAGCTCAAGGTCAAGAATATGCGCATTGACGGCCTGCACCGCATCGAGACCGATACCCCCGTCGAGACCATACACGTCGGTCCCGACGTAAAGGTGGGCAATCTTATAATCAATGACGTAACTCAGGAGAATCACACCGACAAGGGAGATATGCCTCTGTTCGTCAACAAGGGTCAGATAGAAAAACTCCAATTCACCAATATCCGCGCAGGCGGACAGAGCGAGTTCGTCAACAACGGCTCCGTTGCCGAAATCATTAAATAAGAATTAAAAAAAGGCGAAATTTCGCCTTTTTTTATCATTTCATGCACTTAACAAGTACGGCCTTCTGCGCGTGAAGTCTGTTCTCAGCCTCGTCGAAGATCTCGTCCGCGTGAGCCTCAAAGACCTTTGCGGTGATCTCCTCCTCGCGGTGAGCGGGCAGACAGTGAAGCACCATTGCGTTGCTTTTTGCTACCGCCATGACCGCGTCGTTTATCTGATAACCCTTAAATATCTTCTTTCTCTCCTCGGCTTCCGCCTCCTGACCCATAGACGCCCAGACGTCGGTATAGAGCACGTCGGCATCCTTTGCCGCCTCAAGAACGTTATCTGTACAGGTAAACTTGCCGTTTTCAGACGCCCACGCCATTATCTCTGCATCGGGAGTGTAGCCCTTGGGACAAGCCACGGCGACCTCCATTCCCGTTTTGATACCGCCAACGATAAGCGAATTCGCCATATTGTTTCCGTCTCCGACGTAAACCAGCTTATTCCCCTTAAGCGCCCCTCTATGCTCACGGATAGTCATAAGGTCGGCAAGCACCTGACAGGGGTGGCAGTAGTCGGTAAGACCGTTTATGATCGGAATACTTCCGACTCGCGCCAAGGTCTCTACCTCTTCTTGATCGAAGGTACGGATCATGATTCCGTCAAGATAGCGGGAGAGCACTCTTGCGGTGTCCTCTATCGGCTCTCCTCTGCCTATTTGCAGATCTCTGGATGAAAGAAAGAGCGCCGATCCTCCCAATTCGTACATTCCTACCTCAAACGATACTCTGGTTCTCGTAGACGATTTCTGGAATATCATACCGAGGGTCTTGCCCTTAAGGATATGGTGCTCGATTCCGTTCTTTTTCTCGCTTTTGAGCTTATCTGCCAGATCAAGGGTTTCAATAATTTCTTCTTCCGACCAGTCGGAAAGCTTTAACAGATGTTTCATTTTATTATCTCCGATATTATTTTTTACTATATTTAACGATCGACAAGCTCTCTGACCGCCGCTATCTGCGACTCAACCGAGGAAATACTTGTTCCTCCCTCGCTTATGCGCTTTGCCACGCAGGTCTCAAGAGAGATCTCGCCGTAGAGGTCTTCTTCAAAAACTTCGCTGTGAGCCTTATATTCTTCAAGAGTAAGAGCATCGAGAACGGTATGCTTTGATATACACTCGGCAACTATCTCTCCCGTGATCTTATACGCGCTTCTGAACGCCATTCCCTTCTTGGTAAGGTAATCGGCAAGATCGGTAGCGTTAATAAATCCCTCTTGTGCCGCTTTATACATTTTTTCGGGCTTGACCTTCATCGTCGCAACCATAGGCGCGAATATCTCAAGGCACATAACGACGGTTTCAAGAGAGTCGAACATTGCCTCCTTATCCTCCTGCATATCCTTGTTGTATGCAAGTGGCAGACCCTTGAGGGTGGTAAGGAGCGCCATAAGATCTCCGTATACCCTTCCCGTTTTGCCGCGCACAAGCTCTGCCATATCGCTGTTTTTCTTCTGAGGCATAATGGAAGAACCCGTGGTATACGCGTCGTCAAGTTCTACGTATCCAAACTCCCAGCTCGACCAAAGAATGATCTCCTCGGAGAAGCGTGAAAGGTGCATCATAACGATCGCAAACGCGCTCATAAGCTCAACGCAAAAGTCTCTGTCGGAGACACCGTCAAGACTGTTCTGCGCTACGCCGTCAAAACCCAGAAGCTCTGCTTCAAAAGCTCTGTCGGTATTATAGGTCGTACCCGCCAGCGCGCAACAACCGATGGGCGACACGTTCATTCTCTTAACTGCGTCCTCCACTCTCGTAATGTCACGAAGAAGCATCTGAGCGTAAGCCATAAGGTGATGACCGAAAACTATAGGCTGCGCTCTCTGCAAGTGAGTATATCCGGGAACGATAAACGTCTTGGTCTCGTCAGCCTTATCGCAGATAGCCGCTATCAGTTTTTTCAGAAGTCCGACCACCTTCTCGCTCTCGTCGCGGAGATACATTCTTATATCAAGCGCCACCTGATCGTTTCGGCTTCTTGCCGTGTGAAGTCTCTTACCCGCATCACCTATTCTTTTAGTCAGCTCCGCCTCAACGAACATATGAATATCCTCGGCGGTCATATCAAATTTAAGGTTTCCGCTTTCGATATCTTCGAGGATCGAAAGAAGTCCTTCTATTATCTGCTCCGCGTCGTTCTCGCTTATGATGCTCTGCTTCGAAAGCATCTTCGCATGAGCTACCGAGCCTAATATATCCTGCTTATACATTTTGCAGTCAAAGCGGATAGAAGAATTAAAATCGTCCGCAAGACTGTCCGTTACACCGGCATTTCTGCCTGCCCACATTTTTGCCATTTTGCCTCCGGCGGCTTAAAACCTTTTTGGGAAAAAGGTTTTAAGAATTCCAAAAACTTTCTGAAAATTAGTTTAAATCTGATTTTAAGCGTTTTTTCAACGCCGTATAAAAGTATAATATGGGATAGCTTAAACTATCCCAATATTATTGCCTTCTCGAGCCGAGAAAAGCTTATTTGTTGTTCTTTGCATCGACCATAGCCTGAACTTTAATCGGAAGGCCGTACAAATTAATAAATCCCGCGCTGTCCTTCTGATCGTAGTCGGATTCGCCAAAGGTTGCAATCTCCTCGGAGTAGAGAGAGTAATCGCTCCATACGCCCGCGTTTATCATATTGCCCTTGTAAAGCTTCAAGCGAACCTTACCGGTAACCTTCTCCTGGGTCTTATCAACAAACGCCGCAAGTGCCTCGCGGAGAGGGGTAAACCACTGACCGTTATATACCAGCTCCGCATAGGTGATAGCCAATTTCTGCTTTTCGTGAAGGGTCATCTTGTCGAGACAGATGCTCTCAAGCACGCTGTGTGCCTTATAAAGAATAGTTCCGCCGGGAGTCTCGTAAACACCGCGGCACTTCATACCAACAAGACGGTTCTCAACAATGTCAAGCAGACCTATACCGTTCTTACCGCCAAGCTCGTTGAGATCGAGAATGATCTCTTTTGCGCTCTTCTTCTCGCCGTTGATAGCAACGGGAACACCCTGAACGAAATCAAGTTCAACGTAAGTGGGAACGTCGGGAGCCTGAATGGGAGAAACACCCATTTCAAGGAATCCGGGCTTCTCGTATTGAGGTTCGTTTCCGGTATCCTCGAGGTCAAGACCCTCGTGAGAAAGATGCCAGAGGTTCTTATCCTTGGAGTAGTTGGTCTCACGGTTTATCTTAAGAGGAACGTTATGCGCCTCCGCGTAATCGATCTCTTCCTCACGGGACTTGATATCCCACTCGCGCCAAGGAGCGATGATGGGCATATCGGGGCAGAAATGCTTAAGAGTAAGTTCAAAGCGAACCTGATCGTTACCCTTGCCCGTACATCCGTGGCAGATAGCGTCTGCGCCCTCTTTAATAGCTATCTCGGCAAGTCCCTTTGCTATGCAGGGACGTGCGTGGCTGGTGCCGAGCAGATATTCTTCGTAGATCGCACCCGCCTTCATGCAGGGGATGATATATTCGTTAACGTATTCCTCGGTGAGGTCGAGGACGTAAAGCTTGGATGCTCCGGTCTTCAGAGCCTTCTCTTCAAGTCCTTCAAGCTCGTCCGCCTGGCCTACGTTACCGCTGACGGCGATAACCTCGCAATTATTGTAATTCTCTTTAAGCCACGGAATGATAATAGAAGTATCAAGTCCGCCCGAGTACGCAAGCACTACTTTTTTTATGTTTTTCTTATCCATTTTTACTCTCCTCTGCAAAAGTCATCATCTTTGCAATTTTATTCATTATTTTTGCATATCAGTCTTTAAAATCGGGCATCTATGCTACATTTTTGTATATTATACACCCATTCCTTATTTTTGTCAACCGTTTTGGCGCAAAAGGAGTTACAATATTTAACTTAATTTAGCGGTGTTTTGTGGCGATTTTTCACAAATATGAATAACATTCATTATTTATTGAAGCATTTGCATATTTTTCGCATATATAAGCATGGAAAATGCTCCCTACGGTTATCCGCAGCAGGGAGCATCTTACCGCTCATCGGCAAGAGAGACCTATCACTAACCCGTATTTTACACCTTAACCGTCCAACCGAACTTATCTTCGATTCTTCCCCACTGGATGCCTGTGAGTGTGTCGTAAAGCTTCTGCGCTACGGGGCCTATCTCGTTGTTGTTGATGACCATCTTCTTGTCACCGGTATCAAGGAGACCCATAGGAGAAACAACTGCGGCAGTACCTGTACCGAATGCCTCGTCAAGCTTGCCGTTTGCATAAGCTTCTTCAACCTCGGCAAGAGAGAGCTTTCTCTCCTCTACCTTATAGCCCATCGACTGAAGGAGCTGGATGCAGGACTTTCTGGTTACACCGGGAAGAATGTTGCCTTCTTCAAGAGCGGGAGTGATAACCGTACCGTCGAGAACGAAGAATACGTTCATAGCGCCAACCTCGTCGATGTACTTATGCTCGATACCGTCAAGCCAAAGCACTTGAGAATATCCCATCTTCTCCGCCTTTTCCTGACCGATAAGGGAGCAAGCGTAGTTACCGCCAACCTTTGCAAAGCCTGTACCGCCCTTAACAGCTCTTACGTATTCTCTTTCAACGAAGATCTTAACGGGCTTGATTCCCTCGGCATAGTATGCGCCGACGGGGCAGGTAATTATCATAAACTTATAGCTCTTTGAGGGATGAACGCCGAGCTGAACGTCGGTTGCGATAATAAAGGGGCGAATATAGAGCGAGGTGCCTTCCTTGTAGGGAACCCAATCCTCTTCTACCTTTACGAATGCGCGGAGCGCGTCGAGAACATCCTGCTTATCAAGCTGAGGTATGCAAAGACGCTCGTTGGTGCGATTCATTCTGTCGATGTTCTGGTCGGGACGGAAAAGCTGGATGCTACCGTCGGGAGTTCTGTACGCCTTAAGTCCCTCGAACATTTCCTGCGCGTAGTGGAATACCATACAAGCGGGATCGAGAGAAAGATTCTGATAAGGAACGATTCTCGCGTCGTGCCAGCCCTGTCCCGCATCGTAATCCATAATAAACATATGGTCGGTAAAATACTTTCCGAAGCCGAGGTTATCCCAATCGGGCTTTGGTTTTTTTTCTGTTACAAGCTCATATTTGATGTTAAGCATTGTTTTACACCTTCTTTTTATAAGAATAATTTAAATTCAAATATTGGCGGCAAGTATGTCACCCATCTCGGAGCATCCTACCTTTGTGAAGCCGTCCTTGTAGATGTCGGGGGTACGGTAGCCATCGTCAAGAGCTTTATTTACCGCCGCCTCGATAGCATCTGCCTCCTCCATCATATTGAAGGAATAGCGGAGCAGCATTGCCGCCGACATAACCGTTCCTATGGGGTTGGCAATATTCATGCCCGCGATGTCGGGGGCTGAGCCGTGGATAGGCTCGTACATACCGAGCGTGCCTTCGGAAAGTGATGCCGAGGGCATCATTCCGATAGATCCCGTCAGCATACTTGCCTCGTCGGAGAGGATGTCGCCAAACATATTCTCGGTGACGAGAACGTCGAACTGCGTGGGGTTCTTGATAAGCTGCATCGCGGTGTTATCAACGAGAATATCGCTGTACTCGACCTCGGGGTATTCCGCGGAAAGGCGGTGCATGGTCGCTCTCCAGAGTCTGGAGGAATCAAGGACGTTTGCCTTGTCAACGCTTGCAAGCTTCTTGCCTCTCTTCATAGCAGCCTCAAACGCGACGCGGCCTATTCTCTCGATCTCGTGCTCGGAGTAGGTCATATAATCGGTAGCCACCTTTTCGCCGTCTACCACCTCGGTGTATCTCTTACCGAAGTAGATGCCTCCCGTAAGCTCTCTTACGATCATAAGGTCGATTCCGTTACCCACGATGCTCTGCTTCAAGGGAGAGGAATCGGCAAGCTGAGGGAAAAGTCTTGTAGGACGAAGATTTGCGAAGAGTCCAAGCTCACGTCTTACCGCAAGCAGCGCCTTTTCGGGTCGGATAGAGGGGTCAACGTTATCCCACTTGGGGCCGCCAACCGCGCCGAGAAGAACTGCGTCAGCGCTCTTGCACTTTGCCATTCCCTCGTCTGTGATCGGCACACCGAATTTGTCAATCGAGCAACCGCCGATATCGACCTCGGTGTAATTAAATTTGTGTCCGTATTTTTCAGCGACCGCGTCGAGCACCTTGACCGCCTGATCGACGATCTCGGGGCCTATTCCGTCGCCCTTGAGAAGTGTAATATTCTTTTCCATATTTGTATGCTCCTATTGCCGTTTTACAAAATCAAATCGTTTCACGGCGGGAGCAAGCCCCCGCCCTACGGTTTCTCAAGCCTTTTTAAGAGAGTTCATCAAGCCGTCGGAATTTATAATATCCTTAATAAACTCGGGGAACGGCTCTGCCTGATATGTTTCGTTCTTTGTAAGGTTGGTGATAACACCGGTATCGAAGTCGATGGCGACCTGATCTCCCGCGTCGATCTTCTCGCTTGCCTCGGGGCACTCAAGAATAGCCAGACCGATGTTGATGGCGTTACGGTAGAATATTCTTGCGAAGGTTTTAGCTATAACGCAGGAAATTCCGCTTTTTTTAATTGCGATGGGCGCGTGCTCTCTTGAAGATCCGCAGCCGAAATTTGCTCCGCCCACCATAATGTCGCCGTCGTTTACCTTTTTAACGAAATCCTTATCGATATCCTCCATACAGTGAGACGCCAATTCCTTATGGTCTGCGGTATTGAGGTATCTTGCAGGGATTATTACGTCGGTATCGACGTTATCGCCGTATTTATGTACGTATCCGTTTGCTTTCATTGCTTCAATCCCCCTTTATATTTCTGAAGGGTCAACGATGTGACCCGCAACCGCCGTTGCCGCCGCTACCTCGGGACTTGCGAGGTATATCTTAGAGGTAATATGACCCATTCTGCCGACGAAATTACGGTTAGTGGTAGCAACCGCTATCTCGTCCTCTGCAAGAATTCCCATATAGCCGCCGAGGCAGGGTCCGCAGGTAGGAGTAGAAACTACGCATCCAGCGTCGATAAAGGTATCGATATAGCCGCGCTTGATGCACTCCTTATAGATGCTCTGGGTAGCGGGGATGATGATACATCTTACACCCTTGGCAACATGCTTGCCTGCAAGGTACTTTGCAGCCGCCTCCATATCGGAGATACGACCGTTGGTACAAGAGCCGATAACCACCTGATCGGGAACTATGTCGGAAAGCTCTTTCGCAAGCTTTGTGTTTTCGGGAAGGTGAGGACAAGCCACGGTGGACTCGATCTCGGAGAGATTGATAGTATATACTTCATCGTACTCGGCATCTGCATCAGCCTCGAATACGGTATACTCTCTTGCGACTCTCTCGCCGACGTAAGCCAGAGTGATCTCATCAACGGCAAAGATACCGTTTTTCGCGCCCGCCTCGATAGCCATATTAGCCATACAAAGTCTGTCGTCGATAGAAAGCGACTTGAGGCCCGTGCCCGAAAACTCCATTGAGCGGTAGAGCGCGCCGTCAACTCCTATCATACCGATTATATGAAGAATGACGTCCTTACCCGAAACGTGGGGCTTCAGCTCTCCCACAAGGTCGAATTTTATTGCCGAGGGGACTTTGAACCAGCCCTTGCCCGTCGCCATTCCCGCCGCCATATCGGTACTTCCGACACCCGTTGAGAATGCGCCAAGCGCGCCGTAGGTACAGGTATGGGAGTCCGCGCCGATAACCAGCTCACCGGGGGCAACAAGTCCCTTTTCGGGGAGAAGCGCGTGCTCGATACCCATATCGCCCACGTCAAAGTAGTTTGTAACGTCAAATCTCTTCGTTTTTGTTCTGCTCTGCTTGCACTGCTGAGCCGCCTTGATATCCTTATTGGGTACGAAGTG
This sequence comes from Eubacteriales bacterium, assembly GCA_045585895.1. GTDB lineage: Bacteria > Bacillota > Clostridia > Oscillospirales > CAG-272 > SVTX01. Next base: position 12,398 of record JAZMZI010000024.1, read on the forward strand.
GTCCATTACAAGCGCTACCTTATTCTTATCGAAAATGCTCTCAAAGCCGTTCTTATTGAACTCATTGATCGCCACGGGCGAGGTAATGTCGTTACCAAGCACCAGATCAAGGTTCGCCATTATAAGCTGACCCGCCTTTACGGACTCAAGTCCCGCATGCGCCGCCAGTATCTTCTGCGTCATCGTCATTGCCATGATTTTTTCTCCTTGTTTTCTGCGGGGAGGGAAAACTATTTTTGCAAAATAGGTTTTCCCTCCCCGCGCCCCTCCCTTTCCAAAAAACTTCAAAAAAGGGGTAAGGGGATAAATGTAATATATCTCTTTGAAAGTTCACCTATTTAAAAGATGAAGAGTATGTAATTTAGCCTACTCATTGCGGAAATTTTTGAAGAGCTCGAGAACCCTTTTCCCAAAAAGGTTCTCGAACGCAGCCTTTAAGCCAGCTTTTTATTGATTGCCGAAACAAGCGCGTGGATCGAGGAGGTGATAATATCCTCGTGGACACCTGCGCCCCAATGGGTCTTACCGCTGTCATCGGTAATTCCGACGTAGGTGACCGCTTTGGAGGTAGAATCGGACTCAAGAGCGTGCTCGGTGTAAGTCAGATTGTGATAAACGAGACCGAGATTGCGCTTGAATGCGTTGCTGACCGCGTCAAGACGTCCGTTACCCTCGGCGGCAATGTCCTTCTCTTCGCCGTTCCAGACTACGGTAAGCATAGCCTTTATCTGGTCGCCCTTTCTTACGAAGTGGCAATCGGTCACTTCAAGGGGAGAAGTGATATTTACGTACTGCTCGGTGAAGACCTCAAGCACCTCTGCGGGAGAAAGCTCCTTGTGAAGGTGGTCGGAAACGCTCTTGACCGTGTATCCAACGTGCTCGCGCATCTTGGAGGGGAGGATATAACCGAAATTATGCTCAAGCAGATATCCGATTCCGCCCTTGCCCGACTGGGAATTGATGCGGATAACGTCGGTCTCGTATTCCCTGCCCACGTCCTTGGGATCGATAGGAAGATAAGGCACCGTCCAATAGCGGCAGGTGTGATCCTCTCTCCACTTCATTCCCTTGGCGATAGCGTCCTGGTGAGAGCCCGAGAACGCCGCAAAGACAAGCTTGCCCGCGTAAGGGGATCTGTCGTTTACCTGCATTCTGGTCACTCTCTCATAAAGCTCCGTGATCTCGGGGATGTTGGAGAAATCGAGTCCGGGATCAACGCCCTGAGCGAACATATTCATAGCCACGGTGATGATGTCGGTGTTACCCGTTCTCTCGCCGTTACCGAAAAGCGTTCCCTCAACTCTGTCACCGCCCGCAAGCAGACCCATTTCGGTGTCAGCCACCGCGCATCCGCGGTCGTTATGGGGATGGAGCGAGATAAGCACGCTGTCGCGGTATTTGAGATTTTCGTGCATATATTCTACCTGATTTGCGTAAACGTGGGGCATCGAGACCTCAACGGTCACGGGCAGGTTGATAATTACCTTTTTGTCGGGTGTGGGCTTCCATACGTCAAGCACCGCGTTGCATATTTCAAGGGCAAACTCGGGCTCGGTGCCTGTAAAGGACTCGGGAGAATACTCGTAGCGGTAGTTAACTCCCATTTCCTCACTTATCTTATCAAAAAGCTTAGCTCCCTCAACCGCGATATCGATGATCTCCTGCTTAGTCTTCTTGAAGACCTGCTCTCTCTGCGCCACCGAGGTGGAATTGTAGAGGTGAACGATAGCGTTCTTGACGCCCTTAAGGCTCTCGAAGGTCTTTTTGATGATATGCTCTCTCGACTGTGTGAGCACCTGCACGGTAACGTCGTCGGGAATGAGATCCTGCTCAACAAGTGTGCGGAGGAAGGTATATTCGGTCTCGCTTGCCGCGGGGAAGCCTACCTCGATCTCCTTAAAGCCGATCTTGACGAGCAATTTGAAGAATTCAAGCTTTTCCTCAAGGCTCATAGGGATCATCAGCGACTGATTTCCGTCGCGAAGATCCACCGAGCACCAAACAGGCGGTTTTGCGAGATAATTCTTCTTTATCCACTTGGGCTCGCTTATGGGAGCGGGAAAATACTGTCTTGTGTACTTATTTGCGTTCATATATTAACCTTTCTTATTTATTCGGGGCTTTGCCCCGTACCCCACTTAAGGAGCTTTTGCAAAAGCTCCTTAAGAATCCTCAAAACCTTCAAAAAAAGAATTTGGGATAGGTATTTCGGAAGGGATGTTGTCAAATTTAAGCTTCACCATCTCAAAGGATAAGCCGTCAGTAAACGTGACTATCCTTCTTGAAGTTTTTGGGAAGGTGCGGAAACCTTTTTTACCAAAAAAGGTTTCCGCATTCCTTTCCTGTCATCATTTCATCACTGCGCCCTGATCTGCGCCGCTGACGAGGCGAGCGTAGCGAGCGAGCCAGCCCGACTTAACGTTAGGCTCACGGGGAATAAGCTTTTCGCGTCTTGCGGCGAGAACCTCGTCGCTGACCTGTACGTTGATAGAAGCGTTAGGAATGTCGATAGAAATAATATCGCCTTCCTCGATAAGTGCGATGTTACCGCCGTCAGCCGCCTCGGGGGAGACGTGACCGATAGACGCGCCACGCGACGCGCCCGAGAATCGTCCGTCAGTGATAAGAGCAACGGTCTTATCAAGCTTCATACCTGCCAAAGCAGAGGTAGGATTGAGCATCTCTCTCATTCCGGGGCCGCCCTTGGGGCCTTCGTATCTTATGACGACTACGTCGCCGTCAACTATCTTACCCGTGTAGATTGCCGCAATAGCCTCGTCCTCGGAGTTGAAAACTCTTGCGGGACCGCTATGGCAAAGCATTTCGGGAGCGACTGCACTTCTCTTTACAACACAACCCTTCTGCGCTATATTACCCCAGAGGATCTGGATTCCGCCGGTTGCGCTGTAAGGCTCGTCAATGGGACGGATAGCCTTGGTGGACTTAATATACGCGCCCTTTACGTTCTCGCCGACGGTCTTGCCCGTAACGGTAAGAGCGTCTACGTCAAGCAGACCCTTCTTGATAAGCTCTGCCTGAACCGCGGGGATACCGCCTGCGGCGTCGAGATCCTGCATGTGAGTTGCGCCTGCGGGAGCCAAGTGGCAGAGATTAGGAACCTTTGCCGACATTTCGTTGAACAAATTAAGATCAAGGGGCACGCCTGCCTCATTGGCAATTGCCAAGAGGTGAAGCACGCTATTTGAGGAGCAACCGAGTGCCATATCGCAAGCAAGGGCGTTCTTGATCGATCTCTCGTTTATAATATCACGAGCGCAGATATTCTTTTCGACCATTTCCATAATAGCCATACCCGCTCTCTTTGCAAGCATAATTCTCTTGTTGCTTACCGCGGGGATAGTACCGTTACCGGGGAGTGCGATACCCATAGATTCACAGAGGCAGTTCATAGAGTTTGCGGTGTACATTCCCGCACAAGAGCCGCATCCGGGGCAAGCGCCCGTTTCGCACTCGCAGAGCTTATCGGCGTCGATAAGACCCGCTTTATACGCGCCCACCGCCTCGAAAAGCTTGGAGAGGCTGACCTCTTCACCGTCGTATGTGCCCGCAAGCATAGGGCCGCCCGAGCATACAACGGTAGGAACGTTCATTCTGACCGCCGCCATTACCATACCGGGAACTATCTTATCGCAGTTGGGAACAAGTACGAGACCGTCAAGCTGATGAGCCATAGTCATAGTCTCGACGCTGTCGGCAATAAGCTCGCGGCTTGCAAGCGAATATTTCATTCCGATATGTCCCATTGCGATTCCGTCACACACGCCGATGGAAGGAATGAGCACAGGTGTGCCTCCCGCCATTCTTATTCCCGCCTTGACCGCATCCGCGATCTTGTCCAAATGCGCGTGTCCGGGTACTATCTCACTGTGTGCGCTGACTACACCGATAAGAGGTCTTTCAAGCTCCTCCTTGGTGTATCCCATTGCAAAAAACAGACTTCTGTTCGGCGCTCTCTCCGCGCCCTTCGTTACGTTATCAGATCTCATGGTATTTCTCCTTTTTCGTGGGGAGGGAAAACCATTTTTGCAAAATAGGTTTTTCCTCCCCACACCCCACCCTTTCCAAAAAACTCTCAAAAAGGGATATGGGGAAAATATAGTGAATTTTAATTTTTTGCGAAATTATTTCAGCTTTTTCTTCACTACCTCAACGATACGGATTATCGCGGGGGTGAGGGCGATATTAATAGCAAATTCGATCAGGAAATTGATCCAGATCAAGCCCACGAGGAAGAAAAATACGTTTTGTCCGCCTGCCCATTTTTCAGATATAGTATCGCTGAAAAACAGTACCATTCCAATAAGGAATATTCCCGTGTTGATAACGGGTGCCGAGGCAGATGCGATAAGTGTTTTCAAATAGACCAGCTTTCCTTTGAAAGCTACGTCCAGCAGCTTATAGATGATGCCCGAGCCAAGTCCTGCCGCAACCGCCTTGACAAGCGCGACCACGGTATACATAGCGGGGTTAGCATCAAACAAGATGCGAGTCATTATAGTTCCGGGAGACATAATGGTAAGCACAACGGTCATAATGCCGAAAACCAGACCGAGGATCGAGCCCTCGACAGGTCCCAGCAAAAATGCTCCCACAACGATGGGGATCAGAACGAAGGAAAGCTCGATTCCCATAGCGGCAAACGGCGAGGATACCAGAGTGCCTACGTACTGCATGACGAAGATCAGCGCAACCAATATAGCCAGCTGAACCAGTCGTAAGACCTTTTGTTTCGATGAAGTCTTCATATTAAATTCTCCTTGAGGGAATTCCACCCTCTGCTGTCGTCTCAAAATGAGTACGGCGCTTGAAATTTTTTATAATAATCGCGTAAATAATCGACGCGTTATTATCGAGGTTTATTTTGTTGTATTTTTGTAGATCCTTGCGAGTCCCTTGAGAGTCAAGGTTGGATCATATTCAAACACGTGGCTGAGATTGCCCAAAATAGGCTTACAGTTCTCACCCGTTGCGAAAAGCAGAGCATTTCCGCTCTCGCACTTCATTTCTTTTTCAAATCGGTCAACGAGACCGTCTATCATAGCCGCCTGACCGAAGATAACTCCCGACATAAGCGACTCTCTTGTATTCTTTCCTATCGCGCGGTGAGAGCCCGACATTTCGATGTTAGGTAGCTGGGCGGTCTCTCTGTGAAGCGCGTCGAGAGACATTATAGCACCCGGAAGGATAGCACCGCCTATCACTTCCCAGTTTTTTATTGCGAAAAGCGTGGTGACCGCCCCGAGATCAAGAATTATTGCGGGGGCATCTGTCTTTTCTTCTTTAAGCTTTCCGACCACCTCGGCGGCATTGGCAACTATGTCCGCGCCAAGCTCGGCGGGATCGTCTATCTTTATTGCAAATCCCGTTTTCACCCCGGGCCCCACAAAAATAGGCGTTTTGCCCGTAAGAGTGAGGATAACGTGTCTTATCACGTCGTTTAATTGAGGAACAACGCTTGCCATTATCACGCTGTCAACGTTTTTTACGTCAATTCCCGAAAAATCGAGTAATTGCTTCACCGTAACCGCATATTCGTCGGCAGTTTTTTTCATATCCGACGCAACTCTGAATTTTACCGTTGGCTCTGCCGACAAGTCAGCAAAAACCGCAAAAGTTATATTCTTGTTTGCTACGTTAACCGCTAATAACACAGTCGTTCCTCCTTCGCTAAAAGTTTTTTAGGCGCTTGGGGAACCTTTCGGGGAAGTTCCCCAAACGCATCTTTTATCTTTCTATAACAAAGACCGACGAGAATTTGTGTCAGACAAGGCGCACCGGAGCAAGCAAAGTGAAGGCGTAGTTCCCTACGTCGAACTGCTTGCGAGGAACAACGAAGTATGACACAAATTATCTAAGGTCGTATTACTTCTTAAGCCAGCTCATCATCTGACGAAGCTCCGCGCCCGTCTGCTCAAGCTGATGCTCGGACTCAACTCTGCGGGTTGCGAGGAACTTAGCCTTGCGACCTGCGCTGAATTCCTGCATAAACTCGGAAGCGAAGGTACCGTTCTGGATCTCGTCGAGAACCTTCTTCATCTCCTTGCGGGTCTCGTCGGTGATAAGTCTCTTACCGGTTCTGTAATCACCGTACTCCGCGGTGTTGGAGATAGAGTATCTCATCTTAGCAAAACCGCCCTGATTGATAAGGTCAACGATGAGCTTCATCTCGTGGATGCACTCAAAGTATGCCATCTCGGGCTCGTAGCCTGCGTTAACGAGGGTCTCGAAACCTGCCTTCATAAGCTCGGTTACACCACCGCAAAGAACTGCCTGCTCACCGAAGAGGTCGGTCTCGGTCTCTTCTCTGAAGCTGGTCTCGAGAATACCCGCTCTGCCCGCACCGATACCGCAAGCGTATGCAAGCGCATAGTCCTTAGCCTTGCCGGTGTAGTCCTGATATACCGCGATAAGAGAAGGAACGCCCTTACCCTCGAGGTACTGGGTTCTTACGGTGTGACCGGGGCCCTTGGGCGCTACCATAATAACGTCGATGTTCTTTGCAGGCTGAATGAATCCGAAGTGGATGTTGAAGCCGTGAGCGAACATAAGCACGTCGCCGTCCTTCATGTAGGGAGCAACCTGCGCATTGTAGATGTCAGCCGCAAGCTCATCGGGAACCAGCATCATAACGATGTCTGCCGCCTTTGCCGCATCCTCAACCTCCATAACCTTAAAATTGGGGTTCTTTTCTGCGAATGCAGCTGCCTTTGCCCAGTGACCGCTTCCCTTTCTGAGACCTACGACTACGTTGCAGCCGCTCTCGGCAAGGTTCATGGAATGTGCGTGACCCTGGCTACCGAATCCGATAACCGCTACCGTTTTGTCCTTTATAAGGGCAAGATTACAATCGGTGTCATAATACTTGTTGATCATTTTTTTGTTCTCCTTAAAAAATATATGATTTTAAAATTAAATGCTTTTCGACGAAGGAGAAAAGCTACCTTAACTCTTCACTCTTCACTTTTCACTCTTCACTTCATACGAATTGTCTCACAATTCGTATGACACGTCCCCGCGTTCCATCGCAATAGCTCCCGAACGGCAGGATTCAACGACGTCAAAAGACTTCGTAGAGTCGATAAATCCGTTTATGCGGTTGGGCGTGTCGGTAAGCTCAACCACGGTACAACCGCCTGTTCTGTCGACCACTCTCGCTCCGTAGATCTCGATAAGTCTCGCAAGCTCCTCGTTCTGCTCCTCGGCAGGGGCGAATTTGATCAGCAGTATCTCACGGATCAGACTGAACGACGGCTCTACCGAGAAGATAAGCTTGGTCTCTATCAGCTTGCCCGTCTGCTTGATTATCTGCTGAAAGCTCCTTTCGTCACCCGTGGACATAATAGTCAAACGGGAGATCTTTTCGTTTTCAGTGGGGGAAACGGTAAGGGAGTCGATGTTGAAGCCTCGCTGAACGAACAGGGAGGAAATTCTCGCAAGCACGCCCGCGTTGTTTTCAACAAGGATGACCATACATTGCTTTTTCATCGTCCTTCCTCCTTAATTGAACTTGGTATCGTGGACCGTTCCGCCCGCGGGGATCATGGGAAGCACCTTTTCTTCCCGATCGATCTCGCACTCGATCCATACGGGACCTCCCAGCTTCAGCGCCTGCTTCATGGCGCTCTCAAACTCCGCGGGAGTCTTGCAACGGAAGCCGTGGGCACCAAAC
>JAZMZI010000025.1:0-38507 GCA_045585895.1 Eubacteriales bacterium
AAAAGCCACACAAAATGAGGAAATCCGCCGAAAAATCGGCGGATTTCGACATTATAAAAGCAAAAACATTATTTTTTAGTTGAATTTTGTCTTTTCTTTTAAAAGTGGCTTTTGTTCTGCGCTAAATGAGCCAGCCCCTTGTCATTTATTTATTGCTTTTCTTATCTCACAATACATATAAAGAGACCCGAGGCAGACGACGGGGATATTATTCGCCCTTCCCCACTCCATAGCCGCAGAAACGGCTTCATTCACCGAATTATACGGTGACGCTTCAACGCCAAGATCCGAAAAGACCTTTGCGTAATCTGCGGCGTGTAAGGCTCTCGGGTTATCGGGAGTCAGACAGAAAACCCTCGCTCCCACCTCAGCCATACGGCCTGCCATATATCCGTAATCCTTATCAGCCATAACTCCCGTGACTATTCCGACTTTTTCGGTGAAATATTGCTTTATGCTCTCCACCGCACCGTCGATTCCTTCGGGGTTGTGCCCTCCGTCGGCTATGACCAACGGATCTTTGTTTATTATTTCAAATCTTGCGTGCCAGACCACTCTCCGAAGTCCCGTTTCGACCGCCTCCTCGCTTATCTCCACGCCAAGCTCACGCAAAAGGTCGATTGCAATCAGCACGTTCGCCGCGTTAAGGGGCTGATAAGAGCCGAGAAGCGGAATATGTATATTTTTATGGTCTCCGAAGTCGAAATCGGTGCCGCCCAAGGTCATATTTTTGATATTCATGGTAGAACGGTCGATCTTTACGAATCTTGAACCCATCTCTGCGGCTTTTTCGCTGATTACCCGCTCCGCGCCCTCGTGAGAGCCGCACCAAATGGTAGGTACGCCGCTCTTTATAATGCCCGCTTTCTCTGCGGCGATCTTTTCGTGAGTATCACCGAGGATAGCGGTATGGTCGAGAGCGATTCCCGTAATTACCGACAGAATAGAGGTTTTTACGACGTTGGTGGCGTCAAGTCTGCCGCCAAGTCCGCATTCAAGAACCACAAAGTCGCACTTTTTCTCGGCAAAATAGAGGAAAGCAAGGGCGGTGATAAGCTCAAACTCGGTGGGCTTATCTTCCATTGAGTCGGCTATGGGCTTTACTCTCTCAACGAGATCGCAAAGCTCGCTTTCGGAAATATTCTCTCCGTCTACTCTCATTCGCTCGCCAAACTCCATAATGTAGGGCGAGGTAAAGAGCCCCACGCGGTAACCCTCGGCGCGCAAAACACTGTCCAGCATAGAACAGAACGAGCCTTTTCCGTTAGTACCCGCAACGTGAATGAATTTAAGAGAGTCCTGTGGGTCACCGAGAGCGCGGCACAAAGCCTTTACTCTGTCAAGCCCCGGATTGCAGAACATCCAGTTGACCGAATGGATATATTCTATAGCTTCGTTGTAATTCATAAAAGTCCTCCGTCCTCGCCGTCAATAAGCTTGCGTACTGCCGCGTTGCGATACATAAGGCAGATCACCGTTATCTCAAGGGGCACTATCAAAAACAAGTAAAGCGGAATTCGCCAAAGCACGGGTATTCCGTAGGTCTCGTACAGCGCTATAGGCTTGATGGTCATCGATCCTATAGCATGCGCCGCAAAGGAAGGTATTATGAGGCGCAGATATCCTTTTTTTCTGATAACGTATTTTGCAAGCGCTCCAGAAACCATGCCCACCACTGCCGCCGCGAGGGTAACCAACGGATTCCACGGATATACCTGTCCCGACATTAAATAGCTGATAATATCCGACGCCGCCCCTACGGCGCCTCCGACAAAGGGTCCGAACATAATTCCCGATATAAGGATCGGAAGATTTTCAAAGGTAATTCTGAACAGACCTACACCAAAATTCAAAAAGCTCTTGCAAAAGAATCCTATAACGACACTCATAGCGCAGAGCATAGCGGCAGACGTGATAACCTTTACGGTTCCGAAAAGGGCAAATTTTTTTCTTTTTCGCATAAAAAAACTCCTTTCCGCACAGCATATGGCAGAAAAGGAGAAAATATCTCTGTATTGCCGTATGAAGCGGGATGCAAAGCCATGACCGCGGGTAGGTCTTCCTTCGTCCGACCGGCAACTCCCCGTCCCGTCGGCACTTGACGCCATAGCTCTTACTCTTCTTAGTATTTAGGACCTTCGCCCTATATATGAATTATACCACTATTTTAATTTTTGTCAAGTGCTCCCTTATAATTAACAAAAAATTTATGAAAACGCACGTCTTTGGCTATTGTCAATATTCGACATTAATGTTATAATGTTTATAATATAACTTTAATTTATAAGGATGCAAAATGGTATTTTCAAGTCTGTTTTTCGTATTTTTCTTTTTGGCGGTATCCTACGGCGTCTACTTTTTCGCCAAGACCAACCGCTCCCGTAATATAATACTTTTAGTCTCCTCCCTTATCTTCTATGCTTGGGGCGGCCCTCCCCTCGTCCTCCTTCTCGGTCTTATGACGTTTATCTGTTGGGCGGGCGCCATCGCCATATCAAAGGCAACCGAGAGAGAAAAGACTCCCCTGCTTTGGGCAACGGCTCTTATCTGCCTTGGCATCCTCGTAATCTTCAAATACACGGGGTTTCTTATGTCCACGGCGTTCTCCATTCTTCCCATCAGCGGCACCGTTCCTTCAATTGCTCTGCCTATCGGTATATCCTTTTATACCTTCCAGCTTATTTCTTACGTTATCGACGTGCGCCGCGGCGAGGTTGGAGCGCAAAACAATTACTTCACTCTTTTGCTCTACGCCTCTCTTTTCCATCAGTGCATTGCCGGACCTATCGTAAGATACGCGGACGTTAACTACGACATCGAGAACAGGATCATACGCCGTGAGGACGTCAGCGCGGGAGTTACGCGCTTTGCTGTAGGTCTCGCAAAAAAAGCAATACTTGCCAACGGTTGCGGAGCTATCTGCGACGGCATTTTTAACAACGCAAGCGGCACCGCGCTTTCGGCTACGGAGATAAGCGATCTCTCAAGCGGCGCAATACTTCTCGGCTGCTTCGCCTTTATGCTCCAGATATATCTCGACTTCTCCGCCTACTCCGATATGGCTATCGGTATGGGTCTTATGGTAGGCTTCCACTACAAGGAAAACTTCAACTATCCCTATATTGCCGATTCCGTCACCGATTTCTGGAGAAGATGGCACATTTCGCTTTCAAGCTTTTTCCGCGATTACGTTTACATACCCTTGGGTGGCAACCGCGTCTCGATCCCCCGTCATATTCTCAATATGTTCGTCGTTTGGGCGCTGACGGGCTTCTGGCACGGCGCAAACTGGAATTTTATTCTCTGGGGTCTCTTCTTCTTCGTATTTCTTATCGTTGAAAAGTATCTTATCAAGCCTAAAAAGAACCCGAAAATTTGGTGGCGCATCCCCAGAATACTTCTGACGCAGATAATCGTTTACGTCAGCTTTATGCTCTTTAAATTCACCGACCTTGCGGCATTCGGTCAGTCCTTTATCGGGATCTTCAATATCCCGCGTTGGTTCTCGGAGGGCTTCGGAGACGCACAGACCCTTATGACCCTCAAAAACAACGTTTTCTTTATTATCATAAGCGTCCTCGCTTGTACTCCCGTCGTTCCCGCGCTGACGTCTCTTATGGACAAGACCGAAATAACGAAAAAGGCAAAGACCGCTTTGGGAATAATTATCCCCGCAATACTTCTCGTCCTCTCGGCGTTTGCGCTTGCGGGCGACAGCTACAATCCATTCCTTTACTTCCAATTCTGACGAAAGGGGGATAAAACAAAGTTATGAAAAATGAAAAATTTTATAAGCTTTCAGACAATATAAAAATCGCCCTTTTCGCGGGAATTATCCTTATATTCTTCGTTATCGGTCTGCTTTTCTTTATCCGCCCCACCGAAAGCGACGTGGAAAAGCGTACGCTTACCAAATTTCCCGCTTTCACCGTGGAAAGCTTCCTTTCGGGAGAGTGGACGAGCCAGGTCAGCCTTTGGTTTGCCGACACCTACCCTCTCCGCGAAGGAATGATAGCGACAAACAGCTCACTTGAAAGCCTTTACGGATTCAGAGACGAACAGGTCATATCGGGCGGCAACCGAGACGATATCCCCATGCGCCCCGTCAGCGGTCAGATAGAGTTCAACCCCACCGACGACGGCGGAGGAGAAAAAACGGACGGACTGTACGTCAACGGCGACACCGCCTATCAGCTCTACGCCTTCAATCAGCAAAACAGCGACAGCTACGCAGCTCTTATAAATAAGTTTGCTAAAAGCGTTGAGGGCAAGGCTCAAGTCTATGATATGATAGTTCCTCTTCATTATCAGATCGCTCTTTCAAGAGAGACCGCCGACAAATACGGTGCCTCGGATTGCGACGCGGCAATAAACTATATGTATTCGGCTATGGACGGTAGCATAAAGACCGTGGATACACTGCCGAATCTTGCCGCACACAACGGCGAATATCTCTATTTCCGCACCGACCACCACTGGACGGCAAGAGGAGCATATTACGCTTACGAAGCCTTCTGCGCAACAAAGGGCATTAACGCAACTCCGCTTGAGGACTACCGCAGATTGGAATTTGACGGTTTTCTCGGCACGCTCTATTCCGAGGCAAATCAGCCCTCCGCTATGAAAAGCAACCCCGATTACGTCGAAGCATTCGTTCCGAAAGGCACGAACCGTGCAAACGTATACGACTCCGACGAAACGTATCTTGATTGGTACGCCGTGGTGTATACCGGAGCAGATAAATATTCCGCAGGTAATAAATATCTCACCTTTATCGGAGGTGACAAGCCCCTTACCGAGATACATAATCCCAATATCAATGACGGCTCCTCTATCGTCGTGGTCAAGGAATCCTACGGCAACGCCTTCGTTCCCTTCCTCGTCGATTCCTACGAATACGTTTACGTTATCGACTACCGCCATTGGTCGGGCAGCCTTGCCGATTTCGTAACCGAAAAAGACGTCGACGACGTTCTTTTCCTTAACGTCGTCAACGTGACCTCGACCTCCGCGAGACTTAAAGAGCTTTCGTCAATAATCAAATAAGGACGCAAAACCCCGCTTGCAGCAAGCGGGGTTTATGTTTATATTTTACTTTGATTTTCCGAGATCGGGTTCTGCGAAGAATTCGACCGTTGCTGTGCTCGTACCGTCCGACTCAAATACGATGATCTCGTTCTTGCCCTCTTTGAGCATAGGAGCGGGAACGTAAAGGGTCTTGGTGGGGCCTATCTCCCAGTATCTTCCGAGATTGAAGCCGTTAACTGTAACGAAGCCCTTCTTGAATCCGTCGAGACGGAGGAAGGTGTCCGCAGGCTTGCCCTCGATGTCAAGCTCACCGCGAAGGAAGACGGGACCTGCAATCTCACCGTCTGTGAGAGGCTTGAATTCAAGCTTTTCAAGATTATCCATGGGAAGAGCATACATATCCCAACCGAAGTGGAACTGGTTGCCGAAGCTCATACCGACCATTCCCTTCTTGTCGCGGATAAATCGACCGTAGTTGACACGTCCCATATTTTCAACGAGAATATCAAGCTGTGCCGATGCATCTCTTCCGAGAGGCAATTTAACTCTTTCCTCCTGCTTGGGCTCAACGCCGCGCATATAAGTCGCCTTGTATTCACCGTTGACGAACGCATGCGCTCTGTCGTGAAGCTCGGTATAGTGGAAAAGGAAGCCGTCGCCGTTCATAGGACCCTTAATGGTCGCTCTGTAAAGCACGTAACCGAAGTTCTGTCCGATATCCTCCATATACTTGGGCGCAACGACGTGAACGGGTGAGGAAAGATTGTCGATATTATCGAAAAGCTTTGCCTCCTCGGTAAGCGTTACCTTACCGTAAGCCGCCTTGGGAGTTTCGGTGGCGGTGAGAGGAGGAACTTTATCACCGTACTTTTCAACGAGAATGTCTCTTATCTTATAGTAGGTCTCGGTTCTGTCGCCCGCCTCGGTCAAAAATGCGCCGTAATCGTAGCTTGTGATGGTAGGCTGATATACACCGGGGCAGTTAGCGCCGTTGGTAAAACCGAAGTTAGTGCCTCCGTGGAACATATAGACGTTTATAGACCAATCGTTGTCCATAAATATCTTGAAGTCGTCGATGACCTCCTGAGGATTTCTCTCGTGAGCCTTCTCGCCCCAATGCTCAAACCAACCGTTCCAATATTCGCCGCACATTAAGGGCTGATCGGGGAACAGCTCAAACATTACTCTGCTTTGTATATCGGGGCGAGAGCCGAAGTTGGCTACGCTGAGGATACCGGGGAGAGTACCGCCGTTAAGCATAGTATAGGAAGGACCGTCGGATGTAAAGAACAGACACTCGATTCCCATATCCTTGTAAATATCAAGAATAGCGTTAAGATATTCCTTGTCGTTACCGTAGCTTCCGTACTCATTCTCTACCTGAAGCATTACGACATTACCGCCGTTGGAGGCGAAATGAGGACGGAGACGCTCAAGAAGCTCGTTGTAATAACGGCGAACCTTTGAAAGATAGGTCTCGTCCATGCAACGAAGCTCCATATCGCTATATTTAAGCAACCACGCGGGAAGTCCTCCGAAATCCCACTCAGCGCAGATGTAGGGACCGGGACGAAGCACGACGTAAAGTCCAAGCTCTTCCGCAGTCTTAACGTATTCAACTATATCAAGCATGCCCGTGAAGTCGAACTCGCCCTCACGAGGCTCGTGAAGATTCCAACAGGTGTAGGTCTCAACGCAGTTAAATCCGCATTCCTTCAGCTTCAGAAGTCTGTCGCGCCAATATTCCTGCGGAATTCTGAAATAGTGCATAGCACCTGAGATAACCACAAAGGGCTCGCCGTCCATATAAAAGCTTCTTCCCTTGTAAGTAAGATTAGCCATAATTTTTCTCCTTTTTTAAGGATATTTGCCGCTGAGGCTTGTCTAATTTTACCACACCACAAATGAGATTGTCAATACGTATTTAGACTTTTTATCTATTTTTATACTATTTTTGATCAATTTTATAAACATAAAAAAGATAGGCTCTATTGAACCTATCTCTTTTATATCGCTTAATCCTCCCAGCCGCCTATGGCGGGAAGACCGTAAGAGCGCAATGTTTCAACCGCACGAAGTGCTGCGGCGGTATTTGTAACATTTTCGGGCATTGTGTCATTCATTCCAAGAGCCGTAAATTTTGACCTTGCCAGATCGTGATATTTAAGCACCGTCACTTTTTTGACAGGCTTACCTCGCAAAAATTCACCGATTTTTTCGATCTCGCCGTCGTTAAACCCGACCACAAAGGGAATCCTTACCTCGATATCACAGTTTTGAGAGCATAGGTAGTCGAAATTAGATAAAATCAACTCATTATCTCTTCCCATGCATTTTTCGTGAACGGCGGGGTCTATTGCCTTAATATCATAGAGAAATGTATCAACGTAAGGAATTACCCTCTCAAAAACTTCCCTCGGAACATAACCGCAGGTATCGACAGCGGTATTTATCTCCTTTTCCTTTAGTATTTTGAGAAGCTCAAGCGCAAATTCGCCCTGCGCGAGGCACTCGCCGCCCGAAAGAGTAACTCCTCCTCTGCTGCTCTCAAAAAACGCTCGATCAAGACAAAGCTCCTCGGCAAGCTCGTTTGCCTCTGCCTCTCTTCCGAAATGCTCCCGCGCGGAAAATACGCATTTTTCTACGCAATCACCGCAAGAAACACACTTTTTGCGATCGGTCAAAGCCTTTCCGTCAACGACCGTCACAGCGCCCTCGGGACAGGAAACGCACTCGCCGCAACCAACGCATTTATGGCTATATACCGCAATTTGAGGAGAAAACGACATTCCCTCGGGATTGTGACACCAGAGGCAGCGCAGAGTACACCCCTTGAAAAAGACGGTAGTTCTTATTCCGTCGCCGTCGTGAACGGCAAATCGCTTTACCGCAAAAATTCTACCCCTCATGCGTTCTCCTCTGCCTGTTTGATAAACTCATTCTGCTCGGTCTCGGTAAGGCTTACAAACGTAGCGTTCCAACCGCAGACTCTGACCTGTAAATTAGGATATTTTTCGGGATTTTTCTGAGCGTCACGCAGAGTCTCGGCGTTAAGCACGTTGTACTGTATAGCCGTACCGCCCGCCTCGATAAACGCCTCAAGAGAAGACATCATGGCTTTCATTCCGTTTTCGCCTCCCACCGCCGACGAATGGAAGCTGATATCTACCACGCTTCCGTTGGGAGTTATATAGCCGCCAAGCCTTGCCGCAGATGCGATATGGGCGGTAACACCCTCTCGGTCACATCCGAGAGTCGCGCAAAGATTTTTCGAAAGAGTTTCTCCCGCAAGTCTGCCGTCGGCACTTGCCGCAGTTTTTTCACCAAAGGGGAATCTCCAGTCAACCGTGAAGGCTCCGAAACGGTAAACGCCGCCCTTTGCGTTAGGTCTGCCGTTTATTTTTTTCGCCATTCGCTCAAGTGTCGTTCTTGCAAGAGAGTCGGCAAAAGGATCTCCCATACCGTATTTCGGGAAGGTTCTCCTGACCTTCTGGCGAAGAAGCTCTTTATCCTTCCAATTGTTTTTAAGCAAATCCAAAAGCTCGGCAAGCGTCAGAGTTTTATCGTCAAACACAAGCTTTTTAATAGCCAAAAGCGAATCGATGGCGGTGGCAACGCCCAAAGCGTTTATAGAGGTGTTGTTATACTTACCGCCCGATGCGTAAATATCCTTTCCGCAGTCCACGGCATGTGGCATGGTCGCCGAATAGAAAGGAGCGGTATGAAAATCAGCCATCATAGCCTCTCTTACGTCAAGGAGATCAAATACCGCCTCGCAACACTCGTCAACTCTCTTGAGAAATGCTTCGAAAAGCCCGTCAAAGCTTTCAAATTCATTATTCTGAATGCTGTCTACCTGCTTGCCCGTAAGAATATCGATACCGCCCGTCAAGGTCAGTTCAAGGGCTTTCGCAAGATTTACTCTGCCCGCGCAGGTACAGGGCACCTCGCCGTATCCCGCAGTCTCGTAGCAACCGATGACCGTATAATAATCTGCGTCCTCGCGGGATATTCCAATCCCCTCAAGCGCCGCCTTCGTCGCTCTGTCACTGATGAAAACGAAGCTGTTTGAGCCTTTTCTGATTCCTTCAAAGACAATTCTCATAAAGTCCTCGGGAAGACTTGTATCGTAAAGAAAATGCACCTTGACGTAAGGCAGATTCAATTCAACAAGGCGACGAAGCAAAACGTAAGAATACTCGTTGACGTAGTTTGTGCCGTCGTGTCTCGTGCCCGCTATGGCAAAGGCGACGTTGGCGGCTACTTGATAATCGTTCAGCTTGCGTATAAAGCTGTCGGTCAATTCGGCGGCATCCTCTTTCGTTATCCTACCGCTCTCAATATCGTTCTTGTAAAACGGATATAATAAATGGTCGACTCTGCCCAGCGCTCTGACGGGTGTACTTTCCACCATCTGCTGCATATCATAATATTGCACCATAGCCGTCATAGCTTCAAGAAGAGTCTGGGGGGCGCGTAAAGTCAACGAGCGCAGCGTCTCGGCGATTCGATCTTTTCCGAGGCTATCGGCAATATCAGCGCTTTTTCTCATATAGGCAATAGCCGCATTCCAGACCTTTATTCCCGATGAATAAAACTCCTTCTGCTCATCGGTAAGTCCTTTGTCCGCAAGCTTCTCTTCGAGCCTTGCAAGTATGCCTGTAAATCCGAAAGAGAGCAGATCGTCCCAACCGGGTGAGGTGTGTCCGTAATCGCACCAACCGTCGTAGGTCAAGGTATCACAACCGCTTTGGTGCTTAACGATATCGGGATCACCCATAAAACGCGAATTCATTATTCCCTGACGTCTCCAAGTCATTCGGAGCATCATGTTTTCGTGAGGAAATCTGCCGCAGATATCCTCGTAGTCCTCGTAATAGGGATCCGTGGAGTTGAGAAGCATACAGATAATATCCGCGTCGTTCGAAACGTGGCTCTTATCCCCTCTCGTATCTATCATCCGCTTCGCCTTCTCAAAGGCGGATTTATAAATTTCGCTGTTATGTTCGTTAATAAGTTCCATAAAGCACCTCCCTGGGTTTCTGATTTCATTATACGACCCATTTCGCAAAAAGTAAAGGCAAAAAACAAAATTATTGCACTTTTCGAAACTGCATTTCAAAAAAAACGTTGATTTTTTCCGAAAATAATGTTAAAATCAAATAAAGGACGGTGACGAACAATGATCGACATTTCACAAAACGAGCTATATATAAATCATCTTGAGGGAATTTACAAGGACTATATTCCCCCTACGTCCATTTCTTTTTGCAGACCGCGCATATTTGACGGCTTCATATATATTCTGGGTGGCTCCTGCCGATACGAATTTGCCGATAAAACGGGATTCGAAGCGAGTGCGGGCGACCTGCTGTACCTTCCGTTTGGCGGAGTCTACAGAATGGACGTGAGGGAAAGATACGATTTTATATGCATCAATTTTTATTTTGATCGTGACGGAGAAAGAAAGCCCGATATCTTCAAGCTCAAAGATCCCGTAAAAGCCGAAAGTCTCTTTTACCGAGCATGGAAGAACCGCGCCGGCGCCTCGTTGGCGGAAACGATGTCGTTGATCTACCGCATTTACAACGAAGTTATCTCATCCCGCAAAACCACCTATCTCCAAGGCAGCACCAGAGCCAAAATAGAGGATGCCATATCGTACATTTCGCAAAACGGCATCGGACCGCTTACCGTTGCCGAGCTTGCCGACAGGGCGGGTATGAGCGAGGTATATTTCAGAAAGCTTTTCAAGTCGGTAACAGGTATTTCCCCCGCAAGATTTATGATCGACCGACGCATTTCGTGCGCAAAGGAGCTTATGTCGGCAGATTATCTCTCTCTTGAAGATATTTCCGAGCGTTGCGGCTTCTCATCTCTTTCCTATTTCTGCCGCGTGTTCAAGGAAAACACGGGAATGACGCCAAACGAATTCAGACAGACCGTTACTGCCGATTATTTTTCAAAAAGCTATTGAAATAACGGTTGTTTTGTGCTATAATTGCCCTATAATTTAGTTAGCTAAAATATTTGGAGAAATCTTATGAATAATTTTTTAACCGTAACCCCCGAAGAACTTGAAAGATCCCCCTTTTACCTTATAGGTAAAGAATGGATGCTTATAACCGCTCCCGACGAAGAAAAAGAAAGCGGAGTCAACGCTATGACCGCAAGCTGGGGAGGTCTCGGCGTGCTTTGGAACACGCCCGTCGCAACTATCTACGTTCGTCCTCAGAGACACACGTATTCGCTGCTTGAAGGCTGCGACAGATTCTCTCTCTGCTTTCTCGGCGACGGACACAGAAAAAATCTCGCCCTCTGCGGCACCAAATCGGGACGCGACACCGACAAGATACTTGAATGCGGACTTGCTACCGAGGAGATCGACGGAGTTAAGATCATTTCGGAATCCGAAACGGTAATGATCTGCAAAAAGCTCTACGCCGACGATCTTAAGGAAGATAAGTTTATCGACCGCGAGCATCTCTCTCACTACAACGGCGATTTTCACAGATTCTACGTCGTCGAAATAGAAAAAATTCTCGTTAAGGATAAGGGGATCAAAAATGAGCGTACTCTCTGATGTTCAAGGCATTTGCCGCGCGGCAAAGGAAGCTTCGGGAAGCTTCTCGGCGCAAAACACGAAAAAGAAAAACGAAATACTTATAAATATCTCTGACGCGCTTATGGAACAACGCGACAAGATCCTCGATGCCAATAAGCGTGACCTCGATAACGCCGAGGCAAACGGCGTACCGCCTCATATGCTGGACCGCCTTATGCTGAACGACAAAAGAATCCGCGACATGGCAGATTCCCTGATCTGCCTGACGGGTCTGAAAGACCCCGTAGGCTCGGGTGAGGTTTTTACTACTCCCAACGGTCTTGAGATCGAATGCCAAAGAGTGCCTCTCGGAGTCGTGGCTATCATTTACGAGGCTCGGCCCAACGTAACCGTTGACGCGGCGGCTCTCTGCATAAAAACGGGTAACGCCGTAGTCCTTCGCGGAGGACGCGAGGCGGTAGAGACCAATCTCTGCCTTGTGGGTATTATGAAGGATGCAATCAAAAAAAGCGGCGTAAACCCCGACGTTCTCGGATTTATCGAGCCGGGTGTGGGACACGAAAGTGCCAACGCACTTATGTCGGCGCGCGGTCTGGTTGACGTTCTTATTCCTCGCGGAGGCAAGAAACTGATACAGGCGGTAGTAAACAACGCAAAAGTTCCCGTTATCGAGACGGGTGCGGGCAACTGCCACCTTTACGTAGACGAGGACGCTGATCCCAATATGGCTGTAACCGTGGCGATCAACGCAAAATGCTCCCGTCCCGCAGTATGCAACGCTATCGAAACGCTGCTCGTCCACCGTGCTGCAGCCAAAACATTTCTACCCAAATTCGTCGATACAGTAAGCGAAAAATACAAGCTCGAAATACGCGGTTGCGGCGAAACGCAGGCAATAATCCCCTGCTCGGCGGCAACCGAGGAGGACTACGATACCGAATACGACGATTTTATTCTCGCCGTCAAGGTAGTCGGCTCCGTCGAAGAAGCGGTGGCGCACATCAACAAGTACAACACGGGTCACAGTGAGGCTATAATTACCAACAACGAAAAGAACGCCGAATATTTCCGCAAATACGTGGACGCGGCGGCGGTCTACGTTAACGCAAGCACGCGCTTTACCGACGGCGGTGAGTTTGGCTTTGGTGCCGAGATCGGCATCTCCACCCAGAAGCTTCACGCAAGAGGTCCTATGGGACTTTCGGCGCTCACCACCCAAAAATATCTTATAAGAGGAGAGGGGCAGATACGATGAAATTGCTTATCGCATCCGATATCCACGGCGATGCCGAGTGTTGCAGAGCCTTGCTCGACGCATTTGAGCGCGAAAAGGCAGAAAAAATACTTATTCTCGGCGATATTCTCTATCACGGTCCCCGCAACGATCTGCCCTCCGGCTACGCGCCCAAGGCGGTTATTGAAATGCTGAATAAAATTTCGGACAAGCTGCTTTGCGTCAGAGGTAATTGCGACACCGAGGTCGACCAGATGGTGCTGACATTCCCGATCCTGTCAGACACCGCATTTGTGTATGACGGAGAGGAAAATTTGACTTTGTTTATGTCCCACGGTCACAAGTATTCTCCCGACAACCTTCCCCCTGTTTCGGGCAACGCCGTTTTCCTTTACGGACACACCCATCTTCTCGGGAAGGTCGAAAAAGAAGGCGTAGTCTGTATAAATCCGGGATCCGTGAGCCTGCCCAAGGGAGGCAACGAAAAATCCTACGCAACCTATGAAAAAGGCGTGATCGACATCAAAAAGCTTGACGGAGAGATCTTGGAAAGCCACAAGATTTGACGTTTCAAAACTCGGAACGCGCGTTGTAACAGAAAATTTACAAAATTCCGCTCTCCCCCTCTTGCAAAAATCCCGATTTCGTTATATAATGAAATGTAAACTATGCACACTTAAAAATCAGTGTTTATTTGGAGGTACAACAACATGGTAGTAGCCGGCGATTTTAAAAACGGTATTACTTTCGAAATGGAAGGTAACGTATATCAGGTTATCGAATTCCAGCACGTAAAACCCGGTAAGGGCGCAGCTTTCGTTCGTACTAAGCTCAAGAACGTAATTTCCGGAGCAGTTATCGAAAAGACTTTCAGCCCTACGGACAAGTATGAGAATGCTTATATCGAAAGAAAGGATATGCAGTATTCCTACAGCGATGGCGATCTTTATTACTTCATGGACATGGAGACCTTCGACATGCTTCCTCTTAACAGAGACAAGCTTGGCGATGCTTTCAAGTTCGTTAAGGAAGAAATGATGTGCAAGATCATTTCCTACAAGGGCAACGTATTCGGAGTTGAAGCTCCCACCTTCGTTGAGCTTGAGGTTACCGAGACCGATCCCGGTTTCGCAGGTAACACCGCAACCAACACTCTGAAGCCCGCAACTCTTGAGACCGGCGCGGTTATCAAGGTTCCGCTCTTCATCAACGTTGGCGACGTTCTTAAGATCGACACTCGTACGGGTGAATATCTGTCCCGTGCTTAATTTCTGACAATAAAACGGGAGGCTTCAGTGCAATTTGTGCGTGCTCTCCCGTTTTATACATAAAAACACAAATTCAGGAGGATAATAAAAATGACTATTCTTGAAAAAACCGCTTACATAAAGGGACTTTGCGAGGGTCTTGAGCTTGACAAGAAGGACACCGCTGAAGCAAAGGTAATCAAGGCTCTTCTCGATCTTTGTCAGGATATGGCAGAGGAGATCGACGCGCTCGGCAGTGACGTTGAGGATCTTATCGACTACTGTGAGGAGCTTGACGAAGATCTCGGCGACGTTGAGGAGATTCTTCTCGACGACGAGGACGAGGACTACGAGGACTACGAGGACGAAGAGGACGACGAGTGGGCCGACGAGTGCGACGGAGAGTGCGACGATTGCGAATTCTGCGGCGACTGTGAATTCTGCGACGACGAGGACTACTTCGAGATCGTTTGCCCCTCTTGCGGCGAGACCGTTTGCTTTGACGACAGCGTAAACGCAGACGAGCTTCTCTGCCCCGCTTGCGGAAGCGAGCTTGGTTGCATCGTTGACGATGACGACGTAAATCCCGTTGAGGAATAATTATTGATAGTATGCGAGAGGGGAGAAACCTTTTTGGGCTTCTCCCCTCTATTTTTTTAATTAAATTTTGATTTATCGGGGAGATGACGACACCTAAAAAACGTAGGGGAGGAGCGCGTGGGGTTCCCCGAAGCGAGCCTGCGAGTTTTGGGGGTTCCGAGCTTGCCCCTCCCCTACGACAGCGTTCATCTTATCCCACCGATAAACATCAATTTATCATTCATTACAAAAGCAGTTGATCCATAAACTCAACTGCTTCTTTGTTATTGTTTAATCCTCAAAATGTTTTTTGTAGTCTTTATTACCTCCGCCAACGCTTTCAGCTCCTCAGAGGAACAATCAGCTAACAGCTCGTCTATCAGCTTTACCGAAACATGGGTACTTTTATTTAAATTATCATAGACTATCTCATCAAGTGTTACCTCAAGAGCGTTTGCAATACTGACCAAGGTAGGCAGACTCAGCTTAGTTGCTGCCCGTTCAATGTGGGATATATTTGACGGCTCAACTCCCGACAATTCCGCTAGCTTCTCCTGCGTCATCTTCTTACTCTTTCTTATTTCCCTTATACGCGATCCGATTATTTCATAATTTATAGACATATTTTACCTCACAAAAATTAACTTAATGTTATTGTATATCCTAATCGGATGTGATATAATAACACACATATCCTATTAGGATATATAATAATATTATTTTCAAAAAAGAGGTAAATATTTTGACAGTAACGTTTTTTGGACACTCCAAATCTCCTCAATCCGCTAAGAACAATTTAGAGAACACCATTTTATATCTAATCGAAAACCAATGCGCCGACGTGTTTTACGTCGGCACCCACGGAGATTTTGATGCTTATGCTAACAGCATTCTAAAGAAAATATCTAAGAAATATACTCATATAAAACACTATACCGTATTAGCTTATATGCCGCAAGAAAATGATCTTTCAAATAATTACGGCCAAACTATTTTGCCCGAATCGGTAGCCCAAAGCCATCCCAAATGTGCAATATCAAAAAGAAATGATTGGATGCTGAGTAAAAGCGATACTGTAATAGCATATATAACTCACCAACACGGCGGAGCAGCAAAATATTATAATAAGGCAATCCGCCAAAATAAATACACAATAAATATAGCAGATATTACAAAAGCAGTTGAGCCATAAGCTCAACTGCTTTTGTGTTATTTCGTTTTGCCGCCATTTTTTGCTTTGGCTTTATATCTACGAAGAGATTTTGCAATTCTCTCAACCAATTCATCTCTCTCGTCATAAGATTCAAAATATACTCCCTGAGATTCCAAACAACTAACATATACACTAGCCAAAGCACTCTCCACTCCTGCGGTTGTACTTGCTATATGTCCTTTGCCAGCAACTTTTTTTGTTTCTTCATTGAATTCATCAGTAACAATTGCAGTAATCCAATCCTTTTTCATATTCGTTAAATCTCCTTTATGTTTTATTTCTTCTTGCCGCCTTTTTTAGCCTTCGGCTTCGCCCAGCCTGCTTTATAGGTGGGTTTTGAAGGCTTTTTGTCGGTTGACCGAGTGCTTTTTGCACTATTTTTCGCATTTTTAGTTGATTTTTGCGCCGAAATTGTCTTTCTGCCGTCGGGTTTCGGCTTACCTGAACTCTTCGGTGCAGGTTTTCCATAGCTCTGTCCCTTGACGCCCGCGGGACGAACAAGGCACTCCTCGCCGTAGCCGATAAGGTCTTCTCTGCCCGCTTTTGTAAGCGCCTCGCGGACGAGGTCGGCATTCTGCGGTCTGTTGTACTGCAAAAGCGCGCGCTGAAGCTGCTTTTCGTGATAATCGGTGGCAACGTATACACTCTTCATATCAAGGGGATTAATTCCCGTATAATACATGACCGTGGACGCCGTTCCGGGAGTGGGATAATAATCCTGCACCTGCTCGGGAGCATAGTGGTCGCGTTTAAGGCAGAGTGCCAGCTCAATGGCGTCATTCAACGTAGAACCGGGATGGCTGGACATCAGATAAGGAACAAGATATTGCTCCTTGCCCATTTCCTTGGTGATATCGAAAAATTTCTTTCGAAATCCCTGATAAACGCTGAAATCCGGCTTGCCCATACAACGCAGAACGGGACTTGAGCAGTGCTCGGGAGCGACCTTTAATTGACCCGAAACGTTGTCCCGCACAAGCTTCTTGAAAAAGCTGTCATCCTTATCGCACATCAGATAATCGAATCGGATTCCCGAACGGACAAATACCTTTTTCACTCTCGGTATCTTCTCTATCTCATCAAGCAGTTTTACGTACTCCGTGTGATCGACCTTCAAATTCTTGCAAGGCGTGGGAGCCAGACACTTGCGGTTGGGGCAAATGCCGCTTTCAAGCTGTTTATCACAAGAGGGATAGCGGAAATTCGCGGTAGGACCTCCAACGTCGTGTATGTAGCCCTTGAAATCGGGCATCGCGGCAATTATCTTGGCTTCCTCAACTACGCTCTTGATGCTTCTCGAACGCACCGTTCTACCCTGATGGAATGCCAAAGCGCAGAAGTTACAAGCTCCGAAACATCCGCGGTTGTGTGTCAGCGAGAACTTGACCTCCTCGATAGCGGGAACGCCTCCCTCGGCTTCGTACATCGGGTGATAATTCCTCATATATGGCAGACTGTAAACGTGATCAAGCTCCTCTCTTTCAAGGGGCGGCATGGGAGGATTCTGCACCAGCATCTTGCCGTCGTATATCTCGCAGATCGCTTTACCGTTTATGCTGTCCTGATTCTTGTACTGCACGCCGAATGCCTCGGCATATTTTCTTTTGTCGGTTTTAAGCTCGTCGTAATCAAAGGTTGCCGCCACGGGGTAATTGACCTTATCCTCGGGCTTGCAGAGATACACCGTACCTCTCACGTCGCGGATCTTTTTGATCGGAACGCCCTTATCGAGAAGCTCCGCGATACGCACGAGTATCTTTTCACCCATACCGTAAGTAAGAATATCGGCGCGGCTGTCGATAAGCACGCTTCGTCTCACCTTATCGTCCCAATAATCGTAATGGGCAAAGCGGCGCAGAGACGCTTCAAGACCGCCGAGAATTATCGGCACGTCACCGTATGCCTCGCGGATTCGATTGGAATAAACGATGGTCGCGCGGTCGGGTCGATTGCCCATCTTTCCGCCTGCGGAATAATAATCGTAGGTGCGCCTCTTTTTCGCCGCCGTGTAGTGAGCGACCATAGAGTCGATATTTCCCGCGCTGACGAGGAATCCCAGCCTCGGACGTCCGAAGCGTTTAAAGTCTTCACAACTCTTGTAATCGGGCTGCGCGAGGAAGGCTATTCTGAAGCCCTTGTCTTCGAGAACGCGGCAGATGATAGTCGCGCCGAAAGACGGATGATCAACGTAAGCGTCACCGCAAACGTAGACGAAATCAGGCTCTTCCCAGCCCCTCTCTTCCATTTCTTCCCGCGTTACGGGAAAAAACATTTTTCCTTCCATAGTTATCTCCAAATTTATCTCTTTTTCTTCTCTTTTTTGATCCCGAATATCCTTCTGAGGATCGGCGAAATAAAGCTCGGTGAGCGAACGAGAACTACTTTCATATAAAAACCTCCGAAAATATAGTGTTTCATCAACATTATATGCCGAAAGTGCGCCCCCCGCCATTAAAATCAAAGATCTCTCGACTCGATTATAAAGATTCCGCCCTTTTTCACGTTTATAAGCGCCGCGTTTTTCACGATCTCATTGGAAACCGCAAACTGGTGGTTTCTCGTCAGCGTCTTGTTTACCAAGGGATATTTAGCGCCCTCGATGCTGACACCCTTGACCTTTTCGTCGACAGCGATCAGCGAAAAATACTTATATTTGCTGCGTACTACGATAAATCCGCTGTTTTTGATGTATCTTACGCGATTCTGTCCGTTGACAACGTAGATCGGAATATGCTTTTCGTGATATTTTTCAAGGATAGCCAAGGTTGAAAGCGCGTGATCGAATCTTCCGCCTGTGCTTCCGATAATAATTATTTCGTCGGCGCCTCTCTCAATAGCCGTCTCGACCGCCACCTGAGTATCGGTAAGATCCTTTTCGGAGGGCAACTGCAACACCTCGTCAACATCGTCGGGGATCATTCCGAGGGAATCGAAATCTCCGATAAGAATACCGACGTGAACCCCCATGAGAGTTGCGTTTCTGTATCCCGCGTCGGCGGCTATCACAAGATCCCCCTCCTCGGGGCTCTCCTCTATATATTGGTGGTATATCTCTCCACCCGTAAATATGTAAGCCTTCATTTTATTTATCCCATTTGTGTTTATTTTTAAGTATATCGAAAAGCTGAACGTAGCTTTCGTGTCTCGTCTTTGCTATCTCGCCGCGCTTTACCGCTTCAACGATAGCACATCCCTCTTCCTTTCTGTGGGTGCATTTCGTGTATTTGCACTGACCTATGCGGTCGTTGATCTCGTGAAAACAAAGAGGCAGTGACTCAAGATCGAAGAAATCAAATCTTTCAAAATCCAGCATTGAAAAGCCGGGGGTATCTGCCAAAAAAGCGTCGTTTCCGATTTGAAAAAGATTTACCGCTCTCGTGGTGTGCCTTCCCCTTGCAGTCTTGCGGCTGACGTCGCCCGTGTCAAGAACCAGATCGGGGAAAAGCTTGTTCATAAGGGTGGACTTGCCCACGCCCGAAGCGCCCGCAAAGGCGGCTATCTTGCCGTCAAGGCGAGTATCAACGTAATTCTTTATCTCGTCTATTCCCTCGCCCGTAGCGCAGGAAAGCACGAAAACGTCGTATCCCGCCTTCGAGTAGGTGTCTTTCAGATTTTCCGCGCTATCAGGGTCAAGCTCGCACTTTCCGATGACGATCACGGGTGTGATGTCGTTATGCTCAAGTATTGCCGTCAGCTTGTCTGTCATATCGGGCATAGGCGCGGGAGATTTAGCCGCCATAGTGACGAAAACCACGTCAAGATTGGCAAGCGGCGGACGGATAAGCGAATTTTTGCGATCGCATATCTCGTCTATAACAGCGTTCTCCTCGCCCTCGCTGAGATCAAGAGAGACTATGTCGCCCACAAGCGGTGACGTATTGCTATGCCTGAATATTCCTCTTGCACGGCAGCCTATCTCTCGGTAATCTTCTCCGTCGCACACTCTCACGGTGTAAAGACCGCCCAAAAGCGCAACAATCCTTCCTTTAATCGATTCCATTTAATTCTCCGTTATCTTCGGTATATTCCCCTCTGAATGGGTGTAATTCTTCTTTTCTTTCTCCCAGACTTACCGCAATATCAACGCGGCTTCCGTAGGCAACCACGCTTTCGGGCTTAATACTCTGGGAGATCACCTGCCCTTTCGGATAAACGTAGCTGTATTCTTCTGCCACGTCTCCCAAAATAAGTCCATCCGCCAACATCTCAGCCGCGGCGTCTTCAAGCGTCATTCCGACGAAATTCTTAACGCTCACGGGACTGTGAACGTGGTTCCTGCTTACAAAAAGGGTGACCGTATCGCCGTTTTCAATGCTCTCTCCCACCTCGGGCGAAGTGCGCAGAACGATATCTCTTTCAATTCTGTCATCGTAGACCGAAACGATCTTTATCCTTGCGCCAAGAGTGCGCAAAGCCGCCGCCGCGTCGGTATATTTGTAATTTTTCAAATCGGGAATGATTTTTGCTTCTTTTCCGAGACTTACCGTAAGACGCACGGTGTATTTTTCACCGTCCGCAATCTTTCTTTTAGCTCCCCCGTAAGGAGATTGGGAGATCACCTTCCCCGCAGGCACATCGTCGGAAAATATAGGCTCGCTTTTAATATCTATCTTATCGAAGCTCCCAATATTATCAAATCTTTGCCCCACGAAATCGGGTATCCGAATTACCTCGCTATCCCCCAAAAGATTGCCAAACAGATAGTATCCCATACCTACGGCACTGAATACCGCGATCAAGACCGATAGGATCGCGGAGATCATAAACCATTTTAATGATCCGCCCTTATTTTTTGCTTTCATATTGCCCTCCCAACAAAAAATATGTAAGGGCAACCTTTATAAACGGCTTGACAAAGCTTGAAGCGCGATAGCAGAAACACTTTGCCCCAAATCAAGCCCGTTTAATATAACTAAATTATATTTACCTGATCTGTTTTTTTGAGTTCTTTGCCAAGCTTTCTTTTAAGAAAGCTTGCCGCCGGAGGCTCGCATCCCCTGCGCCCCTCTACGCTTCTCCCGCGTCCTCGCGGCGAAGCTGACCGCAGGATGCGTTGATATCGGAGCCGAGAGTTCGGCGAACAGTCGCCCTTATGCCGCGGGACTCGAGAGTAGCGGCAAAGCGCTTGACCGCGCCCTTATCGGAGCTTTTGAAGCCCGACTCCGTGACCTCGTTGACGGGGATAAGATTGACGTGTATAGGCATAGTCTCGGTACGACTGCGAAGCTTTGCGTTAAGTGCGTTTGCCAAGTGCAAAGCATTCTCCTTTGTATCGTTTTTTCCCGAGATCAGAGTATATTCAAAGGAAATCCGACGCTCGGTGGACTTGTAATAATCACGGCAGGCGTCGAGAAGCTCGTCCACTCCCCACGCCTTGTTGACGGGCATTATCTCGGAGCGGATAGCGTCGTCGGTCGCGTGAAGCGAGACCGAAAGCGTAATCGGAAGATTCAACTTCGCAAGCTCATAGATCTTCGGCACAACGCCGCAGGTCGAGAGCGAGATATGTCGGTATCCGATATTCACTCCGTCGGGAAGATTAACTAAATTCAAGAATTTAACTACGTTGTCGTAATTGTCGAGCGGCTCACCGATCCCCATCATAACGATATTGGAAATGCGGATCCCCATATCTCTCTGGGCGGAGATGATCTGTCCCAATATCTCGCCCGATTCAAGATCACGGACCCTGCCCGCAATAGTTGACGCGCAGAACTTGCACCCCATACGGCATCCCACCTGACTGGAAACGCAGATGGTGTATCCGTGCTCGTATTTCATCACTACCGACTCGATACAGTTGCCGTCTGAAAGCGAGAAAAGATATTTTACCGTCCCGTCAAGGCTTGACACAAGCTTTCTTTTAACAGTCGGAAGCGAACAATCAAGCGCGGCGTGAAGCTTCTCCTTGGTCGCCTTTCCCACGTTGGTCATCTCATCGAGCAGAGTGCCCTTGTGAAGTTGGGTGAATATCTGCTTTGCTCTGTATGCAGGCTCTCCCAAGGAGACTAAAAGCTCTTTAAGCTCTTCGGGAGTATATGATAATATGTTCTTCATAATTCTCTTTTTAATTCTTTATAAATTTTGCCACGAAAAATCCGTCGGTGCCGTGAAGGTCGGGAGACAGCGAGATCATTCCTCCCTCGCTCTCAACGTCGCCCACGGTAAATTCCGCAGGTAAAAAATCGGGATGAGATGCTAAAAATTTCTCTGCATTCATTTGGTTTTCTTCGGGAAGCACGGTACAGGTGGAATAGACCAGAACCCCGCCTTTTTTGACGTACTTCGAGCAATTCTCAAGTATCGCATACTGAATTTCGGGCAAACGCGCGAAATCGGAAAGATTTTTGTATCTTATTTCGGGTTTTTTTGCGATCACTCCAAGACCCGAACAGGGCACGTCGCAAAGCACTCTGTCGGCGCTCTCAATAAGACTTTCGTCAAGGTCTCTGCCGTCGCGCACCGAAGCGGTTATAATATCGACACCGAGCCTTGTCGCGCTATTGTCTATCAGCTTCAGTTTGCTTTCGTGAAGGTCGTAAGAGAGTATCTTGCCTTCGTTCCCCATTTTGATCGCCGAGCCAAAGGACTTTGAACCGGGGCAGGAGCAGGCGTCTATCATAAGCACACCGCGCTTTGCGTCCACCGCTTCAACGCATATCTGCGAAGCCTCGTCTTGGATAAAGAAATATCCCTCGTCAAAGCCGGGCAAAGCTCCAAAGCTTACGTTTTCAAGTATTATCGCGTTTTCAAGACGAGTCGACAAGGTGTACTTGATCTCTCTTTCGTCAAGCAGTCTTGCGTAGTCCTCGCGGCTTATTTTCAAGGTGTTTATTCTCAAAGTCAGCTTCGGCGGACGGTTAAAGATTTCAAATATTTTCTTCGTTCTGTCAAGTCCGTAAATTTCAAGGAACCTTTCGCATACGTCCTTGGGAAATGAATAAAACACCGACAAAAATGCGATCGGGTCACTCTCTTCATCGGGGAAAAGCTCTTTTAATGTCCCCTTTTGCTTTCTGCGAAGATACTCGCGCATGATAGCGTTTACGAATCCTCGGCTTTTTCTCGGCGCCAGAGATACAGTCTCATTTACCGCCGCGTATTCGGGTATTCTGTCAAGGTACGCTACCTGATAAATACCCATCTGAAGCAAAATTCTCGTGTCGCTTTCCATCTCTTCGGGGCGGGAAGAAAGCTTGTCTATTATATGATCAAGCGTCAGCCTGCGCTCGGTCACTCCCATAACGATAGCGGTAAGCAACCCTGCGTCTGCCTGTGAAAGCTCGTTCTTTTTCAGTGCGTTATCCACGGCAATGTTGGAATAGGTAGCTCCCGACATTGCGTTTTTGAGTATTTTAAATGCCAGCTCTCTCGGTGTCACTCTATCCCTCCTCTGCCGCATTTTTAATAATTATCTTCTTCTGTTTGACGCTCCGTTGGCTATAACGATAAGTCGGAGCAAGGAAGCCAAAGACGACGCCAGAGCCGCCACGTATGTCATAGCCGCCGCAGACAACACCTTACGCGCTCCCGATATTTCTTCCTTATAAAGAATTCCCGACTCCTCAAGAGTTTTAAGCGCTCTCGAGGACGCGTTGAACTCGGTAGGAAGCGTCACGAGCTGGAAAAGGGCGGTAAGCGAGAATAAAAGTATGCCCGTCACCATTATAGCTGTGCCTATATCGGCTGTCACATACTGCGCGTAAGACAACAAAAGTCCCACAACAAATATCGGCATCGCCAACCATGAACCTATCTGCGTTACGGGAATTATTGCAGCGCGAACCTTTATGGGAAAATACCCCGTCGCGTGCTGTACCGCGTGTCCCGCTTCGTGTGCGGCAACTCCGAGAGCTGCAACGCTGACACTGTCGTGAGTAGATTCGGACAGTCGAATCACGTTAGCCTTGGGGTCGTAATGGTCGGTAAGATGTCCTCTTGCCCTCTCCACCTTGACGTTATAGAGACCGTTGCGGTCAAGAATCCTTCTCGCCGCCTCGGCTCCGCTCATTCTTCTTGATGTGGGTATCTTATTATATTTTTCAAAGGTAGTTTTAACCTTGATCTGCGCTATGATCGCAAATATCATTGCGGGAAGGAGAAGAAGGATCGTCCAGTCCCAATAAAATCCAAATCCGTAAAACATTTTTATCTCCCAAAATACGTTTTTATTAGTTTATTTCAATCAACGAATAAAAAACAAGGAATTTTTTGTTTTTAAGCCAGCAGATCGCCCTCTGCTATCTTTCTGCCGCGAACGAAATCTGCGGCGCCCATTCTTCCCTTACCCTCGGGAACAACGGTCTTAAATGACAAAATTCCCTTACCGCAAGCAACCTTTATATCCTCTCCTACGGAAATCACGGTTCCGCAAGGCTCATCTGCTATCTTTTCGGCATCAACGACTCTGCTTTCGATAATCTTTAAAAGCTTACCGTCGGGCGTGTGGGTGAATGCAAGCGGAATAGGAGAGAGCCCGCGGATAAGGTTGTGCAAAGTAGTGGCATCGAGGGAAAAATCAAGCAAGCAATCGCTCTTTTCGATCTTTGCCGCATAGGTCGAAAGGCTGTCATCCTGCTTTTCGGGTGTGATCTCACCATTTTCAAGACCCTTTACGGTCTCGATAAGCAATTTTGCTCCGCATTCGGCAAGACGGTCGTGAATATCTTCAAAATTATCGTTCTCACCGATCTCAACTTCGGCTTTGAGAAGCATATCTCCGGTGTCAAGTCCCGCCGCCATAAGCATGGTGGTGATTCCCGTGACCTTCTTGCCGTCGATTATAGCTCTCTGCATAGGCGCGGCGCCTCTGTATTCGGGAAGGAGCGAACCGTGTACGTTTACGCATCCGTACTTGGGATAATCAAGCACGTTCTGAGGCAGGATCTTACCGAAAGCAACTACCACGATCATCTCGGGATCAAGCTCCTTAAGCAACGCCGCAAATTCCTCGCCCTTAAGTGTCGCGGGCTGATAAACGGGAATATCCTGCTCCATAGCATAAACTTTAATGGGGGGAGGCATCATATGGTGTCCTCTTCCCTTGGGTTTGTCGGGCTGAGTCACAGCGCCGACTATTTCATAACCACCCTCGCAAAGCGCCTTCAATGTAGGCAGCGCGAAATCGGGCGTTCCCATAAAAAGTATTCTCATATTTTCTCCAAATTTTAATTATTCAAGCTCTTCAAGCTCTTCCTTTGAGAGCATTCTTTCACAAACGTCGGGATAGAGCTTACCGTCAAGGTGGTCAAGCTCGTGGCAGAAGCAACGTGCCAAAAGCTCGCTTCCGCTGTAATCGACAATCTCGCCGCGTCTGTTCATAGCGCGTACCGTCACGTGCATGGGTCTCTTTACGATTCCCCACTTGCCGGGAAGTGACAGACAGCCTTCCAGTCCCTCCTGCTCGCCCGCAAAAGCGATGATCTTGGGGTTGATAAGCTCAAGCACTCGCCCCTCCTCGACCTCAATGACCACGATCCTGCGAAGCACGCCCACCTGAGGGCCTGCAAGTCCTACACCACCCGCCGCTCTCATGGTATCGATCATATCGTCAAGAAGCTGCTCCACTCTGGGAGTGATCTTGTCAACGGGTCGACATACCTTTCTTAAAGTATCGTCGCCCTCTTTTACTATCTTTAACTTTGCCATATCCTTTTCCTTTCTTCGCCTCCGGCAGCTTAAACCTTTTTAGGAAAAAGGTTTAAGAATCCAAAAACTTTCAAAAATGGTTTTATTATCAAAAATTGTGTATCTGAAAATTAACGTTCACGGGGCGTCGAGGATGTCGCCACGCAACGATCGATTTAAATCGGCTTGCAACACGGCAGCAGATGCGCTTCGGTTAAAATCAAACCCACTTCAGATAACTAAATGGAATTAATATTATCCGTTTTTCGGGAAGCTTTTTGCCAAGCTTTTTCTCGAAAAAGCTTTTCGCCGAAGGCACGCATCCCTCGCATCCCTCGCATCCCTTACAGCCCCGTAGGGTTGAAGTCGATAGACAGTGCGGTCTTGCCCTTGCTGTTTCTGCCGAAGTTTACAAGGAGCTTTGAGAAAAGCTCGCGGCTCTGTCTATTAAGTCGGCATTTTATGACCAGACGCATACGGTACTTTTCCTCGACCTTATAAACGGGAGATTCAAAGGGACCGTAGATTATCATCTGAACGTCTCGGTATTCGGTAGCTTTAAGAACCTCTATATCCTGACGCAATACGGTAGCGCCGACTATCGCCTGCTTCTCGTCCGCAGAGGTAATAGTCAAAAGCGCAATATCGCAATAGGGCGGGAAGGTCAGAAGCTTGCGAAGCCTTATCTCCGACGCATAAAACGCCTCGTAATCCTGACGGCAGGCAAGACGGATAGTATCGTTGTCGGGATTATTAGTCTGAATGATCGCCGTCCCCTTCTTTTTGGAGCGTCCCGCGCGTCCGATAACCTGAGTAAGCATTGAAAAGGTGCGCTCGTTTGCGTGATAGTCATCCATATAAAGCGACATATCGGCAAGCAAAACTCCGACGAGCGTTACACCGGGAAAATCGTGACCCTTGGTTACCATCTGCGTGCCCAGCAGCACGTCTGCGTTTCCTTCCTTAAATTCGGAAAGTAATGCGTCCATGGAATTCTTCTGCGACGTGCTGTCGGCATCCATCCGAAGCACTTTTTTATCGGGCAGAAGTTCTCCTATCTCCTGCTCTATCTTCTGCGTACCGAATCCGATTCGCGCCAGATGCTCTGACGAGCAGGAAGGACATTTATCGGGCATCGGGGTCTTGTATCCGCACCAATGGCAGAACAAGAATCCCTTGTCGTAGCTTCCTCTCTTGGTATGGTAATTTAAAGAGATCGAGCAGTGGGGACAGGTTATCATCTCACCGCAGGATTTGCAGCTTACCGAAGTATTGTATCCCCGTCGGTTGAGGAACAGAATCGACTGATCTCCCCTCTCAGCTGTCGCTTTAAGCTCTTCCCTCAAAAGAAATCCTATGGGCGATTGATTGCCCGAACGAAGCTCGTTTCTCATATCGTAGACCTTGACCTCGGG
This sequence comes from Eubacteriales bacterium, assembly GCA_045585895.1. Lineage (GTDB taxonomy): Bacteria > Bacillota > Clostridia > Oscillospirales > CAG-272 > SVTX01. Next base: position 26,909 of record JAZMZI010000025.1, read on the forward strand.
CAAAACGGCGCCGCCGAAGCGTTCTCTGAGCTTAACGAGGGTATATTTGCCCTCCATAGCCTTGGTATAGCTCTCGATAGCAGGCGTTGCCGACGCCAGAAGCAGAGTGGCGTTATTGTGAACGCAACGCCATCTCGCGATATCTCTCGCGTGGTATTTGGGCGAGGTCTCGGATTTGTATGTGGTCTCATGCTCCTCGTCTATGACGACAAGTCCGAGATTTTTAACAGGTGAAAAGATCGCTGAACGGGTACCGACCACAAGATCCGCCTCTCCGTTCCTTATCCTCATAAACGAATCGAATCTTTCGCCTGCGGACAGTCCCGAATGAACGAGAGCGATCCTGCACCCGTAACGGGAACTGAATATTTTCAAGGTCTGGGGCGTCAGCGCGATCTCGGGCAAAAGCATTATAACTCCCTTACCTTTTTCCAACGCCTCGTCTATCGCGCGCATAATAACGCTGGTCTTTCCGCTTCCCGTAACGCCGTGAAGCAGTATTGCCGACGCCTTATCGCTTTCAAGGTGGCTTTTTACCGTCTCAAAAACCTCGGTCTGCTCTTCATTTAAAACGACCTCGCTCTTATTCTCCTCGGCAGTGTTAAATCCCTGCCTCCATATTCTTCTCTGTTCCTTGGATAAAATGCCTTTTTCACAAAGCGACTTCAGCTGAGGCGAAGAGGCTCCCAGCCTTTCCTCAATAACCTTCGCGGGCAGATCTCCCTCCTCCGCCAGCAGAAGGGCAAGTATTTCCTTCTGCTTTTCGGAGCGTAGCTTTATCTTGCTCTCTCCCGAAAGGATAGCCGCACATTCCCCTTCGGTAACGGCAAGAGAATAGATATCCTCAAAGACCTCGTTTGCGGTCTTGCCCGTCAAAAGCTCTCTGCCGATATATCCCTTTGAGCAGAGCTTTTTAACCGATTGCTCTGCTATTCCCGCACCGAATTTTACTTTAAGGGCATCAAGAGTCTTTCCTCCCGTAGCGCACAGATGATCGTATACGAACAGATCAGCCGCGTCAAATCCTCCGCTTGCCGCAGGGCCGTCCTTGGGCAGAGGATAATAAAACTCCGCTATTTTGCCGAGAGCCGACGACGGAGTTGTACATCTTACCGCCTCCCCAAAGGTGCACAGGCAATGCTCCTTCATATATTCGCAAAGCTCAAGCATCTCGGGTGACAGCTCGGGACGGTCGTAACAGACCTCGCTGACAGGCTTTACGTCACCGTAGTCGGGACAGTGGCGAAGCTCCTTTGCCACCGCCATATGCTTGCGGTTGCTTTTTCCGAAGGGCACGGTCAGAAAACGCCCGGGGAAGATTTCTCCGCGCATCTCAAGCGGTATATAATAGTCGTATATTCCGTCAATAAAATACGGGCAGTCAAGCAGATATACGCCTACGTATTCGTGAGCCGTCTTATCCATATGCCGCGCGCCTCCTTACTTTTAAGATTACTTTTTATAGAACTAAATGGGATAGCGCTTAATCTCTATCCCATTTTTTGCAATATAAAATTCACCGTTTGCGAATGTCAGTCTTCAACAGACTCGTCGTCCTCGTCTGCGTCTGCCTCGGCAAACATCTTCTTGAAGTCGATAGGCTCCTCGATCTTTTCTTCTTTCTTATCGGTCTCAAAAACGTATCCCTCGGGACGGCGAACGATAACGTACTCGCCCTCGTGGATTCTCCTGATCGCAGTCTTTACTGCCTTCTCGTCGCGGAGATCCTTGTTGATAAGCGTGTTGATGGGGCGGTCGGTCTCCTTGTTGCCGGTCTGCGCCTTCTCAGCCTCTTCTCTCTGCTTAACGTACTCCTCGGTAACGATGCGCGCGCATCTTGCGGTAGCAAGAGAAAGCTCGTAGCGGTTAAATTCTCCGTTTGTAAGATCTTTAATGGTAGGGTAAAGCATATTTGTAACTCCTCAAAATATATTTCTCTGTTTTTTAATCTTGATTATTCATCATCCTCGTCGTCCTCGACCTCTGCGTCGGAGGTAAGGCGATTGGCAACCGTCTCTGCCTGAAGTGCCGAGAGGATAACGTGGTCGGAATCGGTAATGATCACCGCGCGGGTCTTTCGTCCGCAGGAAGCGTCGATAACTCTGCCTGCGTCCTTTGCGTCCTGAATGATTCTTTTTATCGGCGCACTGTCGGGACTGGTCAGGGTGATAATACGGTGCGCCGCCACCATATTTCCGTAACCTATGTTAATGAATTTCATTTTAGTCACCTGTCTTATTCGATATTCTGTATCTGTTCGCGGATCTTTTCAAGCTCGGTCTTACATTCGACCACGAGGTGAGCGATCTCACTGTTTGCGCACTTGGAACCCGTAGTGTTTACCTCGCGGTTCATCTCCTGAATGAGAAAATCAAGGCTTCTTCCCACAGGCTCGCTCTTTTCTATGTAAGAATAGAACGCATCGAAATGAGACTTAAGTCTTACAAGCTCCTCGTCGATCGCCGCCTTATCCGCGTAGATAGCGCACTCGGTAAGTATGCGGTTTTCGTCTACGGTGATCTTGTTATCCGCCAGCACTGCCTTGAGCTTTTCCTCAAGACGGGCGCGATATCCCGTGATATCCTCTGCCGAAAGAGCTTCGATCTTGCAGACCCGATCGCGGATCCCTTCGATCTTCCCGCAAAGGTCTCTCTCTATTCTCTCGCCCTCTGCGCGTCTCGCTTCAAGGAAACTGTCTGCCGCCGCGTCAAGCACGGTCTTGAGATCCTCCCAGTCCTTTTCGATATTATCGTCGGGTTTTTTAAGGGAGAAGACCTCTCTGTCGCGGGCAACGTCCATAACGTTTATTTCACCGCCCAAAGAAAACTGTTCCTTAAGCTGTCTCAGCGCCGCGACATATTTAGCCGCGTACTCGGTATTGACCGTAATTTCGGTATCTGCCGCCTCGGTAAAATCCACAAAAATTCCGATATCGACTTTACCTCTCGAGATACCCCTCTCCTGAAGATAGGGCTTTATTTTCTGTTCCAGTGGCGAGAAGGCATGAGGAAGCTTCACCGAGCAATCGAAATAGCGGTTATTGACCGACTTGATCTCAACCGTTATATCCTTGCCACCGACACTTGCTCTGTTTCTGCCGAATGCAGTCATGCTCTTAAACATAATTTCTCCTGATTCAGCGTCGGATCAGCGCTGCAAACGCGCATCCTCCGCCATTATATATTAAGACATATATAATAATTTTAATACATTTTTTTATAATTGTCAATAGTTTTTTCAAATAAGAATTTGATTTGACGCCTTTTTTTTCGTTCAAAACACTCAAAAAGCGACAAGAGAGGAGACTCCCCGAAGGAAGTCTCCTTGATCGTTATCTCTTATTTTTGAAAACGAAGATCTTACTGAAAATATAGTTGCAGACTATAACGATGACCGCCGCCACTACTTTGGCGCCTATTTCGGCAAGATTCCATTCCCTGCCCATAAAAGGCACTGCCGTGATCTGTGAGAAAAGCGAGGAAAGCGCAAGACCTCCGAAAAAAGTTACGACGTAATCAACTCCGAACGTGGCAACTCTTCCCGCCGAAAACTTGGCAAGCTGTCCCCACACGGAAACGTTTTTCTCGGCATCGGTAAAGACCCACGCGCGGTTGGTAAAGAAGGCAAACAGCACCGCCGCCACCCACTGGATGATCTGCGCCGCGGTATAACCCGCAATATAAAGTCCGCTTGAGGTGTCGTCAACGGGAAGCGAAAACGCCGCCTTCCACGCCCAGAGGATGACGAAATACACTCCCCAACCCACAAGGGTAGTCATAACACCGAAAACGAGATACAAAATTATCTCTCTGTATTTGTTGAAAAGCTCTTTTATTTTATCCATCTTTCTCCCCGATCAACCGATCTTGAAGGTGGTCCCGCTTCTGTCGTCGATAAGGGTAACTCCCTTATCCGCAAGATACTGACGGATGCGGTCTGCCTCGGCAAAGTTCTTTTCCTTCTTCGCCTGCTTTCTCTTTTCAATAAGATCGAGGATTTCAACGACGAGAGGATCGTTCATGTCGTATTCGGGAGCCGCGCTTGCCTTTGCCGCTTCCTCCTCTGCCTTAGCCGCTCTGATCTTATCTGCGGCTTCAAGGATACCGATACAGAGGACTTTATCGAAATCGGCGAGGGCGGCAAGCTTCGTGGCGCCGTTGGTCTTTGCCTTAAGCACGTCGTAAAGCGCGGTTACAGCCAAAGCGGTATTGAGATCGTTATCCATAGCCGCCTTGAATTTAGCTTTAAGCTCGGAGAGCGCCGATTCGTCAACCGTTCCGTCGTTTTTATCGAGCTGCGCGATTCTTGAGACCAGCTTATTGTAAGAAATAGTCGCGTTATCAAGATTCTCGTAGGAGAATACAAGAGACTTGCGGTAGTGGGACTGTAGGCAGAAGAAACGGTAAACGAGAGGGTCGTATCCCTTGCTTTCAAGGAGAGAGACCGTCAAAAACTCACCGCTCGACTTGCTCATCTTCCCCGAATTGGTGTTGAGATGGTAGACGTGGAACCAATAGTTGCACCATTTGTGACCGACGTAGGACTCGGTCTGAGCGATCTCATTGGTATGGTGGGGGAACTGATTATCAATACCGCCGCAGTGGATGTCAAGGTACTCACCGAGATACTTCATAGAAATACCCGAGCACTCGATGTGCCATCCGGGATAGCCTATGCCCCAAGGAGAATCCCACTTAAGCTCCTGATCGTCAAATTTTGATTTTGTGAACCAGAGCACGAAGTCTGCCTTGTTTTTCTTGTTATCGTCGCCCTCAACGCCCTCGCGAACTCCGACCTCAAGGTCATCCTCGGTGAAATCGTTGAACTTGTAGTATTCGTTGAGCTTGGAGGTATCAAAGTAAACGTTTCCGCCGGCAACGTAAGCGTAACCCTTATCGAGAAGTCCCTGTACCAGCTCTATAAACTCGGCAATACATCCGGTAGCAGGCTGAACGGTATTAGGAATTTTAATATTCAGCTTTGCGCAATCCGCAAAGAAAGCGTCGGTGTAGAACTTCGCTATCTCAAGCACGGTTTTCTTCTCTCTCTTTGCGCCCTTGAGCATCTTGTCTTCACCCGTGTCACCGTCGCTGGAAAGGTGACCTACGTCGGTAATATTCATAACGCGGTTCACGTCGTAACCCGAATAGGTGAGATATTTTTCAAGTATGTCCTCCATAATGTAGGTGCGGAGGTTTCCTATGTGAGCAAAATGATAAACGGTAGGGCCGCAGGTGTACATACTGACCTTTCCTTCTACTCGAGGCTTGAATTCCTCTCTCGTTCTCGTAAGTGAATTGTAAAGTATCATAATAAATCTCCAAATCTGTGTTCAAATGCTGAAATCGGGTCAGAGCTTTATCTGCTCCGACATATATATAAGTCTCTTGGCGCGGCTGAATATATTGCCGCCGAAATCAATTCTGGTTCTCTCGTCGCAGGGGAGCGCCCACGCGGTGACCTCAACGTCGAGAAGTCCGCAAAATTCGCTACATCGCATACCGAACGCCACGTCCTCCCAATCGACCGTTCCCTCAAAGGGCAGAAGGTGAGCGTCTTTAGTTCCCTTGCCGCCGTTGTCGTGAACGTGCAGAACGTCGATCTTACCTTTGAGAATCTCCATCTGCTCGCTCTGCTTGTAGCCGCTGATATTAGCATGACCTACGTCCCAGCAGATTCCCATTCCCAGTTTTTCCGCAAGAGAGGAAATATTCAAGGCGCAAGAGCCGTAAAGATGATTATCGGGAGCCTCTCTGTCAGATGGCATATTTTCAAGACAAAGCTTTATCCCCTTCGCCTGTGCGTATTCAACCAACGGGGACAGAAAAGCAATATTGGCTCTTATCCAATCGCCGTATTTGACCTCGGAGGAATACCAGGCAATAGGATGAACGACTGCCAAGGGAATACCCATCAAAGCCGCCGTATCGATATTTGATTTAAGCTCCTTGGAATACTTCTCCATAAGACCCGCGTCGCGGGGATTCGGCATATAGAAAGAGAGGTGACAAACGGGCAGCTCTATACCTTTCATTCTCGCGCGTCTTGCCGCTGCGTAAAGCACGGCGTTTTTAGAATCGTCAAGCCTTGAAAGAGACTCAAAAGACATATCGATAGCCGAAATTCCGACCTTTTCGAAGAAATCCACCATAGCGGTATAAGAAAATCTACCTCTCGGATGATCCTCGTAAACTCTTGACGGCGCACACACCGTAATTCTACCCATATTACCTCCTTTCTGCCGCGTTATAACGGCAAACAATTTTACATTATATCATTATACCAACTTTTTGCCTTCTTGTCAATCGGTATAACGATTTTTTTACTTACTAACCGCGTTATTTTCAAAATCACGCGGAGTTTTGCCCGTAACGTCCCTGAAAGCCTTATAAAAATGCGACGGACTTGAAAATCCGCATCTTTCGGCTATTTCAAGCTTGGTCATATCGGTGTTTTTGATCATTTCTATGGCTCTGTCAACCCTTTTTATGGTGATATACTCCCACGGCGAAAGACCGTTGAATTTTTTAAACACCGCAGAAAAATATGTCGGGGTCATACATGCCACCGCCGCAATTTCTCCGAGAGAAAGCTTCTTTTCAAGATTTTCATTTACGTAATCTATCGCCGCGCTCATTTTCTCCGACGGCACCGAGCCTCCTCTGCCTTCCCCGTTATCCCTAACGAGGTCGTAATTCCGAAGGATATGCAAAAGGATCGAGCTGACCGATCCCCTTACGGCTATCTTATATCCGCGCTTTTTTTCGGCAAGCTCTTTTTCCGCAATAGACACCAACCGCAATATCTCCCCGTCGGACGTAAGCTTGTTGCCGAAATTTTCGCCGCGGCGCAAAAACAGTGCCAGAAGCTCGCCGTCTTCTTTGCTTTCCCACAGAATTCTCGGCTCAAAATGCAGGTTCAAAAGCTCTGTCTCTCCGTCGGTATCGGTTATACAGTGAGCCTCGTTGCTGCCAAACAAAAAGGAATCCCCCGCAGAAAACGCGTATTTTTTATCTCCCACCGCATAAACACCGCCGCCCCTTACGCAAACGCATATCTCGCACTCGGTATGGTGATGCTCAAAATAATAGTTTTTTCTTTGCTCCGCTGCGGAACGGTAGGTGCGTATCAACGCCGTTCCGCTGTCGTCGCAATAGGTGTTCTCGTTAAATCTCATAAGTATCCTTTCATAATATAACGGATAAAAATCTAAACATAAAGTATTGTGTGACGAATATATTTGTGATATACTCATCTTAACAGATACATAGTATCACACAAATCTTTTCGTGTCAAGAGGTTTGCGCGAAAGTTGTTTTACGCTTAAATGGGTATTTGAACTGTATCACGCGCGGATTTTGCCGTTGACAAAATTCATCGATTATTATTTATGCCGTTATGCGGCAGAATGGAGATTCTTATGGATATTAACGCAAACAGACGCTCCGAACCGTCGGAGCTTAAAATAACGGACATAAGGGTTGCAAATCTCAACGGTGCCCCCAAGCACTGTCCTCTTATTAAAATTTACACCAACCAAGGTCTTGTAGGATACGGAGAGGTGAGAGACGCATCAAGCGCGACCTACGCACTTATGCTTAAATCCCGTCTTATCGGTGAAAACCCCTGCAACGTGGACAAGCTTTTCCGCCGCATCAAGCAGTTTGGCGGTCCCTCCCGTCAGGGCGGCGGAGTTTCGGGAATCGAAATAGCTCTTTGGGACTTAGCGGGCAAAGCCTGGGGAGTTCCACTCTGGCAGCTTTTGGGCGGTAAATTCCGTGACAAGGTTCGCGTTTACGGCGATACCGACGTTGACGGAAAGCACACGGGCACCGATATGGGCAACGCAATCAAAAAGCGCGTGGAAATGGGCTTCACCATAGTCAAAATGGACCTCGGCATCGAGCTGCTTTACGACGAGCCGGGATGTCTCAATGCTCCTCTCGGAATGCTTGAGGAAATGCAGAAATATTCGTCAAAGGCCATTCAACATCAGTCGGGCTCTATCGACAAGTCGCTGATGCGCGGCAAAAACTACGAGGTCTTTACCATCCCCCACTACGCAACGGGAATACACATCACCGAAAGGGGCATGGACTATCTGGAGGACTACGTCAAACAGGTCAGAGACGTTGTCGGCTACGAGATTCCCTTGGCAATCGACCATTTCGGTCACGTTTCCATGGAGGATTGCGTAAAATTTTTGAAGCGTCTTGAAAAATACAATATCGCCTGGGTGGAGGACATTCAGCCCTGGCATATGACCGACCATTACGTTCATATTTCAAGCAAGTGCAACGTGCCCTTAGCCACGGGCGAGGACATCTATCTTGCCGAGGGCTTCAGACCTCTGTTTGAAAAACACGGAATCGCCATCGCTCACCCCGATCTTCTGACTATCGGCGGCGCACTTGAAACTAAAAAGCTTGGCGATATGTGCGAAAAATACGGTGTCGGAATGGCAATACACATGGCGGAAAGCCCAATCGCCTGCATGGCGGCGGTACACACCGCGGCGGCGATCCAGAACGTTATGGCAATGGAATTTCATTCGGTCGACGTGCCCTGGTGGAACGACCTCGCCAACGGCATCGCAAATCCCCTTTTCAAAAACGGCTTCGTCGAGGTTCCAAACACCCCCGGTCTTGGAATCGAGAGCCTTAACGAGGAGCTTATCGCAGAGCATATTCACGCGGATTACCCCGGACTTTGGGAGCCCACCGATCAGTGGAACAACGAGTGGGCAAACGACCGCGAGTGGTCGTAAAAATCAAGTTTAAGGAGAAAAAGTCATGCATTTTAACGACAGAGATGAAATAATCGCATTAACCCCACTTTGGACGGGCGAAAGATTACCCGACGGACGACCCAAAGTTGAAGAAAAATACCTAAAGGCACTCCGCACGCTGACCCTTGAGGAGGTATGGAAGCCCATATTCGTCAAGGGCTACGAAAGTCAGTTTGAGGGCAGACTTCAGACCCTACATACCGACGGCAGAAAGCTGATAGGCAGAGCCGTCACCGCCACCTATTGCCCCTACCGTCCCGATCTTGACGCTTTCACCAAGGATCTTGGCAGAAGCGAGGGCAGAACTGGAACCTACAATCAGTGGGTCATCGACAACCTTATGGAATGCGATGTTCCCGTCATCGATATGTACGACAAGATCTACAAAGGAACCTTTCTCGGCGGAAACCTTACCACCGCGCTGAAGAACAAGACAAAAAACGAAAACGGCGGCGCGGTCATCTGGGGCGGAATCCGCGACACCGAGCAGATGATGAAGGTTGAAAACACCCAGGTCTACTATCGCGGCATCGATCCCACCCCCATCCGCGACTTTATTATGACGGGCTACAACACCACAACAAGGATCGGTAACGCGGTTTGCCTCCCCGGTGACGTAGTCTTCGGCGCGGGCGGCGGAGTGCTTTTCATTCCCTCTCACCTCGTTGCCGAGGTAGTGGGCGGCGCGGCAAAGACCCAGGTCAAGGACCTTTTCGGCTTTGAAATGATCAGCCAAAACAAGTTCACCACCGCTCAGATCGACAAAAACACCTGGAGCAAGGAAATGCTCGACCTCCTTATGGAATTCATCGAGAACGACGACCGCGCGGCAGATTACAGAGGTCTCGATTGGTCCCACGAATACGACCTCGCCATCAACGGCGACCCCACCGACACGCAGTCAGCATTATAAATTGCAATTTATCGGGGGATGCGGGGGACGCGGGGGACGCGTGCCTCCGGCGGGTCGCTTTTGGAAAAAGCTCCGCAAAACTCTTTAAAGCTTTGGGGCGCTCTAGTAGTGAAGCAGGATTTTTCACTTCGCTTCGCTCGTTAAAAAAATCCCTCACGATCGATTCCCCTTGAAAGGGTGTTAAACCCAGCCAAAGCATTTATCTAAAAGCAAAATTCAACCAAGTTGAAGCAAGCAAACGTCTCAGAATCGACTTGCAACACGATAGCAGTGAGGCTAAGGTTAAAATCCCCACGGTTTTATTAAAACAAAACGGCTGCACTTTAACCCTTTTTCGGGAAAGTTTTTTGACACACTTTTTTTCAAAAAAGTGTGCCGCCGGAGGCACGCGTCCCCCGCGTCCCCGACAAATCAAAATTTGAATTTTTGAGGAAAAATTATGTTTAATTTAAAAGGTAAAAAAGCACTGATAACAGGCTCGACTCAGGGCATTGGCTTCGCTATTGCGGAGGCTTTTGCCAAGCAGGGCGCGACGGTATATATTCACGGTGCTACAAGTATGGAAAAATGCCGCGCGGCGGCTGAAAAAATAGAAGGAAGCATTCCCGTCTGTCAGAGCCTCACCGCCAAGGACGGCGCCGACAAGCTCTACGAAATGGTAGGCGACGTTGATATTCTCGTGCTCAACGCATCGATCCAATACCGCAAAGCGTGGGACGAGATCACCGCTGAGGAGCTTGACGCGCAGCTGCAGACCAATTTCGCAAGCAGTCTCCGTCTCATTCAGCTCTGCGCTCCTAAAATGAAGGAAAATGGCTGGGGACGAGTGCTGACCGTGGGCAGTGTTCAACAGTACAAGCCCCACAAAGATATGCTTGTCTATGCCGCAAGCAAGGCGGCGCAGATGAATATGGTGCAGAATCTGGCAAAGCAGTTAGCCCCCTTTGGAATCACAGTCAATAATCTCGCTCCAGGGGTCATCGCCACCCCTCGCAACGACGCGGCCCTTGCCGACCCCGACTACGCCCCCAAAGTGCTGTCGGGCATTCCCATGGGGTATGCGGGCGAGAGTCAGGACCTGGCAGGCGCGGCGCTTCTTCTCTGCTCCGACGAGGGCAGATATATCACAGGAATCGACCTTGTGGTAGACGGCGGAATGAAACTTTAAAGGTAACGAAATGGAAAACAGAATCGTATACCAGCTTTTTCTCCGCCCGTTCACGCCCGAGGGCACACTTGCGGCGGCAAAGGAAAAGCTTCAACATATTGCAAGCCTTGGAATTAACACGATATATCTGACCTCCTGCTGTAAAGCCGACAGCGATAGCAACGATGCGCATTTCAGCCCGAGACAGAAGGCAAGCAAGACGGGCAACCCGAAAAATCCATATCGCATAAGCGATTATTACGCTCTTGACGAGGAATACGGAACCCTTGACGACTTAAAGAATTTCGTCGCCACCGCACACGCTCTCGGACTCGAGGTGCTTTTTGACGTGGTATTTCTCCATTGCGGTATGAACGCGGTATTTCTTGGAGATCACCCCGATTTCGTCAAGCGAGATACAGACGGAAACATAGTCTGCAATGCCTGGTGCTTTCCCGAGATCAACTTTGATAGTCCCGAGCTGCGCCGCTACTTGACGGACAATATGAAGTATTGGCTCACAGAATGCGATTTCGACGGATTCCGCTGTGACGTAGGCGACAGCGTTCCTCTCGATTTCTGGGCTGATGCCATCGAGGAGCTAAAAACAATAAAACCTTCACTTTATATGCTTAATGAGGGAGTCAAGCCCGAATATTGCGAGGTGTTTGATTCAAACTATAATTTTTTGTGGACTCACGCGTCGCAGGCTGTGATCCGCTCTCAGCAACCCGCCTCGTTTTTGCGAGAG
>JAZMZI010000026.1:0-9343 GCA_045585895.1 Eubacteriales bacterium
TATTGAGATGAACGGCAGAACGCTCATCCGTCACGAGAGCGACGCGGGTAAGATGATCCGTCAGATCGAGACGGGTATAGAATATCCTTCCGCCGTGGACGTGATACCTTGTAAGTATACCTACGAGGAGACCGAGAAAAACGTTGCGGAAGCAAAAGAGGAGGGTATAGGTGAATAACGATGAAATGATAAAAGCTATCACCGAAAATACCCAGAGATCGAAATCCAACAGCCACAGGATAAGCGAGCTTTCGGAAAGCGTGGTGGCGCTCAATAAAATGGCTACCGCGCTGGAGGTGCTTGCCACCAAGCAGAACGTAATGGCGGAGACCGTTCATACCATAAACGAGAAGGTGACGGCTCTTGAATCAAGACCCGTAAAACGGATCTATTCCGTCATCGGATACGCGGTGGCGGCGATCATCTCTGCCGCGGTGGGCGCTTGGTTCGGGTATATTTCGTAAACGATTTTTAAAAATCGGGATTTGAGGGGCAGAATTCTGTTTTGATATTGACTTTTTCGGCTCTTATGGTATAATATATATCGTTGGAACAAATCGTTTTGTAAAGGAAAAAAGAATGGAAAAAAGAAAATTGCCCCTTAAGGTCTTGGTACCCGTTATTTCGGTGTCCGCGTTGATAATATCGGTTTTGGTATTTATCGCCGTATATTTTGCTTTTTTTGCAGATAAAAATTGCGGTCACGATGGGGAATTCGGCTATATGTTCGACGACGTCAGACATTGGAAGATATGCGCCGAGTGCGATGAAAAATTTGACGAAGAAGATCATGAATTCGTGTCGGATACAAAATACGTTAATTGCTTATCGGTTGCCGAATACGATTTTTCCTGCAAGTGCGGCTGTAAAACCAAGCAGAAGGTCGACCCCGTCGGACACGAAATGGTTGACGGTCAGTGTACCCGTTGCAACAACGGTATAATATACGAGCTTAATCCCGACGCTAAATCATATTCGGTAATAGGCTTCAATTGGCTTGATAAGAGCGAAGAAGGCGTTTGGGTGACCGTCCCCGAAACCTTCAGGTCTCTCCCCGTTACGGAAATAGGCGAATATGCTTTCGGAATAGATAAGTATTATCGCATAATCGGAGTGACGCTTCCCGAAACCGTTACGGTCATTGGCAACAGTGCCTTTAAGAATTCTCAGATAACCGAGATAAAGCTTCCTTCGGGTCTTAAAAAGATAGGTGACGAGGCTTTCTACGGCACCGAAAAGCTTGAAAAAATAGTCATACCCGATACGGTCACAATGATAGGTCAAAGAGCCTTTGCGAAAAGCGGGATAAAGAGCCTCACTCTCCCCAACGGAAAGGATGAGGTAACGATTGGCGGCGAGGCTTTCAGAGATTGCGTCGGTCTTACCGAGCTTGTTATAACCGACGCCGTTGCGAGTATTGAGGATAACGCCTTTCTCGACTGTACGTCGGTAAAGGAGCTTACCCTCGGCAAGGGCTTGAAGGCAGTGGGATATAAGTCATTCTTCGGTATGAAGAGCCTCGAAAAGCTTTATTATAACAGCATCGGAATCGAAAGCGTAAGCGGATCGGTCATGTGGGGAAGTGACGGACTTGAATATAAGAGCCCCGAAAGAAAATGTGAGATCTTCCTCGGTGATAATATTGAGCTTGTGGCTACGGGAATGTTTGCCTACGAGCAGTTCAGCAACGTTTATGCTCCTTCCCTTGAGCTGTGGTTTAAGATCGCCGACGTGCCTAAAACGTCGGTCCACGGAAGCCGACTCCAGCCCGTTGCTACCGAAAAGCTGTATATAAACGGGGAAGTGCTTACCGAGATAGTCGTTCCCGAGAGCGTGACGAATGTAAACGGACATTTTGAAGGGTGCGATTCGGTCAAGAAAATAGTTATACACGACGGGGTTCAGTATATTGGTCAAGGCGTATTTTCGGGTCTTTCGGGCGTTGAAAGCGTTACCGTGGGCAGCGGAGTGACTCTTATAGAGTATTTCGCGTTCGGAAACTTATATAACCTTAAAGAGCTTTATTTCAACGGGAAGAATATGTTTTTCGACGGATTTATCGATGCGGGAACTAATACCGAAAACGGCTTGAAGCTTTATATAGGCGAAAAGGTCGAGAGTGTCAGCGGCGAGTCGTTTGCAAGCTCGGGAATGAGCGTTTCCGAGGTGCATTTCCCGACGCGCGAGGGCTGGAGCGAGATCGCGGAAAGCCTGTGGTTTGATAATCATAAGGGTGAGACCGCAGACGTGTATTTTGCGGACGAAGCCGCGGATTAAGCCGTTATATGAAAGGCTCGTTTAGCGCAGAACAAAAGCCATATAATAATGAGGAAATCCGCCGAATTTTCGGCGGATTTCCTCATTTTGTGTGGTTTCCAAGACGAGGTAAGGCAAAACATAGATCTAATACGAATGATTCCAAAATCACATCACAATCGGACAAAAACTCGTCAATTACAGATATTTTATTTAGGGGATATTTTTGCTATAATGATGATAAGCGATAATTCTGTATTTGAGGATGGTCTATGAAAAAAACGTCTGTTTTCGGTAATGCAAAATACATAAAGGCAGAAAGATGCGCAAGTGGATTTTCATTGTTTGATCCGGCTCCGCTTTTTCGCAAGGAGTTTTCGGTAAAGTCGCCGAAGAGCGCGCGAATATTCGTACAAAGCCCCGGCTTTGCGCGCTATTATATCAACGGCCGTGACGTAACCGAGGATCTTTTCATTTCTCCTATAAGTGAGTACAATAAAATACTCTGGTATAATACCTACGACGTCACGAACCTGCTCTGTGATGGCAAAAACGTGATCTCGGTCATCGCGGGAAACGGATTTTTAAACGAATCCTTTATAAGCGCGTGGCATTACGATAGGGCAGTGTGGAGAGACGCTCCGCAGTTCTGCCTGCGCCTTGAGATCGACGGCGAGACCGCGCTCGTCAGCGACGGAAGCTGGAAATGCGACAGAGAAGGCTCGCACGTTATTTTCAATCACATTCGAAGCGGCGAATATCACGATATGAGAAAAAAGAGCGGCGATTGGATGAAGATCGGCTTTGATGATAGCTCTTGGCAGTACGCCATCGAAAAGTCCGAGCACTTCGGCGGAGAATTCCGACTTACCGAGTGTCAACCCATACGCGAATTTGAGAGATTCGAGCCCGTAAGCATCACCGCTACCGAGAGCGGTTATCTCGCGGATTTCGGTGTGAATACGTCGGGATATATCGAAACGAGAATTTGCGAGGAGGAGGGGAGAGAGATCACCTTCCGCTACGCAGAGGAGGTTGACGAAACGGGTTATCCCAAGCACAACGGAATGGACGGAAAGCATTTCTTCCCCGAGTCGCCCTTTATGGTCAATAAAATGATCGCGTCGGGCGGCGAGGATATCTTCAAACCCTTGTTCAGCTATCACGGATTCAGATACGTGCTTGTGGAGGGACTTTCAAAAATGCCCGAAAGATCCTGTTTTACAGCGATTTTTACCCATCAGGATGTAGCGAGAAGATCGGAATTCATAAGCGGGAACGACGTCATCAATTTCATTTACAACGCGGGTATGCGCTCGACTTATTCCAATATGTTCTGGTGCCTTACCGATTGTCCCACGAGAGAAAAGCTGGGTTGGATGAACGACGCTCAGGCAAGCGTGGAGCAAACGCTGATCAATTTTGACGTTCTTCCTCTGCTTGAAAAATGGTTTGAGGATATGAAGGTCAGCCAGTTCTCAGACGGCTCGCTCCACGGCACTATTCCGTCTACCGACTGGAAATGGGGACACGCCTGCGGTCCGGTTTGCGACTGTATGTTCTACACTCTGCCCTACAAGGTCTATCTTTACACGGGAAAGCGTGATATGCTTACGTCGGGTATCGACGTTATGGAAAACTACGCGCTCTTTCTTGAGGGCAAATGCCTTGAGAACCATTCCTTCATTCTGGGCGACTGGCTCGGAGGTGTCAGCTCGGAGTTGACTCCAAAGGAGTTCGTCCGCGATTTCTATCTTATAAAAGCGCTGACTGTCACCGTATTCGCTCAGGATTTGGTCGGCAAGGAAAACTCTCTTTGGAAAGAGAAGCTTGATAAATACAAAAACGAATTCAAGAGCCGTTATCTTGACGAGGCGGGTCGTTGTACCGTCGCGTCGCAGTGCGCCGTTTCGATGATGATAATGGCGGGGCTTTACGAAGATAAAGAAACCGTTTGCCGGCAGCTTGTGGAGGTCGCTTTGGCTGACGGATTTAAGCTGACCTGCGGAATGGTGGGTATTCAGTATATTTACGATGCGCTCTCCGAGTGCGGCAGAGGAGATCTGGCGTATAGGCTTATTGCCGAAACCACTCCGGGCTACAAGAGCTGGCTTGAGGACGGCGCAACCACCCTTTGGGAGCAATGGGACGGCAGAGATTCGGGCTCGCACAACCACCATATGTTCTCTGGCGTTATCGCTTGGTTCTATAAGTCGCTTTTGGGAATAGCTCCCGACGCGGAGCATCCCGCATTTGAAAAGATCGAATTAAAGCCCGTCTTCGTGAGAGAGCTTGGCTTCGTAAAGGGAAGCTTTGAGACCGTAAGAGGAAAGATCTCTGCCGAGTGGTCTTATAATGACGGCGAGTTTACCTATACGGTAGATATCCCCGAGGGTATCTCTGCAAGCTTTGGCGGCGAGAAGCTCAAGGCGGGAAAAAATATTTTTACGATAGGGAGAGGTTGATTATGAATACCGCTTACCGTGAAGAAAAAAAGCATACCGAACAAAATAAACAGACCTATCGCGACGGCATCGTTGCAATTATGAAGCAGAGGCAAAAGGACGCGAAGGCTGTCCGCACAGAATATTTTAAAGACGTTTTCTCGAATCAGGAGAAATACCGCCGCGAACTTCGCGAGATGCTGGGTTGGCCTCTGGTTGGCTATACAAGTGACCGCGAGACTTCCGTTTCCTTCGAAAAGCTCTCCGACGAGGAGTGTTTTACTCTTTACCGCGCGGAGTTTGAAATACTTGAGGGAGTAAAATTGTCGGGACTCTTCTTCAAAATGAAGGGCGAGGGCAGAAAGCCTCTCGTTATCGTCCAGCACGGTAAGAGCGGCACGCCCGAGATAATGTCGGGAATTCTCGGCAACACTTGGAATTACAACGATATGACGATGAGAGTCGCAAAGCGAGGCGTTCACGTTTTCGCGCCTCAGCTGCTTTTATGGGATGCTGCTCAATACGGCGCGCCCTACGATAGGATCACCATGGACGCATCCCTCAAGCGAACGGGAAGCTCTGTTGCGGCGATCGAGCTGTTCGAGATAAGAGGTATTATCGACTATTTTGAAAAGCAGGATTACGTTTCGTCCTTCGGAATGGTGGGACTTTCCTACGGAGGCTTCTACACGCTTTACGCGGCGGCGCTTGACGATAGGATCAGATCTGCCGTTTCCTGCTCCTTCTTCGCTTCAAGAGACGCTTGCAGCTGGAGCGACTGGGTATGGCGGGATCAGGCGTATAAGTTTGACGACGCCGAGGTCGCCTGCCTCGTTTATCCCAGAAGGATCTGTCTTGAGATGGGAACGAGAGACGAGCTGTTTAAAAGTGAGTATTCGAAAGAGTCCTTTGAAAAAATAAAGGCGTATTCGTCTGACGTGGGTACCGATTGGTGCCAGCTTATCCTCTTTGACGGTAAGCACGAGTTTTGTCTCGACGACGCGCCCATCGAAAGACTCGTAAACGATCTGAAAAACACCCAAGGAGGAAAATAAGATGGTAAAAGGAAAAGCAGAGCTTCATATTCTCACCGAATTTTGCCCCTTTGCTATGGGATTCGTTATCATAACGCCCGAGAACAGAGCGATCATTATCGACGGCGGCACCTATACCGAGGCGCATAACGTCAAGGCGCACGTGGGCGAGCGAGAGATCGCGGCGTGGATACTGACACACACCGACGGCGATCATATCGGTTGTCTCAAGGATATGATCGTTTCAAAGGACCCTATTCTTGATAGGGTAGAGTGCTTCTATTCCAATTTCCACACCGCGGAGTTCTTCCGTTCTCTGGGCGGCGAGCCTCACGCGAAGTTCGTGGAGCTTTACAACGCTTATCTGACCGAGAATAATAAGAAATATATCGAACCCGTCAAGGGCGACAAGTTTGAGGTCGACGGACTCAGGTTCGAGATACTCTTCTCAAAGAATGAAAAATACGTCAAGAATTATTCGAATGAAGCGTCCCTTGCTTTCCGCGTTACCGGTAAAAAGCGAAACGTGCTTTTCCTTGGCGACATGGGCCCCTATGCGGGAGAGGAGCTGCTTGAAACCTACGGCGATCAACTGAAATCCGATATCGTCCAGATGGCGCACCACGGTCACGTTGGCGTGCGCAAGGACGTTTACGAGGCGATAGACCCCGACGTTTGTATCTGGTGCGCGGCATCTTGGCTCTGGCAGGAGCACGAGGGGGTCAGATACCTCAACGGAGAGCACAGCGTTACCGTAACCAGACAGTGGATGGCGGAGATCG
The DNA here is from genome assembly GCA_045585895.1 of Eubacteriales bacterium. Lineage (GTDB taxonomy): Bacteria > Bacillota > Clostridia > Oscillospirales > CAG-272 > SVTX01. Next base: position 6,517 of record JAZMZI010000026.1, read on the forward strand.
GCAATCAGAGACATATCGTTACCAAAGACGGCGACGCGGTCATTGATTTTTAAGCGCAAAACGGACAGAATCAAAAATGAAAATAATCGAAAAAATGGCTGCAAAAGCCAAGGATAACTATAACCGAGAGGGCGTGACGATAGCTTTTCTCGGCGACAGTGTGACGCAGGGCTGTTTTGAGATATATAAAGCCGAGAACGGACGCATAGAAACGGTTTTTGACCAAAAGGCGTCCTACGAAACGGGTGTTTTCGACATTCTTTGCACTCTGTTTCCGAGTGTGACGGTCAATATCGTCAATGCGGGTATCAGCGGTGACACTGCGCCTCACGGATCGTTGAGAGTTGAAAAAGACGTTCTGCGTCATCAGCCCGACCTTTGCGTGGTCTGCTACGGGCTCAACGATTGCGGTATGGGGGAAGAGAGCGTCGTCAAATATACGGCGGCTTTAAGAGATATTTTCGGGAAGGTCAGGGAAAACGGCGCTGAGCTGATCTTTATGACTCCCAATATGATGAATACCGCAGTAAGCCCGCACATGACCGATCCCGATTTCATAGCTATCGCCGAGCAGTGCGCACGAAAGCAGAACGGCGGAGCGTTTGACGCGCATATCGACGCGGCGCGGAGGCTGTGTCTTGAGATGCATATTCCGATCTGCGATTGCTACGCTTTGTGGAAGCGTCTCTCGGATAGCGGGGTCGATACCACGAATCTTTTATCCAACAAGATCAATCATCCCACGAGAGAAATGAACAAAATGTTCGCTTACGAGTTAGTAAAAACAATGTTTTTATCATAAAAATAATTTATTTAAATTAAAAGGAGATAACGTTATGAAAACCATTAAGGACAAGTATTTGGTAGTAGGTGCGGATTTTGCAGGCTATCCTCTTAAGGAGGCGGTCGTTGCTCACCTCAAGGAAAAGGGCTGGAAGATCACCGATCTCGGCGTAGTTGCCGACAGTGACCCCAACGATACCGAGAATATGTTCCACAGAGTGGGACTCAGAGTCGGAGCGCAGATCTCCGAGGGCAACTTTGAAAGAGCGCTTCTTTTCTGCGGTACGGGTATGGGTATCCATATCGCGGCAAGCAAGTGCCCCCGCGTTCACGCAGGAGTTGTCGAGAGCGTTCCCGCGGCGCTCAGAGCTATTACGGGTAACGGCGTAAACGTTCTTGCTATGGGCGCTTTCTACGTAGCTCCCGCTATGGGCTGCGATATTGCCGACGCTTATCTCGGCGCAGACCTCGGCTCGGGCTACGAGTGGTGGTACAACTTCTACGAGTTCCACAAGCTTGCCATCGACGAGCTTGACGCCTTCGATTACGAGGAGTATAAGAAAAACGGCTTCAAGGTCGAGCATCTCGGAGATTATCCCCTTAAGCTCGAAAAGAAGCCGGAAGTATAATTAAATCGGATATTACCCTTTAATAATATACGGAATAGACACAGCAGGCTCATTCCTTTTCAGTGCGTTAACGTATTGTATGGGGGATGAGCCGAAATGATTTTTAAAGGCCTTACTGAATGCCGCCGCAGTGGCATAATTCAACTGCTCGGCAACCGATTGGATCGTCTCGCCTCTGTAGAGCTTTTCAACCGCCGTATTCATAAGTCGGGCGTTGAAATAGCGCTTGGGAGTGGTTTTGTACATAGCGTAGAACGATCTTGTGATATGCTCGCGAGTGTACCCCAGAGCGTTGCACATAGCGTTCGTATTCAATTCGGTGCCTTCAAGGCTGTCCAGATATTGCTTTATTTTTTCGGGTACCGTGTTTCCCGACGTTAGTCTGTCGGAGATCTGCGAAAGCAAAAACTGGATTATATTCGTTATAAGCTCGTAATTTTCGCATCTTGCATACTTTCTCCATAGAGAGACTGCATCGGCAAGCGGAGTATTTTCCTCTACCTTTATCTCGGTAAAACGGGTCACCTCGGGTATGGTGATTATATGAACGTAGGTGTGCAAGAGCTTGTCATCGGCATTTTCGTAAAGATCGAAAGGCGTATTGACGGGCGTGAGATAAAGATGCCCCTTTTTGAATCTCACTGCTCGGTCCTTCTCCTTATAGTAGGCCTCTCCGTCAATAATGTAATACAATCTTGAAAAACGCACGTTTACGTTGTGAAATTCCCAATCCTTATGGGTATACGATTCGGATGCAAGTAACAAATGTTTAATTGTCATAACGTTATAATTATACAGAATTAAGCTGTGTTTGTCAACAGTGTTGTCCGAAAAGACATCAAAAATTGACATTTTTCAATCTGGAATATGAAAGGAACTCTCAATGAAGATCAAAAAAACATCATATGTTGCTCTTATCTTGGTAGCTTTGATGCTGCTTTCGGTGTTTGCCTCTTGCAGTACCGACGAGCACGATAGCATAGTTTGCGGATAATATATAAAGCAATTTTGAGTTGAAAAGCAAGTGGCAGATTCATTTAGCACAGAATAAAAGCCACTTTTAAAAGAAAAGCGAGATCAGAATTGAAAATATTATTTTTTAATGAGGAGATCCCCCACGTTTGAATAACGCGGGGGATCTGCTGATTTGCAAACGATTTTATTTCGGAAACGTTGTAGTATAATTTTATATTTGAGTATAGTTGTTATAAAATCTTATTTATCAAAGCTCGGATTTATCGCGTAGAAATTCTTGGAATTCAAGCCGTCCTGCGCTATGCGCAGAGCGTCACCGAAGCGTTGATAGTGCACCAGTTCGCGTTCGCGGAGGAATTTAAGAGGCTCCTTGACGTCGGGATCGTCCATCATTCTTATAAGATTGTCGTAGGTCACGCGGGCTTTTTGCTCTGCTGCAA
>JAZMZI010000027.1:0-4783 GCA_045585895.1 Eubacteriales bacterium
CTATAAAACCACGTTCTTTGTCAACGGACTCCGTGCCGTCATCACCACTTGGCTTGATAACGATTGTGCCGATTCCGTGGAGCAGATGAACGAGATCGTGATGAGGGAGTATAGGAAGCTGTTTGCAAATTGAAAACAAAAACAAGGAGATCTCGCCCAGTTTTGAACGAGATCTCCTTTTATTATCCTTCAACAACCCCAATAACTCTGCCGCAGCAGTAAATGCTATCGCTCTCGCTAATGCGAATGGGTTTATATTTTTCATTATGAGAGATCAGGCACTTGTTTCCAAGCTCCTTGATGTATACGTCACCGTTAACAACGAAGATTCCAACCTCGCCAATGTCGACAGCATCGCACTTCTCAACGAAAACCTTGTCACCGTCGTGGTATGTGGGCTCCATACTGTCACCGCCAACAGAAATAACAAAGTCAGCCTGTTCTGCTTCTGCACTCTCGGGAACGAGTAGCTCTTCTGCCAGCTCACTGTCAAGGATATTGCCCGTGCCTGCCGATGAAGGGAGTGTAAACCAATCGATTTTCAGCATACGAGGTTTGGGCTTCTTCATAGAGAGTCTTACACGCTTGTATTCGCTATCGATCAAATAATCAACAACCTCTTTACCGTGCTCGTCAAGGGCGCGGTATTTTTGTAACGTAGTCCACTCAGTAGCGGTAGGACGCTGTGCCATAGACTTGCATCCGATAAGCTCGTCAGCAGATACACCAAGCAGGTCGCACAGTCTCGCCAATTTATCGCAGTCAGGACGACCAATGCCTTTCTCCCAGTTATAGATAACCCTGCCTGAACTCTCACCGAGTGCATCAGCGATGTCCTGCTGGGTCATGCCTTTTATATTACGGTACTTCTTTATCTGTTCGCCAATAAAGCTCATACGGATATACCTCCAAATTATATTACGGCTACATTTTACCATATAAAATTGTATTTGTCAAGAGAAAACTCCAAAAATATTATATAAAACTCTTGACAATACAATATCGTTGTGTTATAATACCAAATACCAAAGGATTTTGGAATATCGAGCAATGGTACTTACATTTTTGGATTTTAAGGAGCTATGAAGGTAAGACGAACGAACTTTTTTATGGTTGACAACCATATATTTGACTACGATCTGAAGCCGAGAGATATCGCGGTCTATTGTTTTCTTTGACGTCGTTTGAATCAAGAAAGCAACGTTGCCTTTCCATCAAGGAAGGATATCGGCAAGGGCTGTGGTATCAAGAAAGAGGAAACGGTGGACAAGGCATTAAAGGTGCTTGTGGAGAAAGGCTTGATTGAAAAATATCACCGCCACACGAATGCCGGAGATTACGGATTCAACGTATACAAACTAAAATTGTGATCAGGTGGTATTGAAAAAGGGGGTTCTAACAATAACACTTAACCATACTTAACACAAAAGGAATATACTATAGTCTTATAGATAAGCGTGAAAACGAATGTTGGATTTAAGCACAGATTGGATTGAGAAATCGATGTGTCGGCGCACGGAAATCGACTTTTTTCTTCTGCTTTTATGTAGCTGTCACACGGTTCAAAGTCTGCGCCGGAGGAAACAAAGAAAAGCCCCGCGCGAAGCGGGGCGAAAAGTTATTTCAAGATGCAGACATTGGTGATAGTTTGGTAGCCAAGTTCTGTAGAGTTAAACATACCACTTTTGTTTTCGTTTGGTGTATTCGGCGTTTGCGTATCATCAACTGGCAATGCACCTTTTTCAAGAGCGGCATTGGTTACAAACTTAAATGCATATTGATAAAGTTCTTCAGTTTCACATTCGTGCAGAACGGAAGTCACTACGCAGTTGTTGATAACAAAACCATGAGCCTTCTGCAAGCCGCCATTGCTGACTCCAATCATGCGGTCGCCTTTGAATATGCCAAACATGAATACAGAGTGTTCCGTATTGCCGATTACATCTCTTTGATGAAGCTCATACTTCAAATACTTTAGCCTCGGAGAATTAGTTTCCCTGTCAGGGTATCTTTCCGAATAGAATTTTCCAACGAGATCAATGTCCTCATATCTGATCAGCCGCATGGTAATGTCCTCTATGGGAGTGAGTGCATACGGCTCACCCGTATAGATATTACTTTGACGACGGTTGATATTACCAATCGTTACTCCACGCTTTGAAAATTCGTATTTAATTTCTTCGTCGGATTCTAAAGTGTACAGAACCATATCAAAGCGCTTATCTGAAAAGACCTTTTTATATTCGGCAATTTTATCCCAATCGTCACAGATTATCTCTCCTTCAAAGCGATTGTCCCACTCGGTAAACCAAACAAAGCCATCTCTGAAATCCTCACCTTTGTATAAGGCAGCACCACCGTTGACACGGAAGCAAACCGCGATATATCCATAGCGAAGCGCATCGGTTTCCAGCAGATAATCAATCACCTCACTGCTGTCAGCAACCTTGAAATCCTTAAACTCATGCAAGAGTCTTGCACCGATTGTGTCGTTATAAAAATCACCGTAATATGCTTCTACCTTTTCATACTTCTTTCTGTATTCACTCGGGGACACACCGTACTGGTTTTTGAAAGCTCTCGAAAAACTTTCGTGTGCTTCATAGCCGCAATCCAGCGCAATATCCAGAATATCGTTGTTCGTTCCTCTCAAAAGATGAGCAGCCTTTTTCAAACGGCTGAACCGAACGTATTCCATAATATTAAAACCGGTATGCGCGAAGAAAATACGATTAAAGTAATCCGTAGAAAAGCCTGCATGGGTCGCCACATCATCAATGGTGAGATCGCTTTTCTTGTTTTCGGATCTGATATAGTTTAATGCTTTTGTAATCAGCTCACTATTTTCCATGAATAGCCCTCCTAATCTTTGATTCAAACGTTCAGCTGTATGTTTGTGATACTATTATAACACATAGTTGCGAATTTGTCTTGACAGAAAACGCTTACTTTTATATTCATTTTCTGCTTTCCCGACGCTTGCGTCTGGGGCAAGCATAGCGCGTGGACGTCCACCGCCATTTGGCGGCGCCCGTCTCGCACTCACAGCTCTCCCGACAATATTGGTGTTGCTATTATGGGCGCGCGTGGGCTTGGGAATCTGACGAGTCTATTTGAGGACGGCGAGGAATCCGAGGAAGAAAAACGGCAGAGAGAAGCGAGAAACGCTGGCACTGCTGTCGGTGTTCTCGTAGGTGGCGCTGTAGGTTCTGTGATTGAGTTGACTCAGCAAAAGTCAACACCTACAGATGACGTTAACGATGACGAGAACGAAGGATTTGAAATTTCGATGTGAGAAAGGATGATGATATGACTTGGAAAAAGTTTTGGAAGCGTATTAACGCTCTGCTTCACGATAACCGAACCGTTCTTCGCGAGGGCGAGGACATTGAGGATTGGGAAGAAGTTCAGCGACAGCAGCGTGAAAAAGAAGCAGAACTGCAGAGAAAAGAGCAGGAATTTTTCGCCATGTGGTTTCTGCGCGAGGAATATATAAACGCAGGTTGGTTTAAACGTCTCCTTCTGCGTATAGAATTCGTCTTCCGGGATACACGCGGAGAGAGCCACATCCCACAGATACCAGACCACGTCCGCAAGGAGATAGCTCGCTGCCTTTTGCTGGATATTGTGGCTTACTTTGAGTCGGGCAAGGTCAAAGAGAGTTTGCCGAATGGAAAGCACAACAGGAAGCCGAGAAAAAGGAAAAGAGCGAGGTCGCGTGACCTCGCTCCTAAACAGCGTCAGATTATAAGTTTAATAGTAAAAAACAAATCCGAACCAATCTCGATTTACGAAATAGTTCGGATTTGTTACGTTTGGTGACCCATCCGGGAATCGAACCCGAGTTTCCAGCGTGAGAGGCTAGCGTCTTAACCGCTTGACCAATGGGCCGTATCTTGACGACTTGGATATTATACCACACTTTTTTTAAAAATGCAAGAGGTTTTTGAAAAAAAAGTTTAAAAAATTTTTTCTTTTTTCCAAAAACCTCGATTTTTTCATTGAACCGTGTAGACGATTGTCGAAAAATCCCTTTTAGTACAAAGAGTTACGGGATGTCCGTCTATAGAGAAGCTATGCAGTCTTACATCTCTTGAATTTGCGAAAAAGTCCTCTTTTTTCTCATCAGAGAGCATATTTCCGAGACTTTCGCCAAAAAATTTGGCGATCGCTTCCTTTTCGCTCCAAATTTTTGCAAAGCTGCTTGCATCTCGCTCGACGGCGGAAATCTCCTCTTTTCCGAAGTACCTTTCAGCCATCTTCATCGCTCTTTCGCGAGGCAGATCGGTCGCTTCGATGTCAACTCCCAGCTCTTCGCCAAGAGATGTCGCTGCCGCGACGTAGCCCTTCGAGTGACTGATATTGAATCTGACAGGCGAGTCCTCAAAATACGGCTTACCCATCTCCCCTCTCGCAAAGACCAGCTTTTCGGTGTCGATATCGGCTTCAAGTGACCGTATCTCCTCGTAAAGCAGGGCGAGAGCGAAAAGGCTTTCGCACGCAGGCAGATCGGCTCGGCCGGCGATACTTTCTATATACCCTCGGTTTTTTTCGTTGGGGAAGAGCAGTCTGACCGTCTCGGATAGCGTCTGCTTATCAAGTCCTTCGGGCATTTTTGCGCTTGTCAGCAATATCATGAGAGGCTACCTATCTGTTCAAGAAGTCTCTTATTGAACTCCTCGGCGGTATTATAACCCATCTTCTTTTGGCGGTTGTTCATAGCCGCGATCTCAAGGATGATCGCAAGGTTACGACCGGGCTTTACGGGAATGGTGATAGAGGG
>JAZMZI010000028.1:0-5213 GCA_045585895.1 Eubacteriales bacterium
CGACTCGAAATGAAATCTTATTTAAACTTAAAGATATTTAGATTTAAATAAAACTGTGAAGGCTGGGTTTAACACCCTTTCAAGGGGATGTGACAGTGGGGGATTTTTTTAGCTCCGAAGGAGCGAAAAATCCTGCGCCACCCTAAGAGAACCCCTTCTTTTGGAAAGTTTCTTTGCCTACTTTCTTCTCAAAGAAAGTAGGCCGCCGGAGGCACGCATCCCCCGCGTCCCCTCGCCGCTAAACCCCAATTTACAAACAAACGCGAGGAAGGAGCTTTTATCGAAAAGCTCCTTCCTCGTTTAAGTGTTAATTATTCCAGCAATCTGAATCCTGCGGTTTCGGTAACGGGCAGGGAGAACACCAAGGGGTGAGTTCCGTGCTCGTTGGTATAGGAGGCGATAGCCTTCATAATATCGGTCTTCTGCTCCTTGCGCGAGACTATATATATGATCTCCTTTTCGTCGGAGAGAGCCATACCGAAGAAGGTGTCCGAGCTTGACGCGGTACCCTTTGCCTTAATGACGGTTCCGCCTGCGGCACCCGCTTCTCTTGCAACCTTCATTATCTTGTCGCTGTTTCCTTTTATGCAGATCGTTATAATAAGCTCCATTTCGATCTTCCTTTCGTTTTTTACTTGATTTTCGGGCATCGGCACGGTCTGCTCGGTCAGAATGTAGTCGAGGACCCTCTTTGACGCGATGCTTGTGAGGGGAACTGCCACGGCGATTCCTCGGTCGGGCAGGTCGAGACTCATTTCGCGGGTAAGCGCGGTTTTCAGCTCGTACATTTTACTTTTGGTCACGATCGACTGCGAAACGGTTTTTTCCGATTGCTCAAGTCCTAAAAACGAGAGCGTTTCGGAGGTAGCCGCTCCGTGACCGATCGCGCTGTATATGGGAGCTACGTTGTGACGAAGGAAAAATTCGATAAATTCCTTGGAGTCGGATTTTTTATTGATAGTTATAAACAGATATAAATTTTCCATATTTTTACCTCCTGTTAATCCTTGGGTGCGTGGGAGGGATTATCGACGGTGAATTCGTCGAATTCGGTTTCAAATTCTATGATCTCGGTATCGTAATCGTCGTAAGCGTAGATAGTTGAGGTATCAAGCTTATCTTCTTTCTCGTGAAGGATGGCTTCAAAGCCTTCTCCGACACTGTCGATAATAAGAATATCTCCGTCGTCCACGATCTCGGTCTTGCTATGACTGAGCTTGATCTTATACATAACGCCCACGATCTGAATGGATACGGTAGGTGCCATAGCAATAAGTGCAATAGTTCCGAATGCATCGATCATTATCATATCGGGAGTAGCGTTTCTGATCGAGCATACGCCGATAGAGAGGGGAAGAAGGAAGGTTGCCGCCATAACTCCCGAGGCAACTCCGCCTGCGTCAAACGCGATAGAGGAGAAGATCGGAGGGCAACGGAACGCAAGAACTACCGCAGCAATATAGCCTACGAGAAGGAACGGTAATATCGGTATTCCCGTCAGCGCTCTTATCATTGCTATTCCCGAGGAAAGGGCGACACCAAGTGCCATAGCCATGGGGATCACTTTCGGGGGGATAGTTCCCGATGTAGCTTCCTCTACCTGTTTGTTGAGGACCCCGACGGCGGGTTCCGCGTAGGTCATACAGAAGCCGATTATCATTCCCACGGGAATAACGACCCAAGCCTGTTCCATTTTCGCAAAGGTCTCTCCAAGGTAGCTTCCCACGGGCATAAATCCGACCTCAACTCCCACGAGAAAGAGGATCATTCCCACGAAGATGTAGCCTGCGCCGATAAATATCTGCGCCAATTCTTTTCTGTGGACTCTTTCGGTAAATAATTGATAGATAAGGAAGAAAACGAGAATGGGTATAAGTCCCAAAAGCACCTTTCCGATGATAGAGGGAACGGAGGAGAGGAAGGAAAGTCCCATTTCCTGTGAGTTATCGAATACGGGAAGGAGATGCGCTGAGTAGGTGATATTTTCAAACCCGCCTGCCAGACCCATTATCAAGATCGAGATTATAGGGCCGATAGAGCAGACCGCCATAAGACCGAAGCTGTTGTCTTCGTCGCCGTCCTGAGAGGTGATCGCCGCAATACCTGCGCCGATAGACATTACGAAGGGAACAGACATAGCGCCCGTGGTAACTCCGCCTGCGTCAAAAGCAATTGCGAGAAACGAGGGATTTACCAGATAAGCAACTGTGGCAAGGATGATTATCAAGCCGTATCCGCCCAAAATTATGTATTTAAATTTGATCTTGAATATGATTCGCATTACCGCGATAACGAGAAATACTCCCAGTCCCGCGGCAACCGCCAGAACGAAGGGGAGCATCTGGTCGCCCGTATATCCCGCCAAAACGTGAAGGTCGGGCTCGCAGATGGTTATAAGGACGCCGACGATCAGGGAAATGAGGGCGATTATGGGAATGTTACGCGATTTGGTGAGGTTTGCACCAATGTGCGCACCTATGCGCTCCATAGACATCTCCGCGCCGAGAGAAAATAACCCAAGTCCTAATATCAGCATACAGGTTCCCACGACGAAAGCAATAAAGATGTCGTTGGGTAAGGGGCATACGGTAAATGAGAGAAACAGTATTATCAGTGCTATGGGTAAGACTGACATGCATGCTTCTTTTACCTTTTCAAGTATGGTTTCAAGCCGTTTGAATTTCATTTATCCTACCTATTAAAAATAATATATCATTTTAATTATACAATATTGTTGCGTTGCTTTTTTGACGGCACTGAGACTTGTGAGTGAATATTTTGTTAACAAAGAAAACGCAGTAAATCGCGGAATGCATTTTTTTATAAAATTGTAATATTTTGTTGACTTATGAGCTTTTTTGTGATATAATGTTACAGTAATCATTTCTCATTGGAGGTCGATCATGGAAAAATTAAAAAAACTGTTTCCTCTTTCTTTTAAGTTCTGCAAGAGCGTTAAGAGCCTTATCCTGTGTGCGTTGCTCTATGTTCTTATAGAAATCGGTGCGGGTATTGTCGTTAGTATTGTAGTTGAGCCTATTATTTCTACAATTCTCGGAATCGTGCTTTCCCCTGTGTATGTGATTTCGATAGTGTTGGGAATAATACTTTGCATCATTGCGGTTTTACTTTGCTACACTATAATAGGAATGGTTATAGGAATACCGCTTGCAGCCCTTTCCGGCATTATGATGGGCCTTCCTGCTATAGTTACGTCCTTCTTTACTTCGATTATTACCGGCGTTGTTGGAATTTACATAGTCGTAGGTTGCGTTATCGCCGTTCTTGCTTATGCGGGCGTTTTCGGTGAGATCACTTTCCCCGAGAAGGAAAAAAAGGAAGAAGAAAAAAAGATTGAAGAATAATTCACTAAAAGCTCCGTCGGGTGTTCCCGACGGACTTTTCTTTTGCAAATCTGCATATTAAATCTGCGTCGGAGTCTTGACAAGTATGGAAATGTGTGGTACAATTACTTATTATATTATTATAATATACTTTTAATGCATATTTGTGCCGCCAAGCCATGGCGGCGGAATGGAGATTGAAATGAAGAACACAGAAAAAACAATGGACAAAATCGTTGCTCTTTGCAAGGGCAGAGGCTTTATTTTCCCCGGTAGTGAGATCTACGGCGGTCTCGCTAACACTTGGGACTACGGCCCTCTCGGCGTAGAGCTTAAGAATAACATCAAGAAGGCTTGGTGGAAGAAGTTCGTTCAGGAGAATAAGTACAATGTCGGTCTTGACGCGGCTATTCTTATGAACCCCCAGACATGGGTTGCTTCGGGTCACCTTGCGGGCTTCTCCGATCCCCTTATGGACTGTAAGGAGTGTAAGGAGCGTTTCAGAGCAGACAAGATCATCGAGGACTGGTGCGCTGAGACCGGTTTCGAGCTTCCCAAGCCCATCGATGCCTTCACTCACGCTGAAATGAAGGAGTTTGTTGAGGAGCATAACATTCCTTGCCCCTCTTGCGGCAAGCACAACTTCACTGACATCCGTCAGTTCAACCTTATGTTCAAGACCTTCCAGGGCGTAACCGAGGATGCGAAGAACACCGTTTATCTCCGCCCCGAGACCGCTCAGGGTATCTTTACCAACTTCGTAAACGTACAGAGAACTACCAGAAAGAAGATGCCTTTCGGTATCGCGCAGATCGGTAAGTCCTTCCGTAACGAGATCACTCCCGGTAACTTTATTTTCCGCGTTCGTGAGTTCGAGCAGATGGAGCTTGAGTTCTTCTGCAAGCCAGGTACCGACCTTGAGTGGTTTGCTTACTGGAGAGAGTTCTGCCACAACTGGTTGCTCTCCATCGGTCTTAAGGACGAAAATATCCGTCTCCGTGACCACGATCCCGAGGAGCTTTGCTTCTACTCCAAGGCAACTACCGACTTCGAGTTCCTTTTCCCCTTCGGATGGGGTGAGCTTTGGGGCGTTGCCGACAGAACCGACTACGACCTGACCCAACATCAGAACGAGTCCAAGAAGGATCTTACCTATTTTGATCCCGAGACTAACGAGAGATATATTCCTTACGTTGTTGAGCCTTCTCTCGGCGTAGAGAGAACCGTGCTTTCCGTCCTTTGCGACGCATACGACGAGGAAGTTATCGACGAGGCGAAGAACGACGTAAGAACCGTTCTTCACTTCCACCCTGCAATAGCTCCCGTTAAGGCGGCTGTTCTTCCTCTTTCCAAGAAGCTTTCCGACAAGGCGGGCGAGATATACGCAGAGCTTTCCAAGTATTTTGTGGTTGATTTCGACGAGGCAGGTTCTATCGGTAAGAGATACCGCCGTCAGGACGAGATCGGTACTCCTCTCTGTATCACCGTTGACTTTGACACCGTAGGCGACGCTGAAAAGGCAGGCGACGGTTGCGTTACCGTCCGTGACAGAGATACCATGGAGCAGGTCAGAATCCCGATCGCTGAGCTGAAGAGCTTTATCGAGAAGAAGATAGAGTTTTAATTGAAATTTTGTGGCAGAGGTATCGCACAAGGTATCTCTGTCACTTTTGGAAAAAGAGATTTCAAATTTTGATTTATCGGTGAGATGAACATTGTCTGTTTGAAAGTTTTTGCGTCGCTTTTTCCAAAAAGCGACCGCCGATCCAACGCGCGGAGCGTTGGTCGCCGCGCGCACGCGGCGAAATCTCCTATACGCGCTTTTCTTTTTGCTAAGCTTTTTCTTTTGCGCTTCTTCTGCCAAAAGAA
>JAZMZI010000029.1:0-16281 GCA_045585895.1 Eubacteriales bacterium
AGACCTATGAAAGCATATATAATTCAACCCTTTTATTCGTTTGACGAAAAGGATATTCAAAGCTGCTTTGACGGTATGGTCGCGCATCTTGATGCCATCGGCGAGGATGCGGATATAATCGTTTTGCCCGAATATTGCGACATCCCTGCATCTACAAAGGGAAAGTCGAATTTCCACGGCGCTATTGAGAAATACAATTCGATAATTAAGGAAAAGGCAAGAGAGGCGGCGGTGCGCTGTCATTCCATCGTCTTCTTTAACGCGGCGGACAAGACTCCCACAGGCTACCGCAACACCACCTACGCTCTCGACCGCGAGGGAAATGAGGTGGGCAAATATTATAAGGCTCATCCCGCGCCCAGCGAGGTCAAGACCGAAAAGGAGGGCGGTAACGAGGTAGACGTAAGCTACAGCTACGAATTCAGAGAGCCAGACGTTATCGAGATCGAGGGTATCCGCTTTGGCTTTATGACCTGCTACGACTTCTATTTCTATGAAAATTTCGCGCCTTTGGCAAGGCAGGATATCGACATTATAATCGGGTGCTCGCATCAGCGAACCGATACTCACGAGGCGCTTTCGATAATTAACCGTTTCCTTTGCTATAATACCAATGCATATCTCATCCGCGCGTCGGTATCCCTCGGACTCGACTCCAAGATCTGCGGATGCAGCTCGATAATCGCGCCCAACGGCGAAGTTTTGGTGGATATGAAGAGTGATATCGGGGTAGCCTCTGCCGAGATCAACGTTCATGAGAAATATTTCAAGCCTGCGGGCTTTAAGGGCGCGCTTAAGGCTCACTATGAGTACATCGAGGAGGGCAGACGCCCCTGGCTCTACCGCAACGGCGGCGCAAGCGTGGTGGCTTTCGACAAATATATGCCCTATCCCCGCCTTTGCGCTCACAGAGGATACAACACCGTAGCTCCCGAGAATACCATGCCCGCCTTCGGCGCGGCGGTTGCTATGGGCGCGGAGGAGATCGAATTCGACCTTTGGGCAACGGCTGACGGCGAAATAGTCACCGCCCACGACCCGAATCTCGAAAGAGTATCGAACGGACGAGGAAGAATCTCCGATCACACCTTAGCAGAGCTTAAAGAGCTTGATTTCGGCAGTCATTTTGACGAAAAATACAAGAATCTGCGCATCCCCACCTTTGAGGAGATACTCCAAAAGTTCGCGGGCAGAGTTGTAATGAACGTCCACGTCAAGATCTGGGACGAGAGACAAAGCGAGCTTTATCTTCATAAGATAGCCGCCCTTATACGCAAATACGATTGCGAAAGACACGTCTATTTTATGTCGGTCAACACAAGCGCTCTGCTTGAAATGAAAAGGCTGCTTCCTTTCTCGCTCTGCTGTCAGGGCGCCGAGAGAAGCAACGTCGAGATGATCGAGCTTGCCGTCAAACACGGATTTGATAAGGTTCAGCTCGTCAGCTGGTTCCCCTATGACAAGGAAATGATCGACCGTTGCCACGAACACGGCATCCGTGTCAATTTCTGTCAGGCGGACAATCCCTGCGACGCGAAACGGCTCTTCGATATGGGCGTTGACTGCGTGCTGACCAACGATTTTCATTACGTCAAGTCGGGATTGGAGAACGAATAATATGTACCTTTACGAAACGCATCTGCACACCTCGCCCGTCAGCCTTTGCGCCAGAGCGAGCGTCAGAGAAACGCTTGAATATTACAAAAACGCGGGATATAAGGGCGTTTTTATCACCAATCACTTCCTTGACGGAAACATCGAGCTTGAAACGAGAAAAAAGCCTTACGCCGAGCAGATAGAATTCTATTTTTCGGGTTTTGAGGAAGGAAAAAAGCTTGCGGGGGAGATAGGCATCGACGTTTTTCTCGGCATTGAAATGACCTACGGAGGTACCGATTTTCTCGTCTACGGGATCGACAAGGAGTGGTGCCTCGCTCATCCCGATATGCACAAAATGAGAAAGAGCGATCTGCTTAAAATGATGATGGACGGCGGCGCTCTCGTAATTCAGGCTCACCCCTTCCGCGAGGCGGCTTATATCGATCATATAAGACTTTTCCCGCGTCACGTTCAAGGGTCGGAGGTCTATAACGCAAACCGTACCGAGTTTGAAAACAGACTTGCCGAGCAGTATGCAGAGAATTACGGTCACCTGCGCTTCGCGGGCAGTGACAACCATTCAGCGGGGGCGCAGAGGCTTTTCGGAGGTATGGCGTTTGATACTCCCGTATTATCGGAAGCTGATTTCGTCACCCGAATCCTTAAAGGCGACGGTAAGCTTTTCAGGCGCGAGGGTGACGGCGAAGCGGTAATAATCTAATTTGACCTTGACAAATTTTGACTTATGTGGTAGAATATGCTTAACAATGAGTTCACATTGTAAACTCGGATCAGGCGGAATTCCCGCTTCGGGAGGAAGTAAAAATGAAAATAGTTAACGGCTGGAGCTATGCCGACGTGCTGGCAAAGCCCAAAAAGAAAGAAAAAAAGCCTGCTCGTCCAAGCTTTTTATTCAGAACGCTTATAAGAATTTTGTCGATTCCCGATCTTAAGGCTACCAACTTCAAGTATAAGTCTGTCGGAATGGAAAAGCTTTCGAAGAAAGAGCCTTGTCTCATTCTCATGAATCATTCCAGCTTTATAGACCTTAAAATCGTAAATAAGATCTTTTATCCGAGAAAATACAATATTGTCTGCACAGGCGACGGATTTATCGGACGAAACCTCATGATGAGGCAGATCGGTTGTATTCCCACCAAGAAATTCGTCACCGAGGTCTCGCTGCTTCACGATATGGGTTACGCAATAAAGAGATACAATTCTTCTATTTTGATGTACCCCGAGGCGAGCTACAGCTTCGACGGCACCGCTACGCCGCTGCCCGAAAGCCTTGGCAGATGCATCAAAATGATGGGGATCCCCGTGGTGGTGATCATTTCCGAGGGCGCGTTTTTACGCGATCCTCTCTATAACAATCTCCAGTTACGCAAAACCGACGTTTCGGCAACGGTGGAATATCTGCTCTCTCCCGAGGAGATCAAGGCTATGTCGCCAAAGGAGATCAACGCGCTTCTGGGCGAGAAATTTTCCTTTGACAACTTCAAGACCCAGCAGGAAAAGGGCGTTGTTATCGACGAGCCCTTCCGCGCCGACCACTTAAACCGCGTGCTTTTCAAGTGTCCCCACTGCCTTGCCGAGGGTAAGACCGAGGGAAAGGGAACCGAGCTTGTTTGTCACGCTTGCGGCAAGAGATACGAGCTGACCGAGACGGGCTTTATGAAGGCTCTTGACGGCGAGACCGAATTTCCGCATATCCCCGACTGGTATAAGTGGGAAAGAGATTGCGTTCGACGTGAGATAACCGAAGGTAATTATAAGCTTGACGTTGAGGTCGATATATTCGCTATGGTGGACACCGAGTGTATCTATTCCATAGGCGAAGGAAGGCTTACCCACAGCCGCGAGGGATTCCACCTCACGGGATGCGGAGGGGAGCTTGATTACGTTCAGAAGCCTCTTGCGTCGTATAGCCTTTACGCTGACTACTATTGGTATAAGCTTGGCGATATGATCTGCATTGGTGACAAGGATATACTTTACTATTGCTTCCCGAAGGATTCGGGCGACGTGGTTGCAAAGACCCGTCTTGCCGCGGAGGAGCTTTATAAGGTAGTAAGAGCCGAAAAGAGAGCGCCAAAGGAAGAAACGGCAAAAGCCGAGGCTTGATTTTATACGATATTTAAAACACCCCCGTTTGGGGGTGTTTTAAATTTTGATTTGTCGGGGAGTTGGACGTCCCGTTTGCGTTTGCCTAAAATGTTCGCCACCACGGGCGGCCGATGACCGCCCCTACCGCGAAATCGTTTGAAATCCTTCTACGGCAAAGGATTGGCGAACGTTCAAAACCGTAGGGGCGGTCATTGTCCGCCCGTTCAATCGATTTAAATCGTTCGTTCACGGGGCGTCGCCGCTTCGCTACCTCGACGTCCCGCCTACATTCGTTTTAGATGTTCGTTACGGCGGTACAAGCCACCGCCCTACAATCATTTATCCCACCGTTAAACCCCAATTTATAATCGTTAAACTCTTTTTTACAAATCTCTTGAAATTTTATCTTTTTTTTGATATAATTAAGTATAATTATTAATCCGACGCTACCGCGTCGGGTTTTCGGAGTGTATAATGTCAAAAATAATAGCCTTTATTAAAAGGGAGAGAGCGGAAACGGCGGTCTTGCTTCGTTGCATCCCCGCTACGGTGGTGACCCTTTTCGTCGTCAGCGTAATTTGCATGAATCTCCTTGCCAATAAGACCCTGCTCCAGCTCGATTGGATCGCCCTCGACGGCGGAATATTGGTCTCGTGGCTCTCCTTTATGTGTATGGATATCATCACCAAGCATCTGGGACCCAAGGCATCAAACCGCATTACGGTCTTGGCGGCGGGTATCAATCTTCTCACCTGCCTTATCTTCTTCGTGGCAAGCGCCATCCCATCAAACGCCGACGATTACACCGCATTCGACGGCATCTTCGGCGGCACTTGGTTCATTCTCCTCGGCTCTACCGTAGCCTTTCTCGCGTCGGGTGTTATAAATAATACCCTCAATTTCGCAATTGGAAGCGCATTTAAAAAGAACCCCGACGGCAAGCTGGCATATGCTATGCGCACCTACGTATCCACGTTTATCGGTCAGTTTTTGGATAATTTTATCTTCTCGCTCATAGTTTTCGTCGGTTTTGCTCCCATATTCTGGGACGGTTTCTGCTGGACGCCTCTCCAGTGCGCGATGTGTGCCTTGACGGGCGCCGTTGCCGAGCTTATTATGGAGATCGTTTTCTCGCCTATCGGTTATAAGATCACCAAGCGCTGGCGAGAGAAGGACGTGGGCAGAGAGTATCTTGATTTGATTGAAGGGAACAGATAATATGAAGGTTTTGATAACGGGAACAAGTCAGGGAATAGGAAAGGCGATCGCGGAGCTTTTTCTCGCAAAGGGTCATTCGGTTTACGGTATTGACCGCAGAGAAGCGACGGTCACCGACGAAAAATATACTCATTTCCTTTGCGACGTAAGAGACAAAGAGAATCTTCCCGAGATTGAAGGAGTTGATATTCTTATCAACAACGCGGGAACGCAGCAAGAGGACGACATTGATATAAACCTCAAGGCGCTTATCTCGGTCACCGAAAAATACGGCGTAAGAGAGGGAATTAGGTCTGTTTTGAATATCGGTTCGGCAAGCGCGCACACAGGCTCGGAATTTCCCGAGTATTGCGCCAGCAAGGGCGGAGTTCTGGCGTACACCAAGAACGTGGCAATACGGATAGCTCCTTTGGGCGCGACCTGCAACAGCCTCGACCCCGGTGGGGTTCTGACCCCTCTTAACGAGTGCGTTATGAACGACGAAAAGCTTTGGGCTGAGATAATGAACGAGACACCCTTAAAGCGTTGGGCGACGCCCGAGGAGATAGCCGAGTGGGCGTATTTTCTGACCGTTACCAATAGCTTTTGTACGGGTCAGAATATCCTCGTCGACGGCGGAGAGTCGATAAATTATCACTTCGTTTGGAAGGATTGAGATATCAAAAGGACGGGAATAGCGTGATGATAACGCTATTCCCATCCTTTTGTGTTATTAAATCTCCAAAGCGCCGTTTTGCCCTTTGAGTATCTCGTGATCGTGACATAAGAGGGTAACGTATTGCTCCGAACCGTATTTTTTGACGAATTCAAGGCTTTTTTCGCGAGAATACGACGCTCCCGTGGGAATACCTTCTTCGAGACAGCGGCGGACGTAACATTCGTCGCCGCAGATCACGTGTCTCTTACCCTTATAGTCGAATTCGACGATGCAAGAGCCCTTTGAGTGTCCTCCGATCTTGACGACCTCGGCGCAGCCGCCCACGGTCTTACTCTCGCTGAAGACCTCTACCGACATAGTGTCGGGAATGAAGCGCCTCGCCGCGTCGATCTCGCCCGACTCGATATGGATCGTGGCATTTTTGAAATAGTGCGTTGCCTCGGCGTGATCGTGGTGGGCGTGAGTGAGAACGAGATCGGTTATCTCGTCGGCTTGGATCCCAAGCCGTCCGAGCACCTCCGTGGGGGAACAGAAATTAGAAAGCTCAAAGCCGGGCATAGTGTCGCACCCCGCATCGACGAGTATCTTGCGACCGTCGGTCTCCAAAAGATAGATCGTCAAGGAGATAGGAAGCTTTTTTGAGCGGTCGCCGCCTTGATATGCCATCCCCTCGTCGATATAGGTCTCGCCGTATTTCAGCGCGGTCAATCTTTTTATCCCGCTCATACCGTTACTCCGTAAAGGAGCAGATCATAGCCTTCCGCCGTGACGCGGAGGGTTATTTTTTCGACCTTTTTGGAGTGATCTGCGGCGAGGGAATAGAGATTCGCCACGAAATGCTCTCTGTCCATGTCGTTGATGAATTTTATCGCTCTTGGAGCTTCGCTTGCCACGGGATTTATGCGCGACGGGCCGTACCACGCGCAGGCGGTGGTTATCTCATAGCCGTTTCTGAGGTCGGTGACAGTCTCGCTACCGTCCGAGTAGGTGGTGACTATCTCGCCCATCTTTTCACCGAAAACACCGTCGATGGGGTATCCCTTGGGCATACTCGTCATACCGATAAGGTGGATTTTGTCGGTGATGGCGCCGATTTCAAATGAAAGATTTTTTTCATATTCAACAATTATCGGCTTTTTTGAAAGATTTACGGGGAGTTGACCGAGTACTTTGATATCCTCGGGGAGGACGGGGCCCGACTTCATATGTCGCACGTTGCGGCACTCGAAATAGAAGCGCGGTATAGGCTCTGCCGCCTTCTTCATCATAGCGGCAAAGGCTTCCTTTTGTTCGTCGGTATTTACGATCGCGGTGAGATCGACGGTGGTATATTTCTCTTTCTCCGCAAGGAATTTCTCTGTTGTGAGAAAGTAGGGAACGGTCTGCTTTGTGTGAAGCTTTGCAAACTCGTCGCGGAAGGTGTGGTAGCCGATATTGGGCTTGCGGAAGCGGTCGACCAGACCCTCGCATTGAAGTCCGTCGTAGCAGGCGGGGGCGGCGCGGTTGATCTCGTACATTTCCGAGAAGCACCAGAAGGATGCGCCCGTGACTACCTCTTGCGTTTCGTCGTTCTGCCAGAGGCGAACCACCTCGGTGATGAATTGCTTCATATGGAAGGGACTGTTGAACACGGGATGACCGCCCCACTCGGTAAATACCAGAGGCATATCGGTCAGCTCCTTGGCGCACTGGGTCATTCTCCAAGGGTCGGTGTGGTAGGGGTGCATGGTGTAGAAATCGAAGCCGCACTCCTTGAAATACTGCTTGGTCATTTCAATGCTCATGCAGTTAGCTCCCGAAACCATGCGGTAGGGGTCGTATTGGCGGCAGACCCGTCCCGATTCCTTGATGAATTCGGGGGTGAAGATGCACTCGTTGAAGGAGAGCCAGAAGGCTACGCTGACGTGGTTGCGGTCACGGGTGACGGTGCGGCGAAGCACCTCAAGGCTTGCCTCAACTATGGTCTGATCCTTCATGTCCGACCACCAAAGTCCCGGCTCTTCGGAAACGAATAGTCCTATTTCGTCGGCGATCTCAAGTGTCTTTTTGCGGTGGGGGTAGTGAACGAGACGGCAGTAATTGCATCCGAGATTTTTGATCATCGTAAGGTCCTGACGTATCTCGTCATCGGTCAGCATATGACCCTTTTCGCCGAAGATCTCGTGGCGGCAAACTCCGAGAAGGAAGAAGGGAGAACCGTTTAAGTAAAAGCGTTTTCCCTTCGTTTCAAGGCGCTTGAAGCCGACCTTGTGAGAGTAGGTGTCAATAGCCCTGCCGTCTTTTATAAGCTCGATCTCAAGGGTATAAAGGGTAGGGCAATCGGGCGACCAGAGGATGGGATCCTCTACCGTCCAAACCACGTCGGTCTTTTCTCCGGTAAGAGCTGTCGTATCGGAAAATGCTATTCTTCCGCCCTTGTCGAGGAGCTTGAGCTTTGCCGAAACGCCCTCGGTAACGCCGTCGACCTTTATCTCCGCCACGCAATCGGCGGCGGTCATTTCGGCATTCACCGCGTTGTGGAAAAAGACGTTTTCGATAAAGCTTTCACTGACGTATTCAACGTATACGTCGCGTGTGATGCCGCTGTAATTCTCCCAGCCCTCTCCCGCGCCGAATACGATCTCGGTGTCACGGATTATGACCGAGAGAAGATTTCCTTCTGCTTTCGCAATATCGGTTATCTCGTATCTGTACTCGCAGTAGGGAAGCATTTTGCCCAAAGATCTGCCGTTTAAGGTGACCTCTGCCGAGTAGGTTATGCCGTCGAAAACAAGAAAGGCTCTCTTGCCCGAAGCGGTCTTATCAAGATCAAAATCTTTGCGGCACTCGGCAAATCCCACGGGGGGATCGGAGTAGGGAATCTGTTTCTTTATAAATCTTCCGTCGGCTATGCGGTAATCCCACCAGCCGCTTAAGAGTTGTTTCGTTCTTGTCATGGTTGCTCCTTTGGGGACTTAAAACAATTTTCCTTCGCCTGCCATATATTTTTTGACGGTCTCGTATTTTTCAAGAATTTCATTTGAAAGCTTTGAGCCTTCGGGCAATCCGCAGATCTCCGCAACGATTTCCGCGGGGGTCTTGCTGTCCTTTATCTCCTGCCAAGCCTTGTCGCTTTCGTGCTCGTAAAGGAGAGCCGCCGCGGCGGTCAAAAGAAGGGGCTCGGTGTCCTCACCGTGCTGGTCAATGAGCATAAGAGGGCCGATGATTCTCTCGGCAAAAGCCAGCTTTCTCTGAGGCTCGCGGGCGTTACGGGAGACGGTGTCGGCGATGGTTCTGTCGGTGAATTTTGCCTTGGAGAGAGCGGCAAATTCCGCTTGGTCGCCTTCCTCGTAGCCCATCGTCTTGCAAAGGACTTTGTTTGTAGCCGCGTAGTTGCGGTCAAGAAGCTCCAATATTTCACCGTCGTTAGCCGCCGCGCCGTAGTCGTCGTAGCCCTTGGCGAAGCCGAGGTAAGCGATCACGCAGCTTGCCGCGTTGTAGGTGTAGAGCTTTCTCGTTAAGAAGTTTTCAAAGCCCGAAATGGGGCGAACGGTGGATATCTTGGGGTCGAAACCTTGAAGGGGAGCGGCATCGCACTGGAGGTAGGGATAGTTTTCGCTTGCGATGTCAAGCTCACCGCCGTTTTTGTCCTCGATGGTAGTGCAGAAAACGGTGGATTCGCTGACGGTTATGTTGTCAAGTCCGATAGCATCGGCAAGCTTTTTTGCGGGCTTGGACGCGTTTTCGCCGACGATTATGTGGCGCATTTTTCCGTCGTTTATGAGCTTTTTAAGCTCCGCGCCAACTTCGGGGAGGTTCATGCCGCCCACCGAGACGAAAATGATCTCGATATCGGAGAGGTCGGCGTCCTGCCAAGTGGAGGCGGTGAAATTATCAACGGTGAAGGTTTCGCGCACGCCGCCGAAAAAGCTTACGGAGAAAGACTTTTTCTCATTGAGTGCGTTGACGAGCTTTTCGTCCTTGTCGATGAAATATATTTCTTTTTTGTCCTCTGCGAGAAGACGGCCGATAAATCCGCGGCCGGTCTTTCCCGCGCCGATCATTGCGATTTTCATATTTTTTCCTCTTGTTGTTGTGTTTTGGATTTTGATTTGGCGATTAGTTTAACGCCACGGCGGTGTCTTTGAGAAAGATTCGCCTTTAAACTGTTCGCTAACCACCAATTTATCTTATTCTTTGATCCAGCCCTTAGCCTTGAGCAGCTCGATCTTTTCCTTGATAAGCAGACCCAGCGTTCCTTCGGGGTCAAGCTTACAAACGTCGCGGATCACGGCGTCAACGCCCTGATTCTCACGGATGTCCTTCAGCTTGATCGCAAACTCGTCGGTCTCGTTATAGTAATAAATAGCCGCCGCTATTGCGGTACAAAGATTTTCGGGAATTATGCCGTATTCAAGCACGAGGCGCGCCGAACCTACAAGTCTGTCGTCGGGGCCAAGCTTTCTGATCGGGTCACGCGCGTTTCTCTCAATGAAGTCAACGATCGTGTAGTCCTGAAGCTTTGCTTTGGAGGTTCTGGTGAACGCCATCTGCTCGTCGAAGGGGAAGTTGTGCTTCTTGGAGAGGGCGGTAGCGGTCTCAACGTAAACTCCTTCAAGAATTTCAAGAATTCTCTCGTCGTGAGCCGCATCGGCTATCTTTTCGTGACCGAGGAGCGCGCCGAGGAAGCTCGTCGTGCCGTTTGCCGCGTTGTAGGTGTAGAATTTTCTCTCAAGGAAGCCCGTAAACTCGGGGATGAGCTTCAGACCCTTAACGGGGGGCAGTTCTCCTTTGAGGCGCGAGGAATCCACGGGAAGCTCCCAGAAATTCTGAACGTTGACCACGAGGGGGTCTTTTTCAAGCATTTCCTTGCTCGATTCGATTGCCGATCGCATGATTACCGCCTCGGTAATGCCTACGTTTTGGTCAAAATACGCCTTTTCTTCCTCGTTAAGAGTAGGTACGATAAGGTCGCGGAGGATATTTGCGGGCAGCTTCCAGTTTTCGCAGGTGACTACGTTAAGTTTGCCGCCGACCTTTGCCTTCGCCTTGATACCGAGGGCGATAAGGGGAGCGATATCGCCGAGATTCTTACCGCCAACCGCGGTGAATACCGCGTCGGACGCAGCTATCTGAGCCGCTATCGCTTCTTCGTCGGTGAATTTGAGTGCCTTTGCGCCCGTAACGGTGCAGGAATCCGCCTCGTTGCCGAGAATATTGACGAAATACTGCTGTCTTTCGTTAATGAGGTCAACGAGACCGTCGAATTTCTCAACGAAAGTGAATTCGATGTCACTGAGGTAGAGAAGATGTCCGATAAATCCGCGAGCGATCTTGCCCGCGCCGAAAATTGTGCAGTTCATAATTTTTTTCCTTTCTTTATTATGGGTCGCTGCCCAAACCCCCGCATAAAATCCTTTTAAATGTTTTCGGGGTAGGTTTTTAAAGTAATGTAAAGCTATCTTTTAATTTAGGGTACAGGCTTTTATAGATCTCAAATCTTTCTCTTAATCTGTTGCCCAATCCTTCGTCGGGCAGGGCGGAAAGATTCTTGCGGCAAAGAATTTGCACTGCTTCCTTAATATCCGCAAGATCGCCCATACCTACCGATGCCAGAATCTGCGCTCCGTAAGCCGAGGAGTCGGTCTCTTCGGGCACGTATACGGGGCAATTAAAGAGCGACGCCTTCATCTTATTCATCAGCGCATCCTTTGACGCGCCGCCCGAGACGGTAAGAGAGCCGATGTGAGGCTTGCCCATAGTTTCGTAGATGTGGTAGATGCTGAAGCAAACGCCCTCAAGCACCGAATACGCAAGCGTTTCCTTGTCGCACCCTTCGCCGATACCGAAGAAAACTCCGCGCGCGTCCTTATCCCAGATGGGGGCGCGCTCGCCGTTAATATACGGCAAAAAGATCGGCGGCTTACCATCAAGGCATTTTTCGATATCAAGTGACTTGAAATCGTAAAGCTCCAAGCCGAAATCAAGGCTTTTTCCGCTTGAACCCGTCACACCGTAGTGGGCGTTATGATCGAAATAACCGCCGCAGACCAAGGAGTCGTCTTTTTCGGGAATTTGGGCGCAAAGGAGGCCTAAATGCTCGCTTGTGCCGGTGATATCGAAGGCGTCGCCCTCGCCAATGATACCCATTCCCGAAAGTCCCGCGAAAAAGTCGTTACAGCCGACGATTATCGGAGTGCCTTCGGGGATACCCGACATTTCGCTGCCCTCAATTGTTACGCGAAGCGATGAGTCGGTGGTATTGCGGATGGCGGGGAGAGAAAAGCCGTCGAGACCGAATTTTTCAAGCAGACCTTCGCAAAAGCCGCCGCCGTTCAGGTCGGCAAGTCCGCGCCAGGAGAATTTGTCGGTAACGTATTCTCCGCCGAGCGCAAGGCAAAGCCAATCCTTTGGCTGACAGACCGCTTTTGCTTCGGGATAATGCCTTTTGACGTAAAGCAGACGGGGAAGGGGGTAGCTGATGATCTTTGGGTGGGGCATTCCTATATCGCGGATGAAATCCTCGCGGGAGACCGAAGAAAGTATCTCGTCAAGCTCGCCCTTTCCTTGGGGGGCGTTCCACGAAACGACCTCTTTGAAATCCACTATGTAGGTGCCCACCTGTGAGGATAGCCCCACGGCGCGAAGACCCGTCAGGTCAAGCCGAGACGCGCATTTTTTGATCGCCGCCATCCACCCGTCGGGGCTTACGGTATCGTATTTTTCTTTGACCTTGTGTATTTTGTCGCCGCCGTCGTAGATCATTTTGACCGACGACGTGCCAAGGTCGATTCCGAGTATGTTTTTCATAATCAAAATTTGAAAATAGCCTTTACGAATCCCACGGGGCGCTTTCTTGCCATTTCGATGGCTCTTTCGAAGTCCTCGAGGGGCATGATCTCACTGACCATAGGCGAGAGATCGACAACGCCGTCGGCTAGGTAGGTGATCGCCTTTTTGTGCTGGTTCCAGTTGTTTCCCGCGCCGACCACTCTGAGGTTATTGATGTGGATGTCGTCGATGCGGATATTCATTATCTTGCCGCGTCCGTAGCCTGCGAGAGCTACTACGCCGCCCTTTTTGCAGAGCTTGAGCGAGTTCTGAATACATTCCTCGATACCCGTGCAGTCGATTATCACGTCGGTGCCCTCGGGGTGGAGACGCTTCATTTCGGCAAAAAGATCCTGCTCGGCGGTTGCAACCGTAGCGTATGCGCCCATTTCCTTGGCAATTTCAAGACGGCGTGAGGAGGATGCCACCACGACGATCTTTCTCATACCCATGGCGCGAGCCGCCGCAAGCATACAAAGACCGATAGAGCCTGCGCCGTAGATCATAAGGGTCTGACCGAACTCTGCTCCCGCTTTTTCGAGAGTGCCGAGGGCAACGCCGAGAGGCTCACAGAGAGCGGCGATCTCAAAGGGAACGCATTCGGGCTTTTCGCAGAGACCGTAGGCGGGAACTATTACGTATTCGGCATACGCGCCGTTTCTGCGGAATCCGATCTCCTCAAAATCCTTGCAATAGCGCCAGTTACCGCTGCGGCAAGCCTCACAGTGGAGGCAGACCACGTCGTTGGAGCCGACGACCGCTTTCCCGAGCCACTTTTCGTCCTCGGGGGAGCCGACGGCGTCGACTACTCCGCTCCATTCGTGACCGGGGATAAGGGGGTAATTTGCGGGAATATTTCCGTCAATGACCTCAAGGTCGGTTGCGCAGACCGCCGCCGCGGCTACCTTGACTCTCGCAAAGCCTGCGGGAGGGGTGGGGATAGGCGCGTCGATAAGCGCTACGTCGAGAGGTTTTCTTATCTGTACTGCTTTCATATGTGTGTCCTTTCTGTGTAAAGGTTTTTGTTTTCAAATTTTGATTTATGGGTTAGTTGATACGTTGTCTTTTGGAAAGTTTTGCTCGAGCTTTTTCAAAAGCTCGTCGGAGCCGCCGCGATCGGCGGTCGCGCTCGCAAGCGCGAAACAACCCTTATACGCGTTTTCTTTTGTTAGCTTTTCTTTTGCGCTTCTGGTGTCAAAAGAAAAGCGGAAAACGCTTTAAAATGTTTATATGTAGAAAGTGAATTTTCCTTTCTACATAAAGCAAATCTAAATCGTTTGTCCGCTTTTTTCTTTGGCAGAAGAAGCTCAAAGAAAAAAGCTTGGCAAAAAAGAAAGCGCGCAAAAGGAGATTTCGCCTCTGCGGAGGCGACCAACGCTCCGCGCGTTGGATCAGCGGTCGCTTTTTGAAAAAAGCGACATAAAAACTTTCAATAGGCTTCGCCTTTAAACTGTTCGTTAAACCCAAATTTATCAAATCGCTATCTTCTTTAATACCGCGTTCATTGCGATAAGCGCGGCGCCGATGGGGGCGGCGGAAACTCCCGTGAACGAGAAGTATATGTTGTTATCACCTTTGAATTCCTCCGCTTTTCTCAAAAATTCATCCCAGAAAAGCTCCTTGTGATTCCAGAACGCGCCGCATAAAACTACGTTTTCAATATTTAAAAGAAGCGAAGCGTTGGTTATTGCCAGGGCAAGACGGTCAGCCGCTTCGGTCAGTAACGCTTTGGCTTCTTCGTTGCCTTCTTCGGCATCATTTATGAGAGATTCAAAGCTCTTGCCGTAACGCTTTGCAAGACCTGCGCTTGACGCGTATCTGCCGAGACAGCCTTTCTTGCCGCACTTGCAAGGAATTCCTCCCGGAACGGCAATAGTGTGACCGATTTCAAATATTCCCGCTTTGTCTATGATCTTTCCGCCGATCATGGCAGCCATACCGATTCCGTCGTCGGAGCGTATCAGCATTGCGTCGGTCTTCGGATTCTGACGGGTCGCCGCGTAGAGAATACAGGTCGGGTCGTGCTCGACGAACGTGGGAATGCCGAATTCCTTCGAGACGATCTCCGCAAGAGGAAGATCGTTCCAAACCGAAAAGCCGGGAATGCTTTGCGAAATACCCTTTTTCGCGTTAACTATACCCTGCATAGCAATTCCGATGCTTATGACGTTAAGCTTGCCCGAATCGCGCATTATCCTTCCGATAAAGGAGAGAAGAGAAGGCACGAATACATCCGACGACGAGGCGTCGGTCTCGCCCTCCCAAAAGCTTATGACCTCGTCCTTTAAATTGATAAGTACTGCGCGAAATTTGAAATTGTTTACGTCGATACCTATCGAAAAGTGGTTATCGCCGTTGACCTCAAGATAAGAAGGCGTTCTGCCGGCGCAGCCGTCGCTGTCGGCTTTCTTCTCGGTGAGATATCCCTCGTCTACAAGCTGGGAGGTAATGGTGGAGACCGCGCCCCAGCTCATACCAAGCTTTTCCGCTATCTGTTTTCTCGTTATCTTCTCTTTCTTTTTGACGAGAGCAAATATGTCGGCGGCGTTTGACTCCTTCATATCCTGCTGATTTATGTATTTTTTCATTTTTTGCTCCGATTTTCTATTTTACTATTGACAATTATATCACTCCGTGATATAATTGTCAATAGATATTGATGAAAAAAAACATTTTTTTATGAAAAAATATAAAAATAGATAGTGTATTGACGAAGGGAAGGCAACTTTTATGAAAAATACCGTATTAAACACCAAATTGGCAGAGGGACAGATAGCGATATTCTATCTCGGTCAGGAGAGCATTTTAGTCAAAGCGAAGGGCAAATATCTGCTTTTCGACGCATATCTTTCGGATTACGTCGATAAAAATTGCTGTTCCGAGAGAGTAAAATGGGTTCGCCGCTACGCGCCTCCGATGTCGCCCTCGGAGCTTGATTTCGTTGACTACGTTTTCTGCTCCCACGCCCACTACGACCACGCCGATCCCCTGACGCTTAGCGCGATGGCAAAGGTCAATAAAAAGGCAAAATATATAATTCCCGCGCCCTTTGCCCACAAAGTAGAGTCCTACGGAGTGAGCGGTGACGATATAATTTCCGCGTACGCCGATAAAGAGATCTGCCTTGAGGGTGTGACCGTAACTCCCGTCCCCGCCGCCCACGAGGAGCTTGCTCCCGATAAAGACGGCAACTTCGACTGCATGGGATTCGTGGTAAAGGTGGGAGATATAACCCTTTTCCACGCGGGAGATTGCTGTATCTACGAAGGACTTTCGGAGAGAGTGAAGGGAGCGGATATAATGATGCTTCCCGTCAACGGCAGATCTTATTTTCAGAGGTACGTCCGCAACATTATCGGAAATATGACCGCCGCTGAAGCCGCAGAGCTTTGCCGCGAGTGCGGAGCGAAGATGCTGATACCTATGCATTTTGACCTTTACGACGTAAACTGCGTTGCCACCTCAACGGTGGTGGAGCAGATAGAAGCGACGGATAAGAGCCTGCCTTATCACGTATTCAAACCCGGCGAAAGATATATTTTTGCGAAATAAAAGATATATTTTTGCGAAATAAGAAATAATTGAATAGATTTTGAAGAACCGCCTCACGGCGGTTTTTCTTTTTAATGTAAATTGGGGTTTAACGGCGAGGGGATGCGGGGATGCGCGCGCCTCCGGCGGCCTACTTTCTTTGAGAAGAAAGTAGGCAAAGAAACTTTCCAAAAGAAGGGGTTCTCTTAGGGTGTCGCAGGATTTTTCGCTCCTTCGGAGCTAAAAAAATCCCCCACTGTCACATCCCCTTGAAAGGGTGTTAAACCCAGCCTTCACAGTTTTATTTAAACCTAAATATCTTTAAGTTTAAATAAGATTTCATTTCGTGTCGTCGG
>JAZMZI010000030.1:0-40526 GCA_045585895.1 Eubacteriales bacterium
CCAACCTGACGAGCGAGAAGTACGTGCTCACGGGTCTGTGCGAGAGGGCCATCGGTTGCAGCAACAACGAGGATAGCGCCGTCCATCTGAGCAGCACCGGTGATCATGTTCTTAACGTAGTCGGCGTGGCCGGGGCAGTCAACGTGAGCGTAGTGACGGTTGTCAGTTTCGTACTCAACGTGTCTGGTATTGATTGTGATACCTCTTGCTCTCTCTTCGGGAGCGTTGTCGATCTGGTCATAAGCCATGAACTCAACGTTACCGTTTGCGAGACCGAGAACTTTGGTGATAGCTGCGGTTGTAGTGGTCTTACCGTGGTCAACGTGACCGATAGTACCAATGTTTACGTGGGGCTTGGTTCTTTCAAATGTAGCCTTTGCCATTTTAAAAATCCTCCGTATAAATTAGATTTGTTTTTATTTTTCTTAATTGGTTTTTATTATATTCCCTTCACCGACTTTTGGTCGGTGAAAGGATTATTTTTGATTTTTACTCCCCGTTCGAAGATGAACAATCGATTAAAACTTATTCAACCGATTATGGAAGTTTCTTTTCAACTTTATTTTTAGAGAAAGTTGAAATTAAGCCTTGGTAGATCTCGCCTTAACGATCTCTTCCTGAATGGACTTAGGAACCTGCTCGAAGTGGCTGGGCTCCATGGAGTAGAGACCACGACCCTGAGTCTTGGAACGAAGGTCGGTAGCGTAACCGAACATATTGGAGAGAGGAACGAAAGCGGTAACTTCCTGTACGCCGCTGTCGCTGGTCTCCTGAGACTGGATCTGTCCGCGGCGAGAGTTGAAGTCGCCGATAACGGAACCGAGATAGTCGTCGGGAACGATGGTAACAACCTTCATCATAGGCTCGGTGAGAACGGGGTCAGCCTTTCTCATAGCTTCCTTAATAGCCATAGATCCTGCGATCTTGAACGCCATTTCGGAGGAGTCGACCTCGTGGTAAGAACCATCATAAAGGGTTACCTTGATGTCAACTACGTTGTAGCCTGCAAGTACACCGGACTGAAGTGCGCCCTGAATACCTGCGTCAACAGCGGGAATGTATTCCTTGGGAATAGCACCGCCCTTAACGTTATCGATAAAGGTGTATCCTGCGCCGGGCTCGTTAGGCTCAACGATGATCTTAACGTGACCGTACTGACCGGAACCACCGGACTGTCTCTTGTACTTGCACTCGTGGTCAACCTGCTTACGGATGGTCTCCTTGTAAGCAACCTGAGGCTTACCGATGTTAGCCTCTACCTTGAACTCACGGAGAAGTCTGTCAACGATAATTTCGAGGTGGAGCTCACCCATACCTGCGATTATGGTCTGACCGGTCTCTTCATCGGTGTAGGTACGGAAGGTGGGGTCTTCCTCTGCGAGCTTCGCAAGAGCAATACCCATCTTTTCCTGACCTGCGCGAGTCTTAGGCTCGATAGCAACACGGATAACAGGCTCGGGGAATTCCATAGATTCAAGGATAACGGGTGCTTTTTCGTCACAGAAGGTATCACCGGTAGTGGTGAACTTAGTTCCGACTACTGCTGCGATATCGCCGCTGTAGCAAGCATCGATCTCCTTACGGTCATTAGCGTGCATCTGAAGGATACGACCAAGTCTCTCCTTCTTGTCTCTGGTCGAGTTGAGCACGGTATCACCGGCATTAACGACACCTGAATATACGCGGAAGAAGCAAAGCTTTCCGACGAAGGGGTCGGTCATAATCTTGAATGCGAGTGCGGAGAAAGGCTCCGAATCGCTTGCGGGTCTCTCTTCTTCTTCCTCGGTTCTGGGGTTAACACCCTTAATTGCGGGAATGTCGAGAGGAGAGGGCATGAAATCAACGATAGCGTCGAGGAGCTTCTGAACGCCCTTGTTACGGTAAGAAGTACCGCAAACTACGGGAACGATCTCGTTGTTGATGGTAGCCTTACGGAGCGCTCTCTTGAGGTCCTCTACGGAGATCTCCTCACCCTCGAGGTACATCATCATGAGGTCCTCGTCGGTGGATGCGATAGCTTCAACCATCTTTTCGCGCCATTCGTTTGCAAGATCGATCATGTCTGCGGGAATTTCTTCAACGCGCATGTCCTTACCCATCTCGTCATAGTAAACGTCAGCTTCCATAGTCATAAGGTCAACTATTCCGCGGAAGGTCATATCCTTACCGATGGGAAGCTGGATCGGAACTGCGTTAGCACGGAGTCTTGCGTGGATCATATCGACAACTCTGTAGAAGTCCGCGCCGGTGATGTCCATCTTGTTGACGTAGATCATACGGGGAACCTTGTACTTGTCTGCCTGTCTCCAAACGGTTTCGGACTGGGGCTCAACGCCGCCCTTTGCGCACATAACGGTTACGGAACCGTCAAGGACACGAAGGGAACGCTCTACCTCAACGGTAAAGTCAACGTGGCCGGGGGTGTCGATGATGTTGATACGGTTTTCCTTCCAGAAACAGGTGGTAGCAGCGGAAGTGATGGTTATACCTCTCTCCTGCTCCTGTGCCATCCAGTCCATGGTAGCCGCACCTTCATGGGTCTCACCCAGCTTGTGTGTCTTACCGGTGTAGAACAGAATACGCTCGGTAGTAGTAGTCTTACCTGCGTCGATATGAGCCATTATACCGATATTTCTTGTGTTTTCAAGTGAATATTCTCTAGGCATTTAATGGTCTCCTTGATATTAATATCTGTAGTGAGCAAAAGCCTTGTTTGCTTCTGCCATTCTGTGGGTTTCTTCTCTCTTCTTGAAAGCGCCGCCCATGCTGTTCTTTGCATCCATGATTTCAGCTGCAAGTCTTTCAGCCATGGTTCTTTCGCTGCGGTTTCTGGAATAAGCCACGAGCCAACGCAGAGCAAGAGTCTGCTGACGCTCGGGTCTGACTTCCATAGGAACCTGGTAGGTAGAACCACCTACACGGCGAGCTTTAACTTCAAGCGCGGGCTTAAGGTTATCAAGCGCTTCTTCGAATACTTCGAGGGGGTTCTGACCGATCTTCTCTTCGATGATAGCAAATGCATCATATACGATGGTCTGAGCAACACCCTTCTTGCCGTCATACATAATATTGTTAACAAGCTTAGTTACGAGCTTGCTTCCGTACATAGGATCCGGCAATACGTCTCTTTTGGATATACGACCTCTTCTTGGCACTGTACTTCCCTCCTTCATCAAATTTAAAAAATGAAATCATTGGTACTCAAAAGCATTACTTCTGCAAGTGCGCCTTGTTAACATAAACATTAAAAAGGATAACAGGCACAAACTTAAATATGCTTTATTATTTACCTTGTTTTTGGCGATTAGGCTCGCCTTGCCATACTGTTTGTCCTAAGAATTACTTCTTGGGAGCCTTTGCGCCGTACTTGGAACGGCTCTGCTTACGGTTTGCAACACCCTGAGCATCAAGGGTACCACGAATGATGTGATAACGTACACCGGGGAGGTCACGTACTCTTCCGCCTCTGATAAGAACTACAGAGTGCTCCTGAAGGTTGTGTCCGATTCCGGGAATGTAGGTCGTCGCCTCAAGTCCGTTGGTAAGTCTTACTCTTGCGATCTTACGGAGCGCGGAGTTAGGCTTCTTAGGGCTGGTGGTAGATACCTTTGTGCAAACGCCTCTCTTCTGAGGTGCGGGAGTGTCAGTTGCTTTGTTGGTCAGTGTGTTGAGACCTACCTGAAGTACAGGTGCTTTTGACTTATAGGTCTTGTCCTGACGACCCTGTCTGACAAGCTGGTTAAAGGTTGGCATTCTTCCTGATTATCCTCCTTCTTAAAATGATTTAATGTTTATATTACAGACGCATAAGAGAGATGCGTTACTGTCAAATTAAATATGAGCCTTTTTATGCAAAATGCTCTGTTTTTGGGCGCAAATCACCCATAACGGGCGATCGCACACCAATTTATTATATCATTGACCGCTTTTTTTGTCAAGAGTCATAAGAAACTGATAAAAATTTCTACGTTTTGCACAAAAAAGTCGAGCGCTTAGGACGAGTATTGGTTAAAAATCCCCTTGCAAGATAGCGCATGATGTTTTTATCGGAGAAATTATAAGTCAGCTTGATCGTATATAGTTTAAATTGCTCCGCAGAAAACAATATAACCCCTACAGATTTCAAAAGTCTGTCGGGGTTTGCTTATCTTGGAGTTCTTAACTTAATATCCCTTTTTCCATTAACTTGCACAAAAATTCTTCTGACAGTTTATATGCCGCATCAACTTCTAGAGAATACCATGTATTATCTAGAAGATAGATTTTCTTACGGACTATTATTGTTGGGATTTCTTTCATATAAAAATCAACCATCGCAACCTTTGTAGATTTCTCTCTTGAATCATAAATGTTATAATTCACTTGATCCATTTTGACAAAAGCTTATGCAAATACAAATTCGAAAGAACTATCATTTAATACATAGACAATATCGTTACTATATATATCTTCTCTCAAATATACACAGGTTCCTTTATTAGCAGAGTTGGTGCCAATTATATAGCTTGGATTTTCATCTGTACCTACATAATAGCAACTACATGGAAAAAACGGATAATTGCTACTGAGACCAAGCAAAATATCTTCTTTGGTTATGTAGATATCACAATCCCCAGCGATTTCTTGAACTAAAATATAGTTGTTGTCTTTATATGTCAGTGTGTCTTTTTCTGTACCACGAGAAAAACCATCTACAGGATCAATAATATCTCCCGAAATGGAGTATTTTAATGCATCGATGGCTGCACAGGAGGTTAATGAGAAGCAAAACAAAATTAGAATTACCATAGTGAATATTCTTTTCATTATAATCACCTCGCAAAATTAAATTAGCATTGATATTCCCATTTTATCGCCAGTTTCGCCTTTGTATTACAAAGGATTCGGGCAAAGCCCATACCACTATTCTTGTTTTGCTTTGATTGTATTTAACGAGGATATTAGCATTCTGCGTATAGCACCGCAATCATTTTGAATTGATTTATAAATAGTCCCTTCAATACAATCAGTTTCAAATAAAAGTTCAAGCCAATATTCGGTTTCATAGCATTCCTTTTGCGCTATTTCAAGCTTTGATATGAAATCCTTCGTACCTTGCGCATACTGTGCCTCGTGAATATTGGCTCCAATAGAAGTGCCGGAACGTAATAATTGATTTATCAAGACAGTTTCTTTATGTTCGGATTTCATATTACGGCATAGTAAAACAATATTTTTTGCAAAAGCCTTTGCCTTATCTCTTAAAATGCTGTTCGACATAGTATCACCTCTGAAAATATTATACAACAGAAATAAAAAGATGTCAAGTTATATTCTGACTTCGTCAGAGTGATATTGTCGCTTTGCGACAGTTATATTAAAGCCTGCGGCTTTAGTGATATTCTATTCGCCCCTAAACTCGCGAAGCGAATATCACTCGGCATAAGCCGAATATCACTGCGAAGCAATAGAACTCGCCGCAGGCGAATAGAACTGGCGTGATACTCCGTTAAGAGTATCACGCCAACCTGCAAGGAAATTTTTATGAAAAACCGTTAAGATTTTTGCTTCGTTTGTATCAGATAGCCTCGGAAGCGGTGATCTCGTCTTCGGATTTAACGGTATCAACCGTTGCATCGTTATCGATACCGCCATCCTCTTCGCCTGCCTTAGCGACGTCGATGTTGTGGTAGCAGCCCATACCCGTACCTGCGGGAATAAGCTTACCGATGATGACGTTTTCCTTAAGACCGAGAAGCTTATCCTCCTTACCTCTGATAGCAGCCTCGGTAAGAACCTTGGTGGTCTCCTGGAAGGATGCTGCGGAGAGGAAGGATTCGGTCTGGAGCGAGGCCTTGGTGATACCGAGGAGGACGGGAGCGCCGAACGCCTCCTTGAGGTCTTCTTCGCCTGCCGCGACTCTTTCCTTGATCTTGTTGTTCTCTTCCTCGTAATCAACGACGTCAACGAGAGCGCCGAGCAACATATCCGTGTCGCCGTTGTCCTCGATCCTGATCTTTCTGGTCATCTGACGTGCAATGATCTCAATGTGTTTATCGTTAACGTTACAGGACTGAGAACGGTAGACCTTCTGAGTTTCCTTGATGATATACTCGTAAACGGCGTCAAGACCGAGCATCCTCATGATATCTGCGGGAGACTTGTTACCCTCGGTAAGAGCGTCGCCCACTTCAACGTGGTCGCCGTCGTTGATAGCCAATCTGGTTCCGTAAGGAACGTCGATCTCCTTGTAATCCTGAGTCGTAACCTCTCCGTTAGCGTTATCTGCGTGAATAGCAAGAACGTTCATACCGGGGATCTCGCCGGGTTGTACGTGTACCGTACCTGCGACCTCTGCCATAATAGCGGCGCGCTTGGGCTGTCTTGCCTCGAAGAGCTCCTCAACACGGGGAAGACCCTGAGTGATATCGCTTCCTGCGACACCTCCGGAGTGGAAGGTACGCATCGTAAGCTGAGTACCCGGCTCACCGATAGACTGAGCCGCGATAATACCGACCGCTTCACCGATGTTAACGGGCTTGCCGGATGCAAGGTCTGCACCGTAGCAGTGAGCGCATATACCGTGCTTTGCATGACACTGGATAACGGTTCTGATATATACCTTATCGATGCCCGCTTTAACGATAGCGGAAGCCATCTCGTCGGTGATCATTACGTCGTCCTCGACGAGGATCTCACCCGTTTCGGGATGAATAACGGGACCCATGGTGTATCTGCCCACGATTCTGTCCTGAAGAGGCTCGAGAACGTTCTTATCGTCAAGAATATCGTTGACCCAAGCACCCTTGGTAGTGTCGCACTTCTCTTCTCTGATGATGACCTCCTGAGCTACGTCTACGAGACGGCGGGTAAGGTAACCCGAGTCTGCGGTACGAAGCGCGGTATCGGACAGAGACTTACGGGAAGAACGCGCACCCATAAAGTACTCGGTGATATTAAGACCCTCACGGAAGTTGGACTTGATCGGGATCTCCATGGTCTTACCGCTGGTAGAGAACATAAGTCCGCGCATACCTGCGAGCTGACGCATCTGAGTCATAGAACCACGGGCTCCGGAGTCTGCCATGATCTTGATCGGGTTGTAGGTGGAGAAGGAAGCGTTCAGAGCCTCGGTAACCTTGTCGGTGGTCTCGTTCCAAACCTTGATAACGGACTTGTATCTTTCCTCTTCGGAAAGCTCGCCTCGCATAAAGTACTTGGAGATCTTATCAACGTCCTTCTGTGCCTTCGCTATATAATCCTTCTTTTCCTCGGGAATGGTCATATCGTAAACCGAGATTGAGAAGGAAGCTCTGGTAGAATACTTGTAGCCCATAGACTTGATCTCGTCGAGCATATTTGCACATACGGCACTGCCGTGCTTCTTTATGCAGTAATCGATGATCTGACCGAGCTGCTTTTTCTTTACGACGAAATCGATCTCAAGCTTGAAATCGTTTTCGGGATTGGTTCTGTCAACGAAGCCGAGGTCCTGAGGGAGGGGCTTGTTGAAGATGAGACGGCCGAGAGTGGTCTCGATGATTTTTCTTCTTACTACTCCGTCGAACTCCTTCTCAACTCTGACGTTGATTCTGGAATGGAGACCGATAACTCCGTTTTCGTAAGCCATAACAGCCTCGTCGAAGTCCTTGAAGGTCTTACCTTCACCGGGCTCGCCGGGCTTTTCCATAGTCAGGTAGTAGGATCCGAGGATCATATCCTGAGTAGGAGTTGCAACCGCGCGGCCGTCCATAGGCTTCAAGAGGTTATTTGCAGAGAGCATAAGGAATCTTGCCTCTGCCTGAGCCTCTGCGGAAAGCGGAACGTGAACGGGCATCTGGTCACCGTCGAAGTCTGCGTTAAACGCGGTACATACGAGAGGATGGAGCTTGATCGCACGTCCGTCAACCAGTACGGGCTCGAATGCCTGAATAGAAAGACGGTGAAGCGTGGGCGCACGGTTAAGAAGCACGGGATGCTCCTTGATCACGTTTTCGAGTGCGTCCCAAACGTCGGGATGTACTCTTTCGATCTTTTTCTGAGCATCCTTTACGTTGGTAGCCTTACCCATTTCGGTAAGTCTCTTGACAACGAAGGGCTTGAAAAGCTCGAGTGCCATCTCACGGGGAAGACCGCACTGATAGATCTTAAGGGAAGGACCTACGACGATAACCGAACGACCGGAATAGTCGACACGCTTACCGAGAAGGTTCTGACGGAAACGTCCCTGCTTACCGCGAAGCATCTCGGAGAGAGACTTATAGGGGCGGCTGTTTGCGGCAAGGACTGCCTTTCCGCGGCGGCCGTTGTCGATAAGAGCGTCGACTGCTTCCTGAAGCATTCTCTTCTCGTTTCTGACAACGATGTCGGGGGTCTTTATTTTAAGGAGTCTGTTCAGACGGTTATTACGGCTGATGACTCTTCTGTAAAGCTCGTTCAGGTCGCTGGACGCGAATCTTCCGCCGTCGAGCTGTACCATAGGACGTATATCGGGGGGAAGGACGGGAATCGTGTCGAGAATCATCCATTCAAGTCTGTTACGGGACTTTCTGAACGCTTCAACGACTTCCAATCTCTTGATAAGTCTGGTCTTTTTCTGACCCGTTGCGGTAATAAGCTCGTTCTTGATATCTTCGGACAGCCTTTCGATACCTGCGCGATAGAGCTTATTAAGCTCCTCGGTCTCTTCCTCGGTACGATCCTCGATAGCTTCAAGCTCGTCACGGCGCTTGATCTGCTCCTTGTCGAGACCTACGTTGCGGAGAAGCTTTTTGATAGCTTCCGCGCCCATACCGACCTCGAACTCGTCCTCGTACATATCGCGGTAATCCATAAGCTGCTTTTCACTGAGCACGGTTCCCTCTACGAGAGGCGTAGAGCCGGAATCCACAACTACGTTCTCGGCGAAATAGAGCACCTGTTCAAGCTGCTTGGGAGACATATCCAGAATAAGCGCCATTCTTGAGGGAATAGTCTTGAGATACCAGATATGAGACACGGGAGCGGCAAGCTCGATGTGACCCATTCTTTCGCGTCTTACCTTTTTGGTGGTAACGTCAACTCCGCACTTTTCACACTTACGGACTTCCTTGGAGTGGGAATTTTTATATTTTCCGCAAGCGCAAGCTCCGTCCTTGGTAGGACCAAAGATTTTTTCGCAGAAAAGACCGCCCACCTCAGGCTTAAGCGTTCTGTAATTGATGGTCTCGGGCTTGGTGACCTCACCATAGGACCACTCTCTGATCATTTCCGGAGATGCCAGACCTATTTTTATAGATGAAAATTCATTATGTTCCACAGCTGTTCTCCTAACTGTTGTTTACTGTTTTGAAATATTTTATTCCCACTCTGCAAGGAGGGGTGCTCCTTACAGAGTGCATAATCGTTATTAATACAGATCCGAATCATCCTCAAAGGATTCGGCGTTGCCGAAGATGTCGTCTGCATCGATGAACTCGTCGTCCTCGATGGGATTTCCTTCTTCATCCTCAAACTGGAAGGACTTGCGAAGCTCGTCCTCGTCGGAGTGCATCTCTCCCAGCATAAGGTCTTCGATTCCCTTGGGGATATAACGGGTAGCTTCGTCCTCATTGCAGATGGTGGAGAGCTGGATCTCCTCACCGTTCTTATCAAGGACCTTAACGTCAAGAGCAAGCGCCTGAAGCTCCTTGACCAGAACCTTGAAGGATTCGGGCACTCCGGGAGTAGGGATATTCTGACCCTTGATGATAGCCTCGTAAGCCTTGCGGCGTCCGTTGATATCGTCGGACTTAACGGTAAGTATTTCCTGAAGGGTGTACGCTGCACCGTATGCTTCAAGCGCCCAAACCTCCATCTCTCCGAATCTCTGACCGCCGAACTGAGCTTTACCGCCGAGAGGCTGCTGAGTTACGAGAGAGTAAGGACCGTTGCTTCGAGCGTGTACCTTATCGTCAACGAGGTGATGGAGCTTGAGGTAGTACATTATACCAACGGTTACGGGGTTGTCGAATGCCTCGCCCGTACGTCCGTCGTAGACCTTCATCTTACCGTCGAAGAGCTTGAGCTTGCTTGCAAGTCTCAGGTTCTCGCAGTATTCTGCGTCTGCCTTTTCTTCCGCGGTGAGCTTGCGGTAGGATTTATTTCCGTCCTCGCCAACTATTTCCTCGAAGAGATCCTTGCCTTCGGGATTTTCGTTGGGGAAGAGGTCACGGCAATAGCCTGCCATACGGAGGCATTCTGCGATGTCCTGCTCGTTGGCACCGTCGAATACGGGGGTCATGATCTTCCAGCCCAGCTTCTTAGCGGCGATACCGAGGTGCACCTCAAGTACCTGACCGATATTCATTCGGGAAGGAACGCCCAGAGGGTTAAGACAGATATCGAGAGGAGTACCGTCGGGAAGGAAGGGCATATCCTCGGGGGGGAGGATGCGCGAAACGACACCCTTGTTACCGTGACGACCTGCCATCTTATCTCCGACAGAGATCTTTCTCTTCTGTGCTATATAAAGCTTAACTACCTTGTTAACACCTGCGGGAAGCTCGTCACCTGCCTCGTGAGAGAAGACGCGAACGTCAACGACTACGCCGCTTTCACCGTGAGGAACGCGGAGAGAGGTATCTCTTACTTCTCTTGCCTTCTCACCGAAGATCGCGCGGAGAAGTCTTTCCTCGGCAGGCAGCTCGGTCTCTCCCTTGGGAGTAATCTTACCGACGAGGATGTCGCCTGCTCTTACCTCGGTTCCCTTCTTGACGATACCCTCTGCGTTAAGATCCTTGAGCGCGTCGTCGCCGACGTTGGGGATCTCGCGGGTGATCTCTTCAGGACCGAGTTTGGTGTCTCTTGCTTCGTGGGTGTATTCTTCAATGTGGATAGACGTGTAAACGTCGTCTCTTACAAGTTTTTCATTAAGAAGGACTGCGTCCTCGTAGTTGTAACCCTCCCAGGTAAGGAAGCCTACGAGAGCGTTACGTCCGAGAGAAATCTCACCGTTGCTGGTAGCGGGACCGTCGGCGATGACCTCGCCTGCCTTAACGTACTGACCTCTCTTTACGATAGGCTTCTGGTTAACGCAGTTGGACTGGTTGCTTCTCTTGAACTTAATAAGGTTATAAACGTCCTTGTGTCCGTCGTCTCTGGTGATGGTGATGCTGTTAGCGTCGACTCTCTCAACCACACCGTCGTACTTGGAAACGACAACTACGCCGGAGTCGACCGCTGCCTTATATTCCATACCGGTACCGACGATAGGAGAATCGGTAACGAGAAGCGGAACTGCCTGCTTCTGCATGTTCGATCCCATGAGTGCACGAGAGTTGTCGTCGTTCTCAAGGAAGGGGATGCAGGCGGTCGCAACGGATACGACCATCTTAGGAGAAACGTCCATAAAGTCGATCTTGGAAACGTCGACCTCCATGATCTCGGTCTTGTCTCTCGCGGTGATCTTTTTGTTGACGAAATGTCCTTCTTCGTCGAGAGGCTCGTTACCCTGAGCAACGATGTAATTATCCTCGACGTCTGCGGTCATATAAACGACCTCGTCGGTAACTCTGTGCTCGACTTCGCCGTTTTCGCCCGTAATGTGAACTACCTTGCGGTAGGGAGCCTCGATGAAACCGTAGTCGCTGATGCGAGCGTAGGTAGTGAGGTAGGAGATAAGACCGATGTTAGGACCTTCGGGGGTCTCGATAGGACACATACGACCGTAGTGGGTGTAGTGAACGTCACGGACGTCGAAGGAAGCGCGGTCACGGGAAAGACCGCCGGGACCGAGAGCCGAAAGACGTCTCTTGTGCGTCAACTCTGCGAGAGGGTTGTTCTGGTCCATGAACTGTGAGAGCTGGCTGGATCCGAAGAACTCGCGGATAGCGGTCGTTACGGGACGGGTGTTGATAAGCGCCTGAGGAGTCAGCTTCTCGTTGTCCTGAGTGGTCATTCTTTCCTTTATTATCTTATCCATTCTTGAGAAACCGATACGCATCTGGTTCTGGAGCTGTTCGCCCACGGAACGAACGCGTCTGTTTCCAAGGTGGTCTATATCGTCAACGGTACCAACGTCGTGGGTAAGGTTGAGCATATAGCTGACGGTTGCGAAGATATCGTCAAGGGTGATATGCTTGGGACAGAGATCGGCGATCCTCTCCTTTGCCATCTCCTTGATAGCGTCAACGTCGCCCTCGCAAGCCTCTATGATCTCGCGGATAACGGGGAGGCTGACCTTCTCGTTGATTCCGCAATCCTTGAGGTCGAAGCCGAGAATTGCCTCGGGCTCGATGGTGTTGTTAGACAGTACCTTGACGATCTCGCCGTTTTCAAGCTCAAGACTGACTTCGTTTACACCGTTACGCTCTACGATCTGAGCCATCTCGCCGTTAAGTACGGTTCCCTTTTCGTAAAGCACCTCGCCCGTAAGAACGCTGACGATGTCCTCGGCGATCTTGTGGTTTGCGATTCTTGAGCTGATAGCCATCTTAGCGTCGAACTTATAACGTCCGACATTATATATGTCGTATCTTCTGGGATCGAAGAAGAGGTTATGAAGCAGCTGCTTTGCGGAGTTAAAGAGAGGAGGCTCGCCGGGACGGAGCTTCTTGTATATCTCGTTAAGAGATTCTGCGGTGGGGTCGGTTCCGTTTTCGTCTGCCAGTCTTTCGCTCTCGTCCTTTTCGAGGGTCGCGATAAGTCTTTCGTCGTCACCGAAGAGCTTGAAGATATCTTCTCTGTGAATAACGGTTCCTCTTTCGTTTTCCTCGCTGTCGCCGATAAAGCAACCGAGAGCGCGGACGAACATGGTAAGAGGAAGCTTACGGTTCTTGTCTATACGAACGTACATCACGCCGTTGATGTCGCTCTCGTATTCGAGCCATGCGCCTCTGTAAGGAATCACCTGAGCGGCGTAGGTCTTTTTACCCGTCTTATCTACCTCGGAGGAATAGTACATTCCGGGAGAACGGACGAGCTGGGATACGATAACTCTTTCTGCACCGTTGATTACGAAGGTGCCCGTTTCGGTCATGAGCGGGAAGTCGCCGAGATAGATGTCGGAATACTTAACGTCGCCCGCCTGCTTGTTGGTAAGACGAACGTTGACCTTGAGGGGCGCGGCGTAGTTAACGTCACGTTCCTTGCACTCCTCAACGGGATACTTGGGCTTGGTGTCGATAGAATAAGAAATGAAGTCTATCGAGAGATTTCCCGAGTAGTCGGTGATAGGAGAAACGTCACGCAGTACCTCCATAAGTCCTTCCTTGAGGAACCAATCGAAGGATTTCGTCTGGATCTCAACCAGATTGGGCAGCTCGAGATTAAATCTTGAGCGCGAAAAGGACATTCTCGTGTTTTTTCCGAGTTTTTGCTCTTTTACGTTGACCATTAAATCAATCACTCCATTCAATGAATACTGGTCATGACCGAAAAACCCTTGAAAAATCGTGGATTTTGTCGACCCTTGACCGACTTGCACCTAAATTTAGACAGTGCAAGCGATTATAATGCAGTTTACAATTATATCATCAAAAATCAAGCTTGTCAAGAGGTTTTTTGAAAAAAAACAAATTTTTTCGCGGAAGATGCGTTTTTATTCTCTTTTGGGAATTTATTTTAAAATTTTGTGTAGAAATTTAATATAAAATTAATACTTTTCTGTTATCATATCGCCGATCAATATTATAATAATATTGAAATACAATTTAAGGAGTTTTTTATGACTAAAAATTCTGTTTTGAGACAGCAGGCGAGAGAGCAGCTTGGCGGCAACATATTTGCAACCAATTGGCTTATGATGCTGGCAGTCTGCGTAGTTCTTTCCGCTGCGGGCACCGTTGCGGGAAGCATCACCTCTTTTGTGGGCGGTATCGGCGCTATAGTTATTGCGGGAGCGCTCAGCTACGGATTGGCTCGCATTACCATCAACCTTGCAAGAGGTGCGGAAAAGATCGACTTCAGTGATCTTATCAAGGGATTCACCGACGGTTTCCTTAATATTTTCCTTCTTGGATTTATGTCGGGTCTCTTCGTTGCGCTTTGGAGCCTTCTCTTCCTCATCCCCGGTATCGTTAAGAGCTATTCCTACGCTATGGCACCCTACATTATGCAGGACGATCCCACCAAGGGTTGGAACGAGTGCATCACCGAGAGCCGTCAGATGATGAACGGTCACAAGGCACAGCTTTTCTGGCTTGACGTCAGCTTCATCGGCTGGATCATCGTAGGTATGCTTACCTGCGGTATCGGTATGCTTTTCGTTACCCCTTACATGAATCAGGCTCGTGCAAACTTCTACCTCGCTCTCAAGGAGCAGGCTGAGTAATTCTCACGAATCTCTAAACACATAAA
This sequence comes from Eubacteriales bacterium, assembly GCA_045585895.1. Lineage (GTDB taxonomy): Bacteria > Bacillota > Clostridia > Oscillospirales > CAG-272 > SVTX01. The sequence goes on from JAZMZI010000030.1 coordinate 14,296, forward strand.
AAAATCTACCCCGCGGGGTAGATTTTTTTATTACCTATTAAAAAGGAGCCGATGAAGCTTTTATCCTCATCGGCAACTTTTGTATTTATTATGATATGACCTCTGCCGCTATAGCATCCGCCATTTCGGGAGCGTCCTCTGCGTCCTTGTTGATCTCATCGGGGTTAAGGAACGTAGGAACCGCCGCCTTGATGGCGCTTTTAATTGAAGGAGAAGCAATATCGTTCTGACTGTTCTCAACGGCAAGGGCAAGCTTGCTGAGTCTTTCTTCGACCTCCTCACGGCTGAGAGGAGTGTCTTTTTCGATAAATATCATATCGTTTTCGGTCTTATCGAGAGTCTCGGTTTTTATGAGCAGCTCCTCGTAGAGTTTCTCGCCGGGACGCAGACCGATCTCTTCGATCTTTATATCGGTTTCGGGTTCAAAGCCCGAAAGTCTTATCATATTGACCGCCAGATCGTAAATTCTCACAGGCTTGCCCATATCGAGGACGAAAAGCTCGCCTTTCTTCGCCATAGCTCCCGCCTGCATTACAAGCTGGCTGGCTTCGGGGATAGTCATGAAATAACGTATGATCCTCTTGTCTGTGATGGTGACGGGTCCACCCTGCGCTATCTGCTGCTTGAACAGAGGGATGACCGAGCCGTTAGAGCCGAGCACGTTTCCGAATCGCACCGCGGCAAAAGAGGTCTTGCTGTCGCGGCGGCTCTGAACGATCATTTCGCACATACGCTTTGAAGCACCCATTATATTGGTTGGATTGACCGCCTTGTCGGTAGAAATGAGTATGAATTTCTGCGAGCCGTATTTTTCTGCTGCGTCTGCGGTGTTTTGGGTACCGAAAATATTGTTTTTGATCGCCTCGCAACCGCTATGCTCCATAAGGGGAACGTGCTTGTGAGCCGCGGCGTGGAATACCACGTGCGGGCGGTAATGATTGAATATTGCGTCAATGCGGCGGCGGTCTCTGACCGACGCGATCTCTACCGCGAGATCGAGAGCACCGTGATATTTTCTCATCAGCTCTTGCTGAATGTCGTACGCGTTATTTTCGTAGATATCGACGATTATCAGCTTTTTGGGTCCGCATTTTGCCACCTGACGGCAAAGCTCGCTTCCTATAGAACCGCCGCCGCCCGTGATAAGAACTACCTTATTATTATAATAGTTGGCAATATCGGTATCGTTTATATTAAGAGGCGTACGGAAAAGAAGGTCTTCTATTTCGAAATCGCGCACCGCGCGTACGCCGCTTTTGCCGTCTCCGTGTTTGAATTCCTTTACGGGTATGTCGTATATCTTGAGCTTGCAGGAGACGGAACTGTAAAACTCAAGCATTTTCGTGGCGGTCTCGCTGTCCATATCCGAAATAGCGATAAATATTTCTTTAACGCCAAGCTTTTCGATGGTTTTCAGTGCGCTTTCGTCCTCGGGATAAATGGTGATACCGCTTATCTTGTTTCCGCATTTGGCCGAGTCTTTTTCGATGAACATTACGGGTCTGTACGGCGATTGAGGCTTATACATAAGCTCGTTTGCCAGCATCGCGCCGAGCTGTCCCGCGCCAACGATAGCTACGTTTATCTGATTGGGCGACGATTCGAGTCCGCTGTTTCTGATCTTGTAAAGCAGACGATAGACGTGTCTTGAGGTCAGTTCAATAATTATAAATACCGAGGTAATTATTACGAAAAACCACACGCCCTCGTAGATTCGGCAGACCCAAGAGAAAAATATTGCCGCAAAACAACCGAGAGTGTCCGCAAGAATTATTTTTATGTAATTAAGGGTCCTCGTATATCTAAGCACCGAATTGTAAACGCTAAGGGCGAAGCGCGCCACCAGTATCGTAAGCAGCAAAAGTCCCGAATTTGCCAAAAATCTGTAAGGATCGTAGGTTATGGACTGCGCCAGATGCTCGTTGGAGATAAAATATATAAAGGCAACGGCGGCAAAGCAGGACACGTCGAAGGTGAGCAATATCAGCTTGCGGACCTTGCCCGCTAAATAACTTTTTACATTCATCAAAAAGACCTCTTAAAAGTTTTTTGGAGTACTCTGGTTTTTATTATAACATTAAATCCCCATTTTGTCAACAATGCGACGTTTTTCCTTTTGTCCTTTTGTCATTTGATCGTACGGAAAAAATCGGCGAAGAGAATACCTTTGGATTTGTTTTTATCAAGCTATAATTTCCGGTTGTCGTTTTTCGCTATTCGGTCGTGATTTATGAACTCTGTTCCCCATGAATACTGCATAAACCTTTGGCAAAAATCTTTCCATAAACATACATACCAAATTGATAACCAAAAGGGTCAGACAAACCGTCACAAAAAAATTAGGAATCGCAAGCCATTCTGTCCTCGGAAAACAGAGGGCAAATAATTTTGTTATTACTGCTGAAACGTTTACATGCATCGAATATACCGCAAATGAACGTGAAAATACAGCGCGGGGATGTATTTTATCGATATACATATCGGTAATACTCCAAAAAGCAAAACAACACAAAGTCAATACTATTACGTCGATAAAGTTGTTTTTTATATGCATTTCAGCGGGGAAAACATTTTTAATAATTATGTATACGGCAAGAAACGCCAAGCTTCCCCACTGTATTCCCTTGTGTGATTTTTGAGAAGCCAAATCAAAGAAGTGCTTCCCGATAAGAGCGCCGATCATATAAAATATTATAGAGGTTTGGGAAAAGAATATACTTGTGGGGAGCCCGATATTGAACAGTGAAAGAACGGATAAAGATAGAATGGAAATGATACCAACGTACTTGTTGCGGATTAACGTATAGATCAATGGGGTTGCTACAGCGAAAACAATAAGATCGAAAACAAACCAGAACGGTCGGTTACTTTGATAAAAAAGCACACCCTTCAAGATATTTATTAAATTAAATGTCAAAGGAGTTCTTCCTATATAATAGTTGGAAATGAAAGTATAAGAGCAGAGCAGATCAAAGACGGTCCACACAGTGTTCCATAAAAGGTAAGGGATAACCAAGCTAAAGAGTCTTGATTTCAATTTTTGAAAGTATTTTTTGTTTTCATATCCCTTATAAAAAGCAATTCCCGATATAATAAAATACATAGGGACAGCAAACTGAGTGATAGACGTTTTAAAAAAGTAGTTCGTCTTTTCGTTTATTACTGAAATAAGTTCACCGCTTTTGCTATATTGGGAGAAGGATGTAGTGTGAATGATAAGAACAAGAATGCTCAATATAAATGAAATGAACTCTTTTTTCTTCCAAAACACCTCATCGCTTTTCAAATAAATTGACATAATTGTTATCCCCGTTAAATCATATTTCAACTTATTATAACACAAATCGGATGGAAATGCAACATATTGACAAAAAATAGAAACGATAGAAACGATTAAAGTGAATTAGAGATTTGATAATATATTTTCATCATACGGTTATTGTGACGAATTTATCGCGAAACAGTAATAAAAGCATAAATTTCCAATTTCTCTGCGGTATAAATCAAGAAATTATTACAAATAATAACAGAGGAAAGCATCCAAGTGGCAAAATTTGATATTTTCGCATTATATATAGAAAGGAAACACCTTTAAATGAAAGCAACGGGAATTGTTAGGCGTATCGACGATCTCGGACGAGTAGTCATACCCAAGGAAATAAGAAGAACTATGAGAATCCGCGAGGGCGACCCATTGGAAATATTTACCGACCGTGATGGCGAGGTGATTTTTAAGAAATACTCCCCCATCGGAGAGTTGACCGCGTTTGCGGCTCAGTATGCCGAGACTCTGCATAAGACCTGCGAGATGTCGGTAATAATCTGTGACCGTGACAGCGTAGTGGCGTCTGCGGGCGTGTCAAAGAAGGAATACGGCGACAAGTCGCTTTCGGAGGAGCTTGAAGCTGTTGCCGAGGGCAGAAGCCTTTACGTTTACCGAACGGGTGAAAACAAGATCTCTCCCCTTCGCGACGGAGGAAGTCACTACGTCAGCAGTGCTATGCCGATCATCAGCGAAGGCGATATCGTTGGAATCGTAGCGGCTCTTTCGCCGGCTGATACCGATAGGGCGCCCGAAGCGGTGGAGACGAAGCTGGTGCAGACCGCCGCAAGCTTTTTGGGCAGACAAATGGAGAGCTGAATAAAAAAACGGAGTTCGTTTCATTCTGAACTCCGTTTTTTTGATCTACCTCGTCCATCCCTCTCCGTTTATCTCGTGAGCCTGATGGACGGTAACGAATGCGTTTTTATCATTCTTATTTATTATATTGATTATTTCGGAATACTGGTTGACCTTGAAGGACACCATAAGCATTTTTTTGTTCTTGCCCGAGTAGCCGCCCGTTACGTCAATAACCGTTGAGCTGCGGTCAAGCCTTTCTATTATATCGCGGTTTATATCCTCGTATTTATCGGTTATAACGTGAGCAATAAACGATCTGGAGCTTCCGAGAAATACCTTGTCCACCATTATTGCCGAAACGAATGCGGATGTTATACCGAGAAGCGACAGTACGAGATCGCGTATAACGAACATACCGCAAACAACGATAGCGGCGTCGATTATAAAGAATACTACCGAGCTTTTTGCTCGCTTGAATATTTTGCAAACGGTGAATGCTATAACGTCTACGCCGCCCGTAGATCCGCCGCCGATAAACGTTATGGAGCATCCCACGCCAACGCAAGCGCCGCCGAGGATGGTTGCGAGAATCAAAGCGACGTCTGCATAGTCGGTGTAGCCTTTAAGATAGAAGAATCCGCCGAGGACGTCGGGTGAGCAGAGCTTTGAAAAGATCCAAACGCCAATGGGATATATGACCGTTGAAATAAGGGTTTTTATTGCAAAGCCTTTTCCCAACACCAAGAACCCCAAGAAGAACAAGCTCCACGTTATTACGGCGATTATCGTTTCAAGGGTAATAAATCCCAAATCGGTGGCAAACTCGGATATGACGTGATCGATAACTATAGCCATTCCCGAAACTCCCCCCGCGACGAGGTCGAACTGTAAAAGAAAGACCGACGTTCCGAAAGAGAGTATAAGAGTTCCGATTATTACGAGCAAAATGCTTTTTGCGGTGGAAATTATCTCCGCTTTTCCGTATTTTTTCTTCATAATAATCTCCATTCCGCCGCCTGCGCGGCGACACAAACAGTATTCTATGGATCTTGCCGCGGCAAGATCCGCGCGTGAAAAGGTTTACCCCGCTATAAGTTGGAAGCAGCCTTCACGCCGCCGCTTATTCGTCGTATATTTCAAGGACCTTTGAGAGGACCTTCTCCGCTACCTCCTCCACGCTTCCCGAGGCGTCGACGACTGCGATATTCTCGCCTCTTTCGCGCAGCTTTTCGAAGACCGAGAAGAAGGTCTCGCGTGTTTTCGTAAGATATTCGAGGTTTTCGTATATTTCGGCAGCCTCTCCCCTCTTGCCTATTCTCTCAAGGCTCCTTTCGGGAGTGAGATCGAGAAAGACGCAGAGGTCGGGAGTGCGAACGTCCTCTCTGTCGAGGTTAAGAGCCGCCACCGTCTCGTATCCCAGCACGGAGCCTTGATAAGCCAAAGAGGAATAGTAATATCTGTCGCTTATGACCGTGTAGCTTTCGGCAAGCATACCGTTAATTCCGATCTCGGGATGGGTGTTGTGAAGTGCTCGGTCACGGGCAAACATCTCAGCCATTTCCATAGGCGTTTTTTCTGTTTTGCCTCCGAGAGCGGCTCTTATCTCTTTTCCCGAGGGAAGCTCGGTTGGCTCGGCGGTAGTTTTGCATTTGATACCCCTCTTTTCGAGAGCGGTTCTCAGAAGCTCTATCTGCGTCGATTTGCCTGCGCCGTCGATGCCCTCAAAAACTATAAATCTTGCTTTGTTGTTCATAATATATTATCTCCGAAAGCCGATAAAAAAATCAAAAATCATTTATCTTTCCATACGGTAGGATAAAATAAAAGGAGTATGGGGAAGATCTCAAGTCTTCCGAGAAGCATATCCAGTATAAGAACTATCTTGGATACGTATGAAAATCCAAGGTAATTTCCCGTGGGTCCGACGTCGCCGAGACCCGGACCGATATTGTTGATGCACGCCGTTACTGCCGAGAATGTGGTCTCTATACTTCTTCCGTCGAACACGGCAACCACGATAAACGAAGCGAAGAATATCAGAACGTAAGCTACCATATAAGCGAAAACTCCGCGTACGGTATCCTGTTCAACGCTCTTTTTCTCAAACATTATTTTTTTAACGCGGCGCGGGTGTATCATATGTCTTATCTCAGACCACGTGCTCTTGAAGGCGATAACTATACGGCTGACCTTGATTCCGCCTCCCGTGCTTCCCGCACAGGCACCCACGAACATGAGCACCAGAAGGACCGTCTTGGCGGCGTTAGACCAGAGATTGAAATCGTCGGTAGCAAATCCCGTGGTCGATATTATGGTTGATACCTGAAAAAACGCGTGACGTATTCCATCTCCGAAATTATCGTGGACCGTAAGATTTGATAGCGTTATATTAACGGCAATAAATGCCGTTGCCGCAAAAACTATACCCGCGAACCACCTGAGCTCCTCGCTGAAGATGGCGGTAAGCACCTTCCCCGTAAGAATGAGGTAAAAAAGGTTAAAGTTTATGCTGAAAATAATCATAAACACCGCTATTACCCATACGCAATATTCGGGAAATGCGACGGTTCCTCCAAAGGATGCCATACTGTCGCTCCAGATAGCGAATCCACCTGTTCCCGCCGTAGAGAAAGAGGTGCAGAGAGATTCGTAAAGATCCATTCCGCCGAAAAGCAGCATAACGGTCATAACTGCGGTGAGCGCGATATAAATGCCGTACATAATGGCGGCAGTCTTTCTGACGGTCGCTACCACCTTATCCACCTTGGGACCGGGCATCTCTGCGCGCATTATGTGTATAAGTCGGGAGGACTTCATATCCTGCTGAGGCATTATAGCCAGCACGAATACCAGAACTCCCATACCGCCTATCCAGTTCGTAAAGCTTCGCCAGAGAAAGACTCCGCGAAGACCTTCAAGAGGATCTGCGGGGGACCACATTTTTGCAAAATCAGCGAATTCCAGAACGCTTGATCCCGTTGTGGTGAAGCCGGATACGGTCTCGAAATATGCGTCGATAAAATTAGGGATCAGTCCCGATATAACGAACGGCAGACATCCGAAAGCCGAAAGTATGATCCACGAAAGTCCTACCACCACGAAGCCATCCTTGACGCCAAGTGCGGTATTGGACGGCTTTTTTGCCGAAAGCAGCGCGCCGAGAAACAGAAGTGCCGCCATCGGAATAAGAAAAGCGTGGAGCATTTTAAATTCACCGTAGATCAGCGATGCGGTAAGAGGCAATATCATCAACGCGCTCTCTGACAAAAGCAGGAGACCCACGATGTATCTTAACATTTTGTAATTCATATCAAAGTCTCAAATTATGCAAGAGTGTCCTCAAGACCACACACCTGCTTATTGGTTGTCATTATAATAACGCTGTCGCCTACCTCGAGGGTGGTTGAACCGTGAGCATACATGACGGTTCCCTCGCGTATAACTGCGGCAATAAGCGTGTTTTTCTTCCACTTGATGTCCTTCAAGGGCTTGCCCGTTGCCTCAAAGTCCTCGGCAACGTCAAATTCCAGAGCCTCAACTCGGTTATCGGCTATTCTGTGAAGCGATTTTATTCCGCTGAGACTTCCCTTCTCACCCATATTGGATATGCCGCGAAGATAGCGCAATACCTTTGATATAATGAGGAACTGAGGGGTGATATTCGAGTCGATCCCCGCATCCTCGGATAGGCGTGCGTAGGTGGGAGACGCGATCTTCGATATTACCTTATTTACACCTCTTGACGCGGCAAACATAGAGATTATCAGGTTAGTCTGATCGTTTTCGGTCATGATAACGCAAGCGTCGGTAGAGCTGATTCCCTCCTCGTCAAGAAGCTCGGGGTCGGTCGCGTCGCCGTTGATAATGGTGATCTTCGGGAAAAGCTCAGCCAACTGATCGCAAGCCGCCGCCGATTTCTCTATTATTTTAAGGCTGTATCCCTTACCCAACTGAGCCGCAAGATAGCGCGATATCCTTCCGCCGCCGATAAGCGTAACCTTTTTGATCTGCTTACCCAAAAGACCTATTTTTACGAACAGGTCGTTTATATCCTGACGTGAGCCTGCGAGAGAGATGCTGTCCCCTTCGTTAATGACGAAATCACCGCCGGGGATAAAGACATCGTCTGTGCGCACCGCGGCGCAGATAAGGGTATTAGTGCTGTATTTGTTTTTGAAATCCTTAAGGGGCAGACCGATAAAGGGGTGACCCTCCGAGATGTGGATCTCTACCACCTCGACCTGTCCTCTTGCAAATTTCTCAAGCTTCATCGCCGCGGGGAATCGGATAAGACGCGCCGCCTCCCGCGCCGCCTCGTACTCGGGGTTAACTATTACGTCGATTCCCAGATTTTTGCTCATAAAGGTCATCTGTTTAAGGTAGCGAGGATCGCGGACTCTTGCTATGGTATGCTTTGCGCCAAGCTGCTTTGCGATCATACAGCAAAGGAGATTAAGCTCGTCTCCCGGCGATACTGCGATGACCACGTCGCTTTCGGGCACTCCCGCCTCTTTCTGTACGTCTATCGACGCGCCGTTTCCCGTAACGCCGAATACGTCGTATTTATTAACTACCGAGTTGACCATTTCGGAGCTTTCGTCTATAACGGTCACGTTGTGGCCCTCGGAGCAGATAGCCGCTATAAGCGCCTCTCCTACCGAGCCGTTTCCGATAACAACAATTTTCATGTTTTTTCAAGCCCACAAGGGGCAACCTCATTAAGAATTATTTTCTGATTATCTGGACCTCGTCGGGCGCGGATACCTGAACGAGAGTTCCCTCGTCGGTCTTGACCGCGCTGACCTCAATAAGTCCCCACTTGGTGGGATATGCGCCGCGCGCCCATTCGAGATCGCCAAGCTCGGGGTCGATCTCAAAGGTGGTAGCGTTTACGGCTCTGATACCGAGAACGTAGTGGGTCATATAGGGACAGGGTCCCGAAGACCAGCCGTGGCAGAGAGAGTGGCGGAAGAGAGTATAACAGTATGCGCCGAAGTCGCCGTGAATGTCTCGCTTGCCTTCGGGCACGATTTCGTCGATAGGCGCGCTGTTCTCAAGCCAATCCAGGTTGAAGTCCTCCCAGAAGGTGGTAGCGCCGAGATCGAGCATAGCGCCCCAATATTCTCTGATATCGTTGAGCGCCCCGACGAAGTCGCCCGCAAGCGCCTTAGCCTGAAGCAGATAGTAGCCGAAGAAGGTAGAATATCCCTTCGCGCCGCCGAGGGCGAGATGCTTTTCGTTTATTTCCTTTGCATCAGCAAGGGCGGAGAGGGCAAGAAGTGACGCTGCCTGCTTGGAGCCTGAGGGATCGGGTACGTGTTTCTTCATGCGAGAAGCGGTTTTTGCGCACTCCTCGGAAAGCTCGTTTTCGTCAAGGACGGCAAGCATATCGGCAAGACGCTCGAAGGTTATTTTAAGTATACCCTGCAATCCCGCGTGCTTTCCGCCTTCGTTGGTGCTGTTGGGCCAATCGAGGAATCGGTGGGGAGGAAGCTGTTCAGAGCCGTTTTCGTCAACGAGAGGAAGAAGTCTCTTCGTCAGAGCCACCATATATTCCTTTTGCTCCTTGAGGTATTCAACGTCTCCTATCTGACGGAGAAGGTCGTGGTGCATCCATATCCACCAGAGAGAGTAGGTGGGGATATTGTTCATCCAAAGCTCAACGGGCGTGTCGTCTCTCGTGAGGTCAAGGGACTCGCGGATAATATCCTGATCGCCGAAAACGCTGAGAATAGTCTGCACCTCGGTGTGCATATCGCCGATCCATACGAGACGGTCACGCTTGATACCGTCCCAAAGATACTGTTGCATATTGAGGTGAACGGTGTAAGCGGCGGTCTGCCATATTTTATTAAGTCTGTCGTCGGAGCTTTCGAAATAGCCTTTGTATTCAAGGTCGCGGAAGTAGAAGCAGCCCTTGATTCCGTGGAAGGAGATAGCCGCGTCATCATCCTGAAGCTCGATATAAGCAAAACGGAATCCCGATTCGGGCGTTTCGTTTGCGCTCATTCCCGCAACGGTAATTATCATATCGCGGTTAGCGTGATCGTTGGTGGTGTTCTTTACGCCGATGGGGGTCAGAGCCTCCATAACGCTCTCTCCGAAACGTACGAGAAGAGTGACCTTATTCCCCTCCGCGCCGCGAACACCGCGCACCAGCAGACGCAAAGATCCCGAAAATTCAACGCCGAAGTCGATAAGCACACCAGCCTTGGGCTGTCCGGGCTTGTTTTCCATCCATACGTCTTTTTCGGGATGGAAGATTATCTGGTTGGGGCAGTCGTCGAGAAAATGCTCACTTCCGCCTACTGCTCCTTGGGTGTAGACTACTCTTTTAGGTATAATGTATCTTTTAGTTCTATGGTCGTTAGTGCCGCCGAGAGCATCTATCATATCGTAAACTCTTGCCATTTTTTTATGTTCCTTTCGTTTTTTGAAAGTCAGTATAATTCTGCAATTTATAGTATAACATATAAAAGTACAAAAATCAATAATTAATTAAATAAAAAATATTAAAAATAAACAAAAAAGTTTGAATATGGTCCCCCACTCAATCCGCCTCGGCTTGACAATAAAATCGTATTGTGGTATAATTTATAAAAAGAAAGGTGGTAGATTATTGTGAAAAGAATGATATGCTATATTTGTTTAATCGGTTTGTTGCTGGTTACATTATCTTCGTGTATCGGTATTCATAACGGTACACCATACTTTGTTAAAAAAGACAGCAAGATTCGAAATCAAGTGGTTGATGTAATAATGTACTCCTGTCGCAACGACGAGGGTGACAAGGATAAAGTTTATGAAATATTGCGCAATGCAAATATAGAGAACCAATTTTCGGCGGAATATGAAAAATGGCACGAAATGTTTAAAGAGATCGGTAATTTTTCTCTTACGCTCGAAAGTTACGATTCATCAACTGAAAACGGCGTTACTGTTCAAGAGTGTACTTTTGGACTATATAGCGAAAAAGGCAATTTTATTGTTAAAGCCTCTATGCGATCCGATACGGAGGGTCTTACAAGCTTCTACGCAGAACCCGACACTGAAGGCGTTTTACCCGAAAAAGATTAATAATTAAAAAAAGCTTCGCATTTGCGAAGCTTTTTTGTTACGCTGAAAATATGCTCTGGCAGAAAGGATTCTGTCCGAAAAAAGAAAATTACGAGCTATCTTTAGCGCTTTTCTCCATTCCCAAAAGCTCAAAGAGCGAAATGCCAAGGGCGTCGGCAATTTCATCGAGAATGGCAATATCGGGGCAGGATCTTCCCTGCTCCCATTTGGAGACCGCCTGCGCCGTTACACCGACGCGAATTGCTAACGCATTTTGGGTCATTCCCATCTTGCGCCGCGATTCTGCGATCCTCCTGCCCAGAAGGTGTGTGTCTATCATCTGCTAACTCCTTGCGCACTCGCTCGCCCTCGCCTCTGCAAAAGACGGGGCGGAATTTCGGGATAAATCGCCGCAAAGAGCCTCGGCTGATAAGATTTTTAAAATCCTACGCCTTAGACCGACTCCGAGGCGAGTTTGCAGTATCCGTGACGTGTAGAAATCATTAAATTCGCCTCCTTTTCTTTAAAATTTCGTTTTTGCGGGGTCCTTGCCGCTACAACGATATTTTTATTATAGTCTTTTAAATATTGCTTGTCAATAAACTTTTGGTTGTTTTTTCTAAATCGAATAAACGATCTCGGCGGAAACGGGTATGCCGTTGCGCTTTTCGTTTGCGTCCTTGCCGTAATTTCCCATAAAATAGCCGCAGACCAAGGCGAGAGAAAGGGCAATTATCCCAAAGACTATGAAGGCGGTGAGCGTTTCCACACCTATTCCCGCGCTGTCGTAGACTACTCTTTTCTCTCTCTTTTTAAGCTTTTCTTCTCTTTTTTTATCCATATCGGTAAAATGCTCCGATTATTTTCTTACGAGATATTTTCTCATATCCACCGCGCAAGCGATGAGGATTATAAGACCTTTGATGACGTATTGCATATTTGCGTCGATATTCAAGGCAGTAAGTCCGACGAAGATGAGGCGCAGAAGCACAACGCCCACGATAACTCCGCCCACGGTTCCGATTCCTCCGACGAAGGAAACTCCGCCGATAACGCTGGCGGCTATGGCGTCAAGCTCATAGTTGAGTCCCGTCGCCGCCGAGTTTGAACCGATTCGAGCCGCCTCGATAAAGCCGGTTACGCCGTACATAATACCCGCTAACATAAAGACGAGCATTATTACCCTGTTGACGTTAACGCCCGAGACGTTTGCCGCGTCGGGGTTTGATCCGACCGCAAACATATTCTTACCGAAGGTGGTCTTGTTCCAGATGAACCATATCACCGCAGTCAGCGCCAGCGAATACCACACGAAATTGGGTATTGGGGTCTTGCCGATAGAAAGAATACTGCCGTTTATAAAGCTCGTATACCCCTGATCAAGTCCCGAAATCGACTGACCGTTGTTGCTTCCGATATTCAGATACATAAGAAGCGCGCCGTAAGCTATGAGCTGTGTGGAAAGCGTTACGATAAAGGGGTGCAGATGGAATTTTGCGGTGCAAAAGCCGTTTATAAGTCCTATAATACCGCCTATTGCGAGAGCGATAAGCAATACCACGGGCAGGGGCAGAGCTGCCAAGGACGGAAACATCTTTCCCGCGTATCCCGTTGCCTGAAGCAGAGACGCGGAGACGCAGGCGACGAGTCCCACGATTCGTCCTGCCGAGAGGTCGGTTCCCGTCAGAATTATTGCTCCCGCAATACCGAGCGCGATAGGCAGATTTGCCGCGGATAGCGAGATTATATTTACTATTGACGCCGCCGACAGAAAGTGGGGGCGCAAAAATTGTATTACTACCACCGCCGCGATAAGGAATATATAGAGCGAATTGTTAATCAAAAATTCTTTGATCAGCGCTCTTTTTTTCCGCGCATCGGCAGCCTTAAGGTTTTTCAGTAACGTCATATTTATACCTTCCTACACGTATTTGGCGGCGAGGGTCATTATTTCTTCTTGTGTGGTGTTATTTGCGTCAACTTCTCCCGCGATCCTGCCGCCCGACATAACGTAGATGCGGTCACAGATGCCGAGAAGCTCGGGCAGCTCACCGGAGACTACGATTACCGCCTTCCCTTTTGCCGCAAGGGAATCTATGAGCTGATATATCTCGAATTTCGCGCCCACGTCGATGCCTCGGGTCGGCTCGTCAAGCATAAGGATCTCGGGCTCGGTCAAAAGCCAGCGACCGAGAATTACCTTCTGTTGATTTCCGCCCGACAAGAGACTTATCCGTGTCTCCTGTGACGCGGTCTTAACTCTCATGGCGTCGATCGACCAGCTCGTATCCTTTTTCCTTGATCTTTCCGATAAAATTCCAAGCTTCAAATGCTTTTTGAGGCTTGAAATAGTAGTGTTTTCACGGATATCAAGATTGCCGAAAATGCCCGTGGCACGCCTCTCCTCGGTAAGGAGAGCGAATCCGTTTTTTATCGCCTCTCTGGGATTGCGGTTTTTGATCTCCTTGCCGTCAAGAAAAATACGTCCGCCCGATCTTTCGGATATTCCGAAAACGTTTTCGATGACCTCGGTGCGCCCCGCCCCCGCAAGTCCCGCAAAGCCGATTATCTCTCCGCGGCGCAGGGAAAAGCTTACGTCGTTAACGTGATTGTGCTTTGATGAAAGATTCTCCACCCTCAAAAGTACCTTTTCGGGTTTGTTGGTCTTTTTGGGGTACATGTTGGTAAGCTCTCTTCCCACCATCAGCTTGATTATCTTTTCAACCGACATATCCTTTGCCGCCTCGGTGGCTACGTGCTTACCGTCTCGCATGACCGTGATCTCGTCGGAGATCTTCAGGATCTCGTCCATTTTGTGAGAAATATAGATAATGCCGCAGCCGCGCTTTTTAAGCGTTTCGATTATATCAAACAGGTGACCCACCTCGCGCTCGGTCAGTGAGCTTGTAGGCTCGTCAAGCACGATCACCTTAGAGTCGTAGGAGACCGCCTTCGCTATCTCCACCATCTGCCTCTCCGCAACCGACATTCTGCTCATGATCTTTTTGGGATCGGCGTTAATGCCGAGAGACTCAAAAATCTTTTTCGTCCTCGCGTACATCTCTTTTTCGGACGTGACGAATCCCAATTTCGTGGGATATCTGCCGAGCCAGATGTTGTCCATTACGTTCCTTTTGGTAGCTTGATTAAGCTCTTGATGAACCATGGCGACGCCGTTTTCAAGGGCGTCCTTGGGGTTTTTGAAGGATACCCTTTTTCCCTCAAGATATATCTCTCCCTCAAAGCCCTGATTTATGCCGAAAAGACACTTCATAAGCGTGCTTTTTCCCGCTCCGTTTTCGCCCATCAGCGCGTGTACCGAGCCTTTTTTCAGATTGAAGGAAACTCCGTCGAGAGCTTTTACTCCCGGAAAGCTCTTGGAGATATTTTTCATTTCAAGTAAATATCCGTTGCTTTTTGACATATCTTCAGCCACCCTTCGGCTATTTTATCCGAGATACTGAGAGTAAGGGATCCTTACCTTGAATACGTTTTCGTCCACGGTGTATTTATCGAGTCCGTCGTTTAGTTTCTTGCCGTCCTCAAGAGCGTTTTTTGCGATCTTGGTAACTGCCTCGGCAAGACCTGCGGAATCCTGCTTGATAGTGCCCGTCATTTTGCCCTTTTTGATAAGATCGACCGCCGCCGCTGTGGCATCAACCCCGAATACGGGGATCTGTTTTTTGTTCGCCTCTCCCGTGTTGTATCCCGCGGATACAAGCGCGGATATAGCGCCCTCTGCCATTCCGTCGTTGTTGCAGATAACCAGCTCTATCATATTTCCCTTGTTTTCGTTAAAGGAGGTCAGCGCGGTTGTCATATATTCGTTTGCCGCCGCCGCAGACCACTGACCGTTTCGGTCGACTAAATATTTGTTGGGATTGCCAGCGTCGTAAAAGGCGAGGGGGCTTTTGCCGTCTTTTTCCAAGATCTTGTTGGCTTCCTCGACGCTGTACTGCGTTCTGTAGATAGCCTCGTTGTTACCCTCCTCACCCTTGAAAAGGATATAAGAGATCTTTCCGTCGCCGTTGATATCAAGCTTTGAATAGTTTTCCGAGACGTACTTACCGATCATCTGTCCCTGTAAGATTCCCGCCTCTTTGGCATCCGTGCCCACGAATGCGCACTTGTCGTAGCTTTTTACTACCGTGTCGGAAACCTCTCTGTTAAAGAAGATAACGGGAATGCCCGCGTTTTTGGCAAGAGATACTATTCCGTTTGCCGCGTCGTCAGAGCCGGTGTTTACTATATTTACTATGATTGCCTTGGCTCCCGACGTGATAGCCGTCTGTATCTGTTCGGTCTGCGTGGTCTGGTTTCCGTTGCCGTCGTAGTCCTGATAGCTTATACCCGCATCGGAGAGCATCTTGTCCATGGACTGTCTTACGTTAGATATAAAGGGATCGCTGTAGGTGTAATAGAAAACGTGAACGTCTGCGTTTCCTCCCCCTCCGAAGGAACAAGATACCGCAAAGATCGGCAAGGTAAGCAACGTACAAGCGACCAAAATAATACTGATAAGTTTTTTCATTTAAAACCTCCTGCTCTCCGCGAAAATTTTTGGCGCGGAAAGTTGAATTTACTAATATTATGGACGGGACAAGCATATTAATTAGTGAGAAAATTTTACTTATAAGAAAAAACCTTAATTTGTTGACAAAAACTCTCAAAAATGTTATAATCAAAATATACGGGCTGAAAGCCCGCGTTTATTGGAGAAAAAGTATGGATTTTAAAAAGATTCTTGCCGTTTCGGTTATGATATGCCTGTCCTTCGGCATTTTCGGGCTTTTCTCGCCCGATGTTGGAGCCGCGGATCTTACTGATAGTACAAGCATTATCGAGGATACGGTTTCGAGTAAGGATTCCGCCACCTTTGACGTGTGCTACGAGGCGACCGACGCATATAGGAGCAGTAAGTATTACGAAAACTTGAAAAAGGTGCCGAAAAGCGGAGATCAGGCGATCAACGTGGTGGCAATAGCACTATCGCAGGTTGGTTATCACGAGGGCGACGGCAACGAGGATTTCGGAGGACTCAATACTGCGGGTACTAAGGATTTCGTTGAATACAATATGGTTTTCGGCAAGATCGATAATAATATCGGTTACGGATATTCGTGGTGCGCAAGCTTTGCCACCTGGTGTCTCCGTCAAGCGGGTGTTACGGTAGAGCAAAGCGCCCAGACAGACTCCAAGACCTACATAAGCTCTTGGAAGTGGAAAAGAGCGTTTGAGGATATGTCGGCTTTTAATTATGCCGAAGGCTACACTCCCGTGACGGGAGATATTATATTTTTCAAGGACGTAGACGATCCCAACCTCTACGTTGAGACCTCGCACATCGGAATAGTTCTCTATTCCGATGAAGATAACGTATACACCGTTGAGGGTAACGCCAATACTGTCATGGGTAACGAAAAGGTCTACGACAGCGTTGCCGTAAAGACCCATCCGCTGGACAGCAAATTCATAGTGGGCTACGGAACTCCCACTTATGAAAATACCGAGGAAAAAGAGCCGTACGGTTGGCGCAGCGCAGAGGACTCCGAGTCTTCGCCAAAGCCCCTTGAAAAGCTTATCGACGAGGCGAAGAGCGGAACGCAGATAGTTCCCGTGTGGGAAAATGAAATATCGATAGCGGAAATTGTGGTCGCCGTAGTCTTGGCGCTTCTTCTTATCGCGGTCATAACCGTTCTTTCGATAATGACGTTCAAAAAGAAGCCCGATACCCGAAATTCGGGCAGGCACAAGGAAAACAAAAAGAGCCGTAACAAGTATCACGGCAAAAATAAAGGCGCGAAAGTAAAATAACTAAAAAAGGGACGAGGAATTTTTGCAATTCTTCGTCCCTTTTCTGTCGGTGGGGGTGCTTTTTTATCGTTTATTTAACGGTAAGAGCGAAATTCAGAGGCTTATTTGCTTCAAGCTTGCCGGTGAGAGTTACGCGGTAAAGCTTATCACACTCCCATTCTATTGGCATAGTCACGGTTTCGGGCATTTCCGTGTCGGGGGAATCGTAGGCAAACGTCAGGCTCTTGTCAAACTCTACCCGTCTTCCGTGAACGGTAAACGCGCTGTCCTCTGTAAGCTCGGGCTTTGTGTTCAGAAGATAATTGAAGGTTATTTCTCCGTCGATCTTTGAAATAACGGTGTCGTTGACGGTTACAAATCCTTCTCCGAGAGCGATTTCTCTCTTAAAGCTCTCTATCTCCGCATCGGCAGGATATGCTCCTGCAAGCTCAAGTGAAAAGGTCTTGCTTTCGGCATCGTACTTTGATTCTGTTGCCACGAAATCCTTGCCGATGACCTGCATCTTACCGTTTATCGTCGGCACGTTGTGGTGGTCGGAGCGGATCCACCAAAGGTTAGGTCTCTCCGCGCTGAAGGTACGCTTGGTGTATCTTCCCGTTCCCGCGTCGATAAAAATCGGTTCACCATCCGAGAAAACGAATATATTTCCAAGATCGGCATGGGTGTGGCTGTTGGGGTTGTGACCGCCCGTCATAGCCAGATAAAAGCCCTTGTCGGCATCGGCGTATTCGCGCATAATTCCGAGCTTTAGACTATCGTAGTAAACGCTTGTAGCGGGCTCGAATTTGCCGTTGCCGCAAAGCTTTTCGCCGCAGAGGCGGTAGACGAATTTGTAGGTCGTGTCCTCGCTTGATCTGCAAACGTATTCGGTATCGCGGCATCTCTTAGCCCAGAAGCCCGTCATAATATCCGAGGAGGAAATAAGTCCCCAGTCATATCCCCAGCTCTTTATCTCCGTGTCCTTGGTGTGAGCGTCCGAGAAATTCAGAAAACGGTCGCCCGTGATATACATATTGGGGAAAAATTCTCCCAAATTACGCATCTTGGGGTCGTCGAATACGTTTATTTTGCCGCCCGTCATATCGCGAATGGCAAGGCAAGCGTTGTAGACCGCGCCCGACGCGACTCTCCAATAGGTGGGACCCTCGTCGCAGGCTCCGTCCTCGCCCAACTGACCGATGAACTTTTCAAGACCCTTGACGGCGCCTTCCACTACCTTGACTCTCGTCTCGTGGGAGGTGGGAGTGAGCGCGGTGGCGGTCAGCACGTTGGAAAGTATCCAAGGGCACCAGTTGTTGACCCATTCGCCGTTCATCCAGATTCGTCTTTCGGGACGGTTGGCGAAAAGGTCTATTACTCTGTCGTTGAGGTTTTCAAGCAGTCTTTTTGAGATAATGGGCGAGATAGCGTCAAATTTTTCGTGGCAGATATACCACGCGAATGCCATAATGGCACCGGACTGCGCCGCGAAGAGGTCGTTAAAATTGCGCTTGCCCTCGTATGTTTCGGGAAGACCTGCCACGGAAGCCGAAAAGGGCGCAACGTGCGCGGGAACTATCCAGGTGCTCTCCTCAAGTATCATCCAGACGAGATCAAGGATCTTGTCGGTAAACCTGCCCGCGTCCTCTGCCGCCTCGGCAACCAAAAGGAGGGTCAGATCGTTCCGTCTTTCGAAATACTTGTCTTCATAGACCGAGCGGTTGCCTGTTCTGGCGTACATCATAAATTCCGATGCGTAGAGCGTATCGTATCTCTTTTCAAGGATGGGCAGAGCCGCCGCCACGAGGGTGTCCTTGTTTTCGGGATTTATTTTAAATCCGCCCCTGTCGTAAAAGGGGATAAAATCCTCATATGGGAGGACTAAGCTTTCTAAATCCGTGTATTTTTCAAATATTTTTCTTGACATATTTTTTACCAAATTGTAATTTCAAATTTTGATTTATGGGTTAGTTGAACGACACCATAAAATCGTAGGGGCGGTCATCGGCCGCCGGTTCAATCGATTTAAATCGTTCGTTCACGGGGCGTCGAGGACGTCGCCCCGTGAACGTTATTATTGAACGTTCGCCATGGCGGGCGCGCGTGGGGTTCCCCGAAGCGAGCGTAGCCGAGCTTTGGGGGTTCTGCGCTGACCGCCCCTACGACAATGTTTATCGTTAACCGTGCCGTTAAACTGCAATTTATCTGCAAACCTCTAAGGTAAACGTTGCCATTTCGTTTGCCTTAAGAGGTGCCGTAAGCTTTATTCTGTAAAGCTGCTCGCAATCCCAGCCTTCGGGAATGACCTTCGTTTCGGGCCAGGTGCAATCGGGGGTATCGTAGGTCAAGGTCAGTCTATCGTCGAAATTGACGGTCTTACCGTGAAGAGTAAAGCTTCCCTTCTCAATATCTTCGGGCTTCGTATTGCAAAGGAGATTGAAGGTGACCTCTCCGTCAACTTTACTTCTCAATGTATCGCAAACTATAGCCTTGCCGTCCTCAATTACCGCGCTTCTTGTATAGTAAGTAAGCTGGCTGTCGGTAGGATATGCGGGGGCGAGGTCAAGGGTAAGCTTGCCCGTTTTTTCGTCAAACTGAGCGTTTCTTGCCGCATATCCTCTGCCGGGACGCTGATTTATGCCGTTGACGGTGGGCAGATTGTGATATTCGGATCTCATCGCCCAGATAGAATATCTTTCGTTATTAAAGGTTCTTGCGGTATAAGTGCCTACGCCCGCGTCGATAAATATCGGCTTGGCATCGCAGAAAACAACGAAATTTCCGACGTCAAGGTGGTTGTGGCTTGCGGAGTTATGGTGACCCTTGAGGGAGAGGAAAAGTCCCTTTTGAGGGTCGGTATTATCGCGGCAGATGGAGAGATCAAGGCTTGGGAAGAAGCACTTTTCAGCCGCTGCAAAGCTATCTCTCTCGGGAATGGGATCCATACCCATCATTCTGAAGAATCGGTAGGGCATATTATAGTCCACTATATCAAGCTGATCGGGGCTGTGCTTATACGCAAACTCCCAGAACTCCTTCATAAGCGTGCTGTCGCTGAGGATCGCCCAGTCGTAGCCCCAAGAATTGGTAACCGTCAGCTTGCTTTTGGCATCCGAGAAATTGAGGAATCTGCCTTCGCAAATATACGCCTGGGGGAAGAATTCGCCCATCTTTTTCATAAGCGGATCGCGGAAGGCGTTGACTCTGCCGCCCGTCATATCGAAAAGCACGAGACAAGCGTTGTAAAGCGCGCCGCAAGCCGCGCCCCAATATACGGGACCCTCGTCGCAAGCCGCGTCCTCGGCGTAAATATTTGTGAATTTATCAAGGGCTTCAAAGGCGATCTCAACCACTCGGCGACGGGTGTCAAGGTCCTTTTCGGTCAGCGCGCAGACGGTCAGTACGTTTGATGTGACCCAAGGGCACCAGTTATTGATCCACTTGAACGTACCGTTGCCCATCCAGGCGAGTGTATCGGTATACTCGGTAAAAGGCACGATTATTCTGTCGTGAAGCTGCTCCAGTATCCTCTTGTTTATTACGGGAGAGATGGCGTCGAGGCTATCCTTCATAAGATACCACGTCCAGGCGATAAGCGCGCCCGTAGCTGCCGCAAAAAGGTCTATGTAATCTCTCTTTCCGTCGTATGCGTAAGGCAATTTGTGAGTCGTATCCACGGGGTTGGGATTAAGGTGAGCGGGGATGACCCAGGTGCTTTCCTCAAGCATCATCCAGACGAGATCCATTATCTTGTCGGTAAACCTGCCCTTGCCTTCGTACTTTTCAGCCATAACGAGATAGGAAAGATCTTCTCTGCGCTGAAAATACAGACCCTCGTAATAGGCTCTGTCACCCGTACGGAAGCGGAAAAGGTAGTCGCACGCCGTCAATACGGGGTATTTTTTGTCAAGTAAGGCCTCTGCCTTTTTTACCGTCGATTCACGGCAGTCCTCTGCAAGAGAAAAGCCCTTTTCTCTGTCGCAAAACACCTTGAATTCTTCAAAGGGCAAGACCAAAGCGTTTATATCGTAATTTGCCTCTGCAAAAATCTTTCTTCCCATATCAGTTATACCCTTTCTGTTACTTATTCACTGCAAGCTTAAAGACCTTTTTTTCGCCTGATTTGAGGCTTGCTCGAAGCCTTATTCTGTAAAATTTCTCAATTCCCCACTGCTTAGGCAGAGTTTCGGTCTCCTCCCAGGTGCAATCGGGATTGTCGAAGGAAAATTCAAGACCTTCGTCAAAGTCAACGACTTTTCCGCACACCTCCATTTTGCCCTTCCCAAGAAGCTTGGGCTCGGCAACCGTCAGCAGATTGAAGATGATCTCACCGTCGATCTTTGAGGTTATAGTATCGTTAATTATCGCTTTTCCGTTTTCGATCACGGCTTCTCTGCGGTATTCGTCAATTTGCGCGTCTGCGTGATACGCGCCCGTCAGGTCGATATCCAGTCCGCCCGTTTCTTCGTTATAGACAACGTCCTTGGAGGCGTACACTTTTCCGCTTGTCTGGAAAACTCCGTTTATGGTGGGAATATTGTGATATTCTCCGTTCATCGACCAAATGGTGTACCTATCCTTATCGAAGGTTCGTCTTGTATAAGTACCCACGCCCGCGTCGATGAATACAGGCTTTCCGTCACAGAAAACGGTGAAATCTCCGGTGTCGTTGTGGTTGTGGCTCAAGGAATTATGTCCGCCTTTCAAGGAGAGATAAAGTCCTTCCTCGGGCACCTCGCTTTCACGGCTGATTGCAAGGTGGAGGCTGGGGAAATAAGACTTGAGAGCCGCCTTGAAATCGCGTCTCGCAAGATCGGGAGCGCAAAGGTCACGGTAATATCTCCAGCAGGAATAGCTTGAGAATTTGACCTTTCCGAGGCTTTCGCTGATCTCGTTTTTGAACTCCCAGAAGTTCATCATAAGGTCGCTATTACACATCTTACCCCAATCGTAGCCCCAAGGGAAATCCACGCTTACGCTGGGGTGCGCGTCGGAATAGTTGAGAAAATGTCCGTTTGCTACGTACATACGGGGGAAATACTCCGCCATGCTTTTAAGAAGTACGTCCTCAAAGGCGTTTATCTTGCCTGCGGTCATATCGTAAAGCACGAGGCAGGCTTCATAGAGTGCGCCGCCCGCGCCCTCCCAATATCCGGGGCCCTCGTCGCAGGCTCCGTCGGGAGAATAGATGTCGGTGAATTTGTCAAGAGCCATAAGCGAGACCTCGACCACTCTGTCTCGGGTCTCCTTGTCGTCGATGGCAAGAGCGCAGGTGGTAAGTGTCTGCGCCACTATGTGAGGACACCAGTTGTTCATCCAGTTATAGGGCCCATTGCCCATCCAGGCAAGCTCGTCGATATGATTTATAAAGGGATTTATTACTCTGTCGCGGAGGTTTTCGATAATTCTCTTGTTTATAACGGGAGAGATCTTATCAAATTCTTCGCGGAGAAGATACCAGGTAAAGGTCAGTGTCGCACCCGTATTACCGACGTAAAGATCGGAATAGTTGCGACCGCCTTCGTAGGAATATGGCAGAGAGTGAGTTTTGTCGTTGGGGTTGGGGTTGATATGGGCGGGTAGCACCCAAGTGCTTTCCTCAAGTATCATCCACACAAGGTCAACTATCTTGTCTATAAATCTCCCCTGTCTTTCGTAAGCCTCGGCTAAGGTAAGCTGAATGAGGTCGAGGCGTCGGGGATTGAACTGCTCCTGATACACCGCGCGGTTTCCCGTTCTTCTGTAAAGGACGAAGTCGGTTGCGGTGAGAACGTAATATTTTTTATCAAGCAGCTTTTCGGCTTCGGCTATTGCCACGTTTTTATATTTTGGATTTAATAAAAAACCTTCTTCTCTATCGGAAAAGATTTTAAAATCCTCATAAGGAATAACACACTCCGAAACGTTATAATTCTTTTCTGCAAATATTTTTCTTCCCATTGTTTTAACCTCATTTGTAAAATTCGGTCTTGATGCTTCGTTCAAAGAGCTTGCCCAAGGTTTCCTTTGCGTCCTTGCCGTCGTAAATTATTTCGTAGACCGCGCGGCATATAGGCATATCAACCGCATGCTCCTTTGAAAGCGTCATTAGGGCTTTTACGGTATAATAACCCTCGGCAAGCTTTTCCATAGACTCTCCCTTGACGAATCTTTCGCCAAACTCGCGGTTGTGAGAGAATTTTGAAAATACGGTTGCCTCGTAGTCTCCGAGGTGGCAGAGTCCGTATGCCGAAAGCTCACTGCCGCCCATAGCCGAGATAAGCCTTGCCACCTCGCGGCAGCCTCTCGACATAAGCGCGCCTTTTAGCGAAGAAAGGCCGTATCCGTCAAGCATTCCCGCGGCAATACCGATAACGTTCTTTGCCGCAGCGCCGATCTCGTTTCCGATCATATCCTCGCCGTAGTAAAAACGAATAAGTTCACTTGAAAAGCTGTCGACCAAAAGCCTTTTCGTTTTTTCGTCGTCGCTGTCGATGACCATACAGTTGGGGATCCCCGAGTAAAACTCCTGAACGTGACCGGGGCCTATCCAAACGGCTACCCTGTTCGAAGGATCGGCACCTGCCGCGGCGACCTCGGAAAGTCTTCTTCCCGTGGCGATATCGATTCCCTTCATACAAAGCACGAAGATCTTATTTTTCAAGCCCATAGGTCTTATCTCGCGCATAAACGCCGCAAGTCCTTGGGAGTTTATCGAAATAACGATAACGTCCGCGTCATATAGACAGTCAAGGCTCGTGGTGACCTTAACGCTGTCGGGCAGAGTCAAGAGGTCGTTTTTGCGCTCCTTGATGAATCTTTGTATATGCTCCGAGCTTTCGCGCCCGTAAAGGGTGACGTCAAGCTCTTTCTTTTCCGCAAGATACCAGGTTATAAGCGAGCCCCAACGGCCGCAACCCACTACGCTTATCTTCATTTTTAAAAATCCTTCCGTATTTAAACTTACCGTTGACAAAATCACAAAAAAAAGTTAAAATATTTTTCGGTGTTAACTAATTATATAATATATAACTCTAAATGTCAATGAAAATATTGGACATAAAACCATAAAAATCATACAAAAAGGACGAAATAATGACAGCCATAAGCGTAAACGACCTGACCCTTCGCTTCGGCACGACCACCATACTTGAAAAGGTGTCTTTCTCGCTTGAGGAAAACGACAAACTGGGCATTATCGGCTCAAACGGAAGCGGTAAGACCTCACTTTTCAAGCTTATAACGGGCGAGTACGACGCCGAGGAGGGCGAAGTATATATTTCCAAGGGCAAGAGCGTAGGCCTGCTTTCCCAGTACGGCGCGTTTTCCGATGACAACGGAGGCGAAGGAACGACGGCTCTTGACCATATGTTTGCCGCTTTCCCCACCCTTCTTGAATGGGAAAAACGCCTGTCCGAGCTGGAAGTATTGCTTGCAGATGAGACCGATTCGCGCCACGGTATTTATACCAACGAATATATGTCGCTGAACGAAAGATTTATTCGTGAAGGCGGTCTTGAGTTCAGAGGCAGATGCCGTTCTATTCTCGGAAAATTGGGATTTGACGACGACGCCATCGACAAGGACGTAAGTCTTTTGTCGGGAGGACAGAGAACGAGACTTGCTCTTGCGGTCCAGCTCTGCCGCGAGCCTGACATTCTGCTTCTTGACGAGCCAACCAACCACCTTGATATCGAGACCCTCGGTTGGCTTGAAAACTATCTTATACAGTACAAAAAGTGTGTAATGGTCATTTCCCACGACCGTTATTTTCTTGATAGAGTTACCAACAAGACCCTTTCCATCGAGCATCACAAAGCCAAGCTCTACAACGGAAATTATACCAAGAGTATGGAGCAGAGACGCATTGACAAGGAGATCTACGCAAAGCACTACCGCGAGCAGCAGAAGGAGATTGCAAGACAAGAGGCGTATATTGCCCAGCAGAGACAGTGGAACCGCGAGCGTAATATTATAGCCGCCGAATCCCGCCAAAAGCTGCTTGATAAAATGGAGAAATTAGAGGCTCCCGAGACCGAGCAAAGAGCCATCAGAATGAAATTCACCTCGGCGATCGCAAGCGGAAACGAGGTTATGAAAATAAGCGATCTTTCAATGGGGTTCGGTCAGAAAAGGCTCTTTACGGGGCTTGATTTCCTCGTAAAGAAAAACGACCGACTGCTTATAATCGGCCCCAACGGTTGCGGAAAATCCACGCTTATTAAAATTCTGATGAAGACCCTCACCCCCTTGACGGGAAAGGTGGAGGACGGATATAACGTAGAGATAGGCTATTACGATCAGGAAAACCAGAATCTTGACGATAACAAAACGGTTATCGACGAGCTTTGGGATGCCTACCCTACTCTGCCCGAGCAGAAGATAAGAAGCACTCTCGCTTGGTTCAATTTCTTCGGCGAGGACGTTTTCAAAACGGTAAAAATGCTTTCGGGTGGAGAGAGAGCGAGACTTACTCTCTCAAAACTGATCCTGTCGCATATGAATCTGCTTATCCTCGACGAGCCGACGAACCACCTTGATATCGATTCCCGTGAAGCACTTGAATCGGCGCTTGAGGAGTTTGACGGCACGATCATCGCCGTTTCCCACGACCGTTATTTCATAGAGAAATTAGCCAGCCGCATAATTGAGCTTAAGCCCGACGGATACGTGGACGGAGATATGTTTGACTATCAGATCCTCCACGCAGGAGAAGCATATACCGAATTCCGCCGCTTTACGAATGAGCGTAAGGAGAGACTTGCGTCTGCCTCTGCCGTGACCGAGACGGAAAAAGCCGAGTCGGGAAGCCAGAAGGAACAGTATCTCAAAAACAAACAGAATGCCGCCGAGGAGAGAAAGAGAGCGGCAAGAATACGCAAGCTGAACAGCGAAATGGAAAAGCTTGAAGCCGAGATCGAGGAGATAGACGCAGAGATGCAGGGCGAAGCCGCCACCGACTACAAAAAGATAGCCGAGCTTGACGAAAGAAAAACGCAGGCGGAAGAAAGACTGCTCGAAATCATGGAAGAGCTGGAAGAATTGGAGTAATTGATAAATTGGGGTTTAGCGAACAGTTTAAAGGCGAAGCCTTCTTAAAAGTTTTGCTCGAGCTTTTTCAAAAGCTCGTCGGAGCCGCCGCGATCGGCGGTCGCGCTCGCAAGCGCGAAACTCTCCTTATACGCGTTTTCTTTTGTTAGCTTTTCTTTTGCGCTTCCGGTGTCAAAAGAAAAGCGGAAAACAGTTTGGAAGGTTAATATGTAGAAGGTGGATTTTCCTT
>JAZMZI010000031.1:0-20754 GCA_045585895.1 Eubacteriales bacterium
TGAAGGCGGACGCTGAGGCATATCTCGGAACTTCCGTTACCGATGCGGTTATCACCGTTCCCGCATATTTCACCGATGCTCAGAGACAGGCAACCAAGGACGCAGGTAAGATCGCAGGTCTTAACGTTCAGAGAATCATCAACGAGCCTACGGCGGCTGCTCTTGCTTACGGCGTAGACAAGGAAGACCAGAAGATCATGGTATTCGACCTCGGCGGCGGTACCTTCGACGTATCCCTTCTTGAAATTTCCGACGGCGTATTTGAGGTTCTTGCAACCGCAGGTAACAACAAGCTTGGCGGTGACGACTTCGACCAGAGAATCATCGACTGGATGGCAGAGCAGTTCAAGAAGGAGAACGGTATCGATCTTCGAAACGACAAGATGGTAATGCAGAGACTTAAGGATGCGGCAGAGAAGGCAAAGATCGAGCTTTCAGGCGTTGCTTCCTCCAACATCAACCTCCCCTTCATTACCGCAACCGTTTCCGGTCCTCTCCACTTCGAGGCAACCCTTACCAGAGCTGAATTCGACCGCATCACCGCCGACCTCGTTGAGGCTACTATGGGCCCCACAAAGCAGGTTCTTCGTGACTCGGGTCTCTCCGCAAACGAGATCGACAAGGTGCTCCTCGTAGGCGGTTCTACCAGAATTCCCGCAGTTCAGGACGCTGTTAAGAAGTTTATTGGTAAGGAACCCTTCAAGGGCATCAACCCCGACGAGTGCGTAGCAGTCGGCGCGGCTATTCAGGGCGGCGTTCTCGGCGGCGAAGTCAAGGATCTTCTTCTCCTTGACGTTACCCCCCTCTCTCTCGGTATCGAGACCATGGGCGGCGTATTCAACAGAATCATTGACAGAAATACCACTATCCCCGTAAAGAAGAGCCAGATCTACTCCACCGCGGCTGACGGTCAGACCTCGGTTGAGATCCACGTTCTTCAGGGTGAAAGAGAAATGGCTGCTTATAACACCACTCTCGGACGCTTCAATCTCGACGGTATCGCTCCCGCTCCCCGCGGTATTCCTCAGATCGAGGTTACCTTCGACATCGACGCTAACGGTATCGTTAACGTAACCGCAAAGGATAAGGGTACCGGTAAGGAGCAGCACATCACCATCACTTCCTCCACCAATATGTCTCAGGACGATATCGATAAGGCGGTAAAGGATGCCGAGAAGTTTGCCGAAGAGGATAAGAAGGCAAAGGAAGCGGTTGAGGTCAAGAACAGAGCCGACAGTATGATCTTCCAGAGCGAGAAGATGCTGAGTGAGCTTGGCGACAAGGTAGACGCGGCTGATAAGGCTGAGGTCGAGGCTGCTATCGCAAAGCTTAAGGAGTCCGTTCAGGGCGGCAACACCGAGGCTATCAAGGCTGATACCGAGGCTGTTGAGAAGGCGTTCTACAAAATAAGCGAGAAGCTTTACGCGCAGCAGGGCGGCGCTCAGGGCTTTGATCCCAATATGGGCGGCGACGCAGGTGCTCAGGGCGGCGCGCAGGACGGACAGTTCTACGACGCAAATTACGAGGATAACTCCAACAAGTAATACTTTGAATGATGGGAAAGGTCGGGTTTCGACCTTTCCCATAAAGTGCAAAAAGGAAAAAAGTAATGGCAGATAAACGTGATTATTATGAGGTGTTGGGCGTAAATAAAAGTGCGACCGATGCCGAGATAAAAAAGGCATACAGAGGGCTTGCGAAGAAGTATCACCCCGACGTAAACCCCGGCGACAAGGAAGCCGAGGCGAAGTTCAAGGAGGTCAACGAGGCTTACGAGGTGCTCTCCGACGCCGATAAAAAGGCAAAATACGATCAGTACGGTCACGCGGCGTTCGATCCCACGGCGGGAGCGGGCGGTTACGGAGGCTTCGGCGGATTTGGCGGAGGCGGCTTCGACGTCGACCTTGGAGACATTTTCGGAAGCTTTTTCGGCGGCAGCTCAAGACAGAGAAGAAATAACGGTCCTCAAAAGGGTGAGGATATCGAGGTTAACGTCACTATTGATTTCGAAGAAGCCGTTTTCGGATGTAAGAAGGAGATCAAGTTCCAGAGAATGGCAAAGTGCTCCCACTGTAACGGTACGGGAAGCGACGACGGCAAGAGCGAGACCTGTCCCACCTGTCGCGGCACGGGACAGAAGCGTATCGTGCAAAATCTTGGCGGTATGCAGTTCCAGTCCACCACCACCTGTGACATGTGCCGAGGTACGGGTAAGTATATAAAAACTCCCTGTCAGAAGTGCCGCGGCGCGGGTTTTGAGCGCATTACCAAGAACATAACCGTGGATATTCCTGCGGGAATCGACCACGGCAAGGGGTTGGTCATTCGCGGCGCGGGCAACGACGGCAAGAACGGCGGTATCGCGGGTGACGTTTACGTTATGGTAAGCGTGCGCAGAAGCTCCACCTTCAATCGCGAAGGATATAACCTTTTCTGCGAGGTGCCGATCACCATTTCCGAGGCAACTCTCGGGGCTGAGATCGAGGTTCCCACCCTTGAGGGCAGAGAAAAGTTCACCATTCCCGAGGGAACTCAGACGGGAACTACCTTCACCTTGAAGCAGAAGGGCGTTCCGATGGTAAACTCCAGCCGCCGCGGAGATCTCGTTTTCCGCGTAAACGTTGAAGTCCCCAAGAGCCTTACCGAGAAGCAGAAGGAATTGCTCCGCGCATTTGCCGAGGCTTGCGGTGAAAACAATTACCAGAAGAAAAAGGGATTTTTCAAAAAGGATAAAAAATAAAAATGACGGAAAATATTGATAAAGATTACGTCTGCGGCGACTTCGGCGAGGTTACCGAGTGGTTGCAGATAAAGGTGACGGTCAAGACCGAGCAGCTTGACGAATTGGTGTCCCTTATGAGCGTGATCGAAAGCAATCTGCTTATCGACGACCTCAGCGACATCGATCTTAAGACCTGCTACGGCGACCTTATCGACGAAAAGATACTTAATGCCGACAAGTCCCACGCGTCGGTGTCCTATTTCGTCCCCAAGGACGCGAATATTGCCGACGATATGGCTTTCTTGCGAGACAGACTTGCTTCGGGTGGATTCGCGGATGCGAATATCGAGGTCATAGGACTTTGCGAGGAGGACTGGGCAAACTCTTGGAAGGAGTTTTACAAGCCCTTTAAGATCGGAAGAGTAGTTATCGTTCCCGCTTGGGAGAAGTACGAGGCGGAAAAGGACGAGATAATCGTCACCATGGACCCCGGTATGGCTTTCGGTACGGGAACTCACGAGACTACGAGACTTATTATCGGTCTTTTACAGAAGTACGTTAAAGAGGGAATGAGCCTCCTTGACGTAGGTACTGGCAGCGGAATTTTGGCTATCTGCGGCGCAAAGCTGGGCGCGAATGAATGCAAGGCGTATGATATCGACCCTATGAGCGTCCGCGTTGCTAATGAAAATATACGCGAGAGCGGTCTTGAGGACAAGATAACCTGTGAGCAAAGCGACCTGCTTCGTCAGGTTGAAAACCGAGTTGGCGGATACGATATAATCTGCGCAAATATTGTGGCGGATATTATTATCAGAATGACACCCGACGTATCTCCCTTTATGGGTCAGCAGACCGTGCTTCTTGCATCGGGAATTATTTCCGAGCGTTGCGACGACGTGGTTGAGTGCTTTGAGAAGAACGGCTTCAGAATCGTCGAAAAGATAGAGGACAACGGTTGGTGCGCATTGGCGGTTACGTTGTAAATCAGAAAGAGAGCGAAACCTGTTTAGGCTTCGCTCTCTTTCTGGTAAATTGGGGTTTAGCGGTGAGGGGACGCGAGGGATGCGGTGCCTCCGGCGGCCTACTTTCTTTGAGAAGAAAGTAGGCAAAGAAACTTTCCAAAAGAAGGGGTTCTCTTAGGGTGACGCAGGATTTTTCGCTCCTTCGGAGCTAAAAAAATCCCCCACTGTCACATCCCCTTGAAAGGGTGTTAAACCAAGCCTTCACAGTTTTATTTAAACCTAAATATCTTTATGTTTAAATAAGATTTCATTTCGTGTCGTCGGCGAAGCCGACAGGGGTTGGGATCCTTAAGGGAGGGGATGTCGTGACGAATAAAAATGCGGATTGCTGCTTTTTTATTCGTGAGACCCCATGCCCTTAAGTGGCGTTTCTTTTGTAACTTTTCTTGCCGCTGATGGCAAGAAAAGTTAATATAGCCTAACCGACAAATCAAAATTTGAAATTATCAAATCACAACACACAAATTTAAATAATCAAAAAAACAAAGAAAATTAGGGGCATCTTAGGTTAAGTAGTCAAAAATTTCAAGGAAATACGAGTTATTTTGATATATAATTGAATCAACCTTGAAAAAGGCGCAATTCTTGTAAAACAAGGAGATATTACACTATGGAAAAGAAAAGATACGCGCAGGTGGGTATCGGCGGCAGAGCCATTATGTACTACACCGCAATCGCAAAAGACTTTAACGAATACGCAGAGCTTGTAGGTTTTTGCGACATAAATCAGAGTCGTATGGACTACGCTAACCGCCGTCTCATCGATCAATTGGACTACCACGCAGTTCCTACCTACGGAGCAGACGAATTTGAAAAGATGATCGAAGAAACTAAGCCCGACGCGGTCATCGTTACCTCCATCGACCGTACTCACCACCGCTACATTATCAAGGCGATGGAAATGGGTTGTGACGTTATCACCGAAAAGCCTATGACTATGGATGCAGACAAGTGTCAGCAGATAATCGATTGCATCGAGAGAACGGGCAGAGATCTGCGCGTGACCTTCAATTACAGATACGCTCCCGACAAGACCAAGGTGCGTGAGCTTATTATGAACGGTGTTATCGGTGACGTAAAGCAGATACACTTTGAGTGGCTGCTTGACACCTCCCACGGCGCGGATTATTTCCGCCGTTGGCACAGAGACAAGAAGAATAGCGGCGGTCTTATGGTGCATAAAGCTACTCACCACTTCGACCATATCAATTTCTGGATAGATTCTCACCCCACAAAGGTCTTTGCGCTTGGCGATCTTAAGTTCTACGGTCGTGAAAACGCAGAGGAGAGGGGAATTACCAAGTTCTACTATCGCTCTACGGGAAGCGAGAATGCCAAGGGCGATCCCTTTGCGGCAGACATTTCGGTCGGCGGAAACAAGGTTCTTTACTACGACTGCGAGAAGGACGACGGATACCTCCGCGATCAGAGCGTTTTCGGTGACGGAATCAGCATCGAGGACACGATGAATCTCGTTGTTAAGTACGCAAACGGCGCTCAGATGTCCTACTCGCTCAACGCATTTTCGCCTTGGGAAGGCTTCCGCGTAATGTTCACGGGAACTAAGGGAAGAATAGAGCTTGAGGTAGTTGAATCCGTAGTTCAGAATCTCGACGCGGAGCACGACAAAAACTCCTTCATCAAGGACAAGAAAATAACCGTTATTCCTATGTTCAAGGCTCCCTACGAGGTGGATATTGAGGAAGGAAAAGGCGGTCACGGCGGCGGAGACCCCGTTATGCTTAACGACATTTTCAATCCCGATCCTCCCGAGGATCCCTTCAAGAGAGCGGCTGGATATATCGACGGTTGTATGAGTATCCTTACGGGTATCGCGGCAAATCAGTCTATGAAGACGGGACTTCCCGTTGAGGTCAAAGACCTTGTGGATATCCCCGGATTTAAGTTTTAATTTAACAAGAAAAGCACCTCTCACGAGGGGCTTTTAAATTGCAATTTATCGGTGCGTTTAAGATAAACATTGTCGTAGGGGCGACACGCTGACCGCCCCTACGGTTTTATGGTGTCGTCCAACTAACCTATAAATCAAAATTTGAAATCTAAAGGCTTATGATTTTGTCGGCAAAATTTTCTGCGTCCGATTTGTCATGAGTGACAAGAATGACGGTTTTGTTTTCCGAAAAGCTTTTCAGAATTTCAAGCATTCTGTCGGCGGTCTCGTCGTCGAGAGCAGAAAACGGCTCGTCAAGAAGCAAAAGCGTTGCATTCTCTGCTTCGGCAAAAGCGAGAAACCTTGCAAATGCTACTCTTTGCGCCATTCCTCCCGAAAGCTCGTGAGGAAATTTGTTTTTATCGTTTTTAAGTCCAACATCCGAAAGATATTTGTCTGCGAGGGGAAAGCTATATTTTTTGAGCACTGTTTTTACGTTTTCAAGAGCAGTTTTCCAGAGGAGAAGCCGAGGCTCCTGAAACATAAGGGCAATCTTTTCATCGCAGACAAACTCGCCGCCGTCGGGCTTCTCCAGTCCTGCGGCAATGCGCAAAAGCGTGGTCTTTCCGCATCCCGATTCACCCATTATGACGGTTTTAGTGCCTTTTTCAAGTTTTAAAGAAAAGTTTTCGAGTACGGTATTATTACCGTATTTTTTCGTTATACTTTTAAATTCAGCCAAGTGTCACACCCCCTTTTAAGTCAAAAGAGCGGTTTTTCATAGCTTTGGTGATTGCTATAACGAAGACCTTTTCGATTATTACGCTCAAGATTACCACTACCACCGTCCAAGCGAAAAGGTCTGTGGTTTCAAGAAGAATTTTGGAATCGAAGATCATCTTTCCAATAGAAATCAAAGGCTGGAGAAGTACCTCTGCGGCGATACCCGCCTTCCATGCCATTCCCAGTGACGATTTGAGCGCGGCAAGAAAATAGGGCGCGATGCTTGGCAGAAAAATATGCTTTATTTTGTCACCGCGGCTCATTTTATAGACCCTTGCCATCTCAACAAGACTTTTATCTGTGTTAAGTATGCCGGTTTCAACACCCGCCCATACTATGGGAGTTACCATCATAAGAGCTATAATAAGAGGCGTAAGATCGCGGCTGATATAAAGCACCAGAAGAATGATGAAGGACGCAACAGGGGTCGCCTTTACTACCGCCAGAATGGGAGCGAAAAAGTCTCTCGCAGTTCTCGAAAATGCGGTCAGAAGTCCTCCGAGAGCACCAATCACGGTGCCTATTACCATACCCGTCAGAATTCGGAGGCAGGAGTGAGCGATGGTTCTGTAAAAATCCGCGGTCAGACAAAGTTCAAAAAGTCTTTTTGCCACCGCAATTGGGGTGGGAAAGAGCAATTCTTGTCCCACCGCCATTGCCGTAAGCTGCCAAACACCCAACCAAATGAGCGTTATCAGCGAATATTTCAGTATCTTTTTTATCATTTTATGAGATAAATGTCGCTATCGGGGAGAGCACCGCCAACCGCCTTGGGATTTACGGCGTAAAGCTTTTCAAAGAACACGTCGAGAGATTCTGCCATTTCGTATCCGTCGATATAAACGATATTGCAGTTGGGGATAGCTTTTGCCGCAACGGGAGCTTTGCCTGCGAAAACGCCCGTGGAAACGATGATCTCGGAAGCCTCGTCGGGGTTCTTAACGGTATATTTTACCGAATTTTCGTATTCTTCAAGGAAGATTTCAAGAGCCTCGGGATTAGCTTCTGCCCACTCGGTCCTGACTACGATACAACCCTGCATAAGAGTGTTTTCGCCGTATGCCTTTTCCCATTCCTCGGTAAGATCGAGAGCGACTGAAAGCTTATTATTTGCGCTCTTTGCGATAGTGACCATAGGCTCGGGAAGAACTGCGATATCGACCTTGCCCGCAACGAGAGCGGCGCGGAGGTCTGCAGGCTGAGCGTAAGCGGTGTCGATGGTTACGTCAATGTCGTTAGCATCGCAGATTGCCTTAAAAATAAACGCGGGGTTCTGCGCGGGGCAGTAAACGGTTTTGCCGTCAAGATCGGAGATATCTTCCACCGTTATCTTTTCACCGTTTGTCATAAGATAAAGCACGCCGAGAGTGTTGACTGCGGCGATTTTTATTCCGCCGTTTGTTTTATTGTAAACAGTAGCGGCGGCGTTGGTGGGGAGAGCGGCGATGTCGATGCTTCCGTTGATAAGACCCGCGGTGACGTTTGCCGCGTCGGTCTCAACGGTGAAATTGTATTTATAGGCAGTCTTTCCGTTTTTCGCGTCGTCAATAAGCTTTGCGGCGCCAAAGCCCGTAGTGCCGTTGAGGACGGTTACGTTGGGAATAACGTCCACGCGTCCCGTGTCGGGAAGAAGACCTTCGGGAAGAAGCTCCTCGAGGTCAAAGTCAGATACTGCACCGCCTCTGAATAGGAAAACGCAGGAAGTGAGTGCGGTAAGCGTGAAAAGTGCCGCGCAGAGAAGCGCGAGAATTTTGATCGTGTTTTTCATTTTTTTGCCTTTCTTTATAAAAATTATTTTTGTTTTTTATTGGAATTTATAGGTGTACACCATTAAGGTTAACAACGTCCCGACAAATCAAAATCTTATTTTACTTATATTTTTCCATCATACCCATGCGGTCAATGACTTTGATGGTTTTGCCTTCTCGGGCAATAAATCCCTCCTCGCAGAGCTTATCCGCGGCTCGGTATAGGGAAGCTCTGCCGAGATTGAGCATCTCGCAAAGAGAATTCATCTGCACCGTTATCTCGGCTTGGTTGGTCTTTCCGTCGGGGATCGACGTGTCGAGAAAATATGCAAGCCTGCGCTCGGCGCTGCCTGCCGTCAGGGTAACTATTTTGCGATTGAGATAGCGTATCTTTCCCGAAAGAAACGCGAGAAAATTATACATAGCACGCTTGTCGCCCTCAAGTATCCTTCCAAAGCCTTCGGGAGATATTTCAAGTACCTCGCACCGCTTTGCCGCTATGACGCGGCTTGAAAAATCGTCGTCTGAAAACAAGTTTGAGATCCCCACCACGTTGCCTCTCGTAAAGGTGCGCAGCAGCAGACTTCTGCCCTCGTCGGCAGAGTAGACCTCGGCTACACCCGATAGGAAGATCACGGCTTTTTTTCTTTTGTCAGAAGGTGAAAAAATGGCTTCTTCCACAGAATATTCCCACGCCTCAAAGTCGCCTTGCGAAAGAGACGAGGAGAGAATGCTTTCGTCAACTCCCTCGAAAAGCTTTAACGAGCGCAAAAGGTCGAGAGCGTCGCCAAAATTAGGTTCGGTGATCCGTTTCATTTTTATCTCCTACAATAATGTCTCATATGATACATTATTGTAGCACATTTCTGGAAGATTGTCAACAGTTTTCGAAGATTTTTTGCGGTATTCATTTTTTAGATGCTTTCGTAACACCGCACCTGATTTGGCTAAAAACGTACTTATTGTAGCCAAATAAACATTGAAACATAAAAACGGTTACATTATAATAGATTTTGCGGAAAACACGGATAATCATCCGTTGGGTTTTGTTTTTATACTTTTGGGACAACGGCTTGAAAAGCTTCTGCATTTATGGTAGAATAAAATAAAAGTGTAAATATTGTGTTAAAATATTTAAATTTCACTTTACACTTTTGCCGATATATTATATAATTAAAAATTAGAGAGATATAAAATACTTCTCTAAAGCTTTTAGGAGGAAGAATTATGACACTTGTAATACTTGCGGCGGGCATGGGCTCGCGCTACGGCGGTCTAAAGCAGATCGATCCCATCACCGACGGCGGTGAATTTATTATAGATTTTTCTATCTACGACGCCGTAAAGGCAGGCTTTGATAAAGTCGTTTTCATTATAAAAGAAGAGAATTACGACGCTTTCCGCGAGACCGTCGGGGCGCGCGTAGAGCCTTACGTTAAGGTCGAATACGCATTCCAATCTCTCGACAAGATCCCCGAAGGATTTGCGATTCCCGAGGGCAGAGAAAAGCCTTGGGGTACGTCCCACGCACTCCTTTGCGCCGCCGATAAGGTGGATGACAATTTTGCCGTTATCAATGCCGACGATTTCTACGGCAGAGACGCATTCGTAAAGCTTGCCGATCACTTGAAAGCTATCGATAAGATCTCTACCGACTACTGTATGATCGGATACGTTCTCCGCAACACCCTTACCGAAAACGGTACGGTTTCCCGCGGCAGATGCGAGACCGACGATAGTGGAATGCTTACCTCCATCACCGAGCTTACGAAGATAAAGACCAACGGAAACGACGCGCTTTATCTTAACGACAGCGGCGAATGGGAGGCTCTTTCGGGTGATACCGTGGTGTCTATGAACTGTTGGGGACTTACTCCCGCGATATTCGACGAGTTGAAGTCTGGGTTTGTCAGTTTTCTTTCGTCTCCAAAGGGTAAGGAGCTTAAGAGCGAGTATTATCTGCCCGGTGCGGTCGACGATATGATGAAGGTGGGCAAGTGCACCGCTCGAGTATATCCCACAACGGCGGCTTGGTACGGAGTAACTTATTCCGAAGATAAGGCGGGTGTTAAGGCGGCACTCCGCGCCCTTATGGACGGCGGAGAGTATCCGCAAAAACTTTGGAAATAATCTTAATTGAGGTAAATAATGAAGGATTTTAATTTGACTGATAACGACATTATAACTTCCGCAGGTCACTTTGCCATCGATGGCAAGGTGGTTCATCTTGAGGAATGTCACAACGGACACATCAACAGAACCTATTTTCTGACCTACGACACGGGCAAGAGATACGTTATGCAGATGGTAAATACCGATATATTCAAGAAGCCCGACGAGGTCATGGAAAACATAGTCGGAGTTACCGAGCATATCCGTAGCGGCTTTGAGGCGAAGGGAATCGATCCCGAGAGAAGAGCACTTCGCGTTATCTGGACTAAGAGCGGCAAATGGGGTCACGTTGACCGCCGCGGAATCTATTGGAGAATGTACGATTTCGTTGAGGATAGCGATTGCTTTATGCAGGTCGAATCTGCTGATATGTTTACCAAGGTTGGTTTTGCTTTCGGTCAGTTCCAGCGACAGCTTGCCGATTTCGACGCAGAGAAGCTTCACGAGAGTATCCCCAATTTCCACAACACCGAGTGGAGATACGCAAATCTTGAAAAGGCTATCGCAGAAAACAAGTCGGGCAGAGCGCATCTTGTTGCCGACGAGATCAAATTCGCGCTTGACAGAAAAGATATAACCTCTTACATCAATAAGAGCATTGCGGACGGAAGCCTTACTCTCCGCGTAACTCATAACGATACCAAGCTTAACAATATAATGATGGATAAGGAAACGGGCGAGGGTATCTGCGTTATCGACCTTGATACCGTAATGCCGGGTAGCGTCCTTGCCGATTTCGGTGACAGTATTCGCTTCGGCGCGTCAAG
This sequence comes from Eubacteriales bacterium, assembly GCA_045585895.1. Classification (GTDB taxonomy): domain Bacteria; phylum Bacillota; class Clostridia; order Oscillospirales; family CAG-272; genus SVTX01. Next base: position 11,109 of record JAZMZI010000031.1, read on the forward strand.
CGCGGCGGAGGACGAGACCGATCTCTCCAAGGTTTATTGCCGACTGGATATGTTTGAGGCGTTCGCAAAGGGCTTTATAGAAGGACTTGAAGGAAGCCTCTCGGAGAGCGAAATAAGAGCGCTTCCCATGGGTGCAGTGATACTTACTTACGAGACGGGAATCAGATTCCTCTCGGACTATCTCGACGGAGACGTTTATTTCAGAGTTGCACATCCCAACCATAATCTCGACCGCGCAAGAAACCAGTTCAAGCTGGTTGCCGATATGGAAGAGAAGATGGATGAGATGAAGGCTATCGTGGAAAAATACATATAAAATGCGCACTGAAAGTGCGCGATAATGCAGAGTGGAGGTATTATCATGTCAGTTCTTATTACGGGCGGCGCGGGCTTTATCGGCTCTCACACCGCAGTTGAATTTTTAAACGCAGGCTACGAAGTAGTCATTATGGATAACTTTTCCAACAGTAAGCCCGTGGTGCTTGACCGCATCCGCGAGATAACCGGCAAGGATTTCAAATTTTACAAAGCAGATCTTCTTGACGTAGCTTCTATGGACAAGATCTTTGACGAAAACCCCGACATCGATTCCTGCATCCATTTCGCAGGTCTTAAGGCTGTTGGCGAGAGCGTTGCGAAGCCTCTTGAGTATTATCACAACAACGTAACGGGAACGCTTCTTCTCTGCGACAGTATGCGCCGCCACGGTGTAAAGACTATCGTTTTCAGCTCCTCGGCAACCGTTTACGGCGACCCCGACGAGGTTCCGATCAAGGAGAGTGCAAGAGTAGGCAACGCTACCAACCCCTACGGAGAGACCAAGGTTATGATCGAGCGCATTCTCAAGGATTTTTACGTTGCAGATAACGAGTGGAATATTTCGATCCTTCGATACTTCAATCCCATCGGAGCGCACGCTTCGGGCAGAATCGGCGAGGACCCCAACGGAATTCCCAACAACCTTATGCCTTATATCACCAAGGTTGCTCTCGGTAAGTTGCCCCAGCTCAGCGTGTTCGGTGACGACTACGACACTCACGACGGTACGGGCGTGCGTGACTATATTCACGTCGTTGATCTTGCAAAGGCTCACCTTAAGGCTCTTGAGTATATCGTAAAGGCTCACGGAATTGATTATTTCAATATCGGTACGGGTACGGGATATTCTGTTCTCGACGTTGTCAAGGCGTACGAGGAGGCAACGGGCAATAAGGTCAATTATAAGATCGTAGGTCGCCGTCCCGGTGACATTGCCGCTTGCTACGCAGACCCCACCAAGGCTCGCGAGGTGCTTGGCTGGACTGCTGAGTACGGCATTTTCGAGATGTGCCGCGACGCTAACAACTGGCAGAGTAAGAATCCCAACGGATACGATTCGTAATTTGCTCTGATTAACATTCATCCGAGACCACATAATTTTTCCATATGCTGCGTTGCTACTTGTGTGTAGCTTGACGTAGGAAAATTACGCCTGCGCTTTGCCCACTCCGTTGCGCCTTGCCTTTGAGAAAATTCTGCGGTCTCGGTCAAGCAATTAACGGTAAGAATTGTTAGGCAAGAAGGCGGATTTTTTTCGCCATACATACGGAGAAACCAAAATGAACATAGAAAAGAAATATTTCGGAACGACGGGCGGCCGCGACGTTGACCTTTATACAATGACCGTCGACAGCGGTATGAGCGTCAGCATCATAACCTTCGGCGGCGCTATACAGAAGCTTCTCGTGCCCGACAGAAATGGTAAATTGACCGACGTTGTCGGCGGCTACGACGACCTTATCGATTATATGGAGGGCGACGGCTATCAGGGTGCGCTTATCGGTCGTTGGGGTAACAGAATTTGTAAAGGCAGATTTACCCTTGACGGCAAGGAGTACAACCTCTTTATCAATAACGGGCCTAACCACCTTCATGGCGGCGAGGTAGGATTTTCTCATAAGGTTTGGGATGCCGAGGCGAGAGTGGTTGATGACGGCTGTGAGCTTTCTCTCACATACGTTTCTCCCGACGGAGAAGAGGGTTACCCCGGAACTCTTACGGTTAACGTGATTTATAAGTTAAGTCAGGATAACGCGCTTTCTTTATCTTATCGCGCTACCACCGATAAAAAGACGGTGCTTAATCTTACAAATCACACCTATTTCAACCTCGCGGGCTTTGCTTCGGGCAAGGTTTTTGACCACGAGATGTGGATGGATGCCGAAAGCTTCCTTGAGACCGACGAAAACCTTATCCCCACGGGCAGAATGATCCCCGTTAAAGATACCGCGTTTGATTTCAGCGTTCCCAAGACTATGGGTAAGGATTTCGATCTTTCCTACGAGCCTCTTCGTCTCGCGGGAGGCTACGACCATTGCATCAATTTCGTTGAGAGAGAAGACCCGATGGCAGCAGCGCGTATTCGCGTTTATGAACCCAAGAGCGGCAGAGTTATGGAGGTATTTACCGATATGCCCTGTGTTCAGTTCTATTCAGGCAACTTCCTGATTAACGAAGAACACCCCTTCAAGGGTGGATATCCTCAGGCAAAGCAAAATATGTTCTGCCTTGAGACGCAGAAGATGCCCGACAGTGTAAATCACGAGGATTTTACCGACTGTACTCTTGACATGGGTGATACCTACGTACATAATACGGTCTATAAATTCTCGATGAAATAAAAAACATAGACAGAAAGGAATTTGACTATGAAAAAGATTTTGGCGATCGCAATAGTAGCGATCATGATGCTCAGCTTGGTATCCTGCGGAGCCAAGACACAAGAGGTAGGAGGTCTCTCGATCGATCTTCCCATGTCCTACGTTGATGCGGCGGATATCTTAGAAAAGATCATCGGTGAAAACGCCTTTGATACCGTTGATATGGAAATGAGACCCTACGTGTCTCTGGTTGACGGAATGGCTGTCGTCGTTGCTCATCAGAAGGGCGACGGAAGTGCTTTCGATGATTACAAGCCTGAAGATTTTGACGGTTATGAATACGAGGATTATGATTTCAAATTGCTTGAGGTCAACGGACAGCTTGCGTACGAGTTCTCTGAGGATCTTGACGGACAGAGAATAAAGTGCCTTTCGGTTTTCTACGGTGACGATGTCGACTCGTATATGGTTCTCTTCGTTTGTAACGAGGACGAATATGAGAGCAAGAAGGATAAGATGGTAGAGTACGCTTCTACCGTCGTTATAGACTAACATTTTTTTGCGCCGCTATCATATGATAGCGGCGCTTGTCGTGAATTTTTTAATAATTCGTACGGTGTTTTTTGAAATAAGACACTTTTCCGAACGAGGATGTTGAAATGAATTTTTTGAAGGCTAAAAGCATAGATGCAACCGAGGGCAGGCTGCTTCCGAAAATAATTCAATACGCAATTCCGCTGATACTCAGCACGCTGATACAACAGCTTTTCAACGCTATTGATATCGTGGTTCTGGGACAGATGGCGGATCCCGCGGCGGTCGCGTCAGTCAGTGCCACAAGCTCGGTAACTGCGTTGCTTGTAACCAGCTTTGTCGGTCTTGCCAGCGGCTCGAGAGTAGTTCTGGCGCGACAGATAGGCGCCCGTGACCACCTGAACGTGCGAAAGACCACCGATACTTCGCTTATAATGTCGATTATGATCGGAGTAGTCGTTGCGGTAGTGGGATTTTTTGCCGCGCCGTGGTTTCTTGAAATAACCAATTGCCCCGAGGAATGTTTTGAGGGAGCGCTCTTTTACATCCGCATCTACACTATGGCGGCGCCTTTTATAATGCTTTATAACTTCGGCTCCGCGGCAATTACCGCAGGCGGAGATACCCAACGTCCGCTTTATTATATAATGATAGGCGGTGTGACCAACGTCGTTCTTAATATTATTTTGTGCCTTATATTGCCTCAAAAGGTCATTGCCGTTGCGGTCGCCACCGTGGCTTCACAGGTAGTCTGCGCGATACTCGTTTCGGTTCGTCTTATAAAGATGGACGGCCCCTGCAAGGTCGTTATAAGAAAAATGAAACTATCGTTGAGGGCATTTGGAAGTATAATGCGTTATGGATTGCCCATGATGCTGGTAAGCGCGATCTTTCCGCTGTCCAATCTTCAGATATCCTCCGCAATAAACGCCTTCGGTTATTTTGCAACTGCGGGTAACGGAGCCGCAAGTACCATAGAAAATATCGTTTCAGCCACCTCGGGACCTGTCTCGGTCACTGCGGCAACTTTTATCGGTCAGAATATCGGTGCCAATAAGCCTGACAGAGTAAAAAAGACGTTTTGGCAATGTATGCTTATCACAACGATTTTTGGCGGAGCCGTGGGTACGATAACCTTCTTCACGGGAAGATTTTGGCTTGGAACCATCGTTGGTTACGACAATGAGATCGCAATAACATTCGGTCTTGTTCGTATGTCCTGTACCACACTGTTCTACTTTGTGGCATGTATCAACAACGTTTTTGGAAGTACGCTTCAAGCCTACGGTTATTCCACGGTCAGCGCAATAAATTCGATCTTTTCGGTATTTATTTTCCGAATTATCTGGATGCAGGGAATCTACCCGTTTTTTGCGGAAAAGCCTACCTATGAAAGATTTTTTATGGTCACGTTCTGCTTCCTCGTTTCATGGATAATCAGAATGGGAGTAAACGTTATTGCCTTTGCGGTCGTTCGCTCAAAATATAAAAAAGGACTCAGGAGAGTTTTGTAAATCGTTAAAAATCAAATAAAGCCGCCAAGGAAATGAATCCTTGGCGGTTTTCGTTATACGTATAAAAGCTTTTTTGATATTTCTATCATTTTTTCGTCGCTTGAGGTGTTGAGTATCTCAACGCTGCCTTTGCCGTTATGTAAAAGTCCTTTTTCTTCAAGTCTGCGATAGGTTTCACGCGCGGTGCCCTCACCGCCGTCGAGAATCGCAACTCTGCCGCGCCATATTTCGTCTATCACGTGACGGACGTGAGGGTAATGAGTGCAACCGAGCACTATTCCGTCGATTTTTTCTTCAATATAGGGCGAAAACAGATCTCGAAGGTAGGTTTTTATCCGCTCACCGTCAACGTCACCCGTTTCGATAAGATCTGCAAGTCCCGAGCAGGGCAGAGGAATAAATTCGCCGTTATTCTCAAATCTCGCAACGAGATTTTTGAATTTTTCCTCCTTTAAAGTGAGAGGGGTCGCCATAACGAGGATTCTCGGAGCATCACAAAGCTTGCTCGCAGGCTTGATTGCAGGCTCTATGCCAACTATGATAAGATCGGGATTCTCCTCGCGTAAAACTCTGACCGCCGCGCTGGTGGCGGTATTGCAGGCAACGACTAAAGCCTTAATGCCGCGTTTTTTCAGCGTTTCAAGATTGTTTTTCGTAATTTCAAGGATTTCAGCGCGGCTTTTAGTTCCGTAAGGAGCGTTTTTTGAATCTCCAAAATATAAAAAGTTCTCTTGGGGTAAGATTTTTATAAGTTCGCGCAGAACGCTGATACCGCCGACACCCGAATCAATGACCGCGATGGGCAGGTCTATTCTGTTTTCCATTTTGGTCTCCTTTCGGTAAATAAATTGGGGTTTAACGGCGCGTTTAAGATAAACATTGTCGTAGGGGCGGTCATCGGCCGCCCGTTCAATCGATTTAAATCGTTCGGTCACGCCGCGGCTCTGCCTGCCACAGGCAGCCATTCACTACCGCGTCGCCGCTTCGCTACCTCGACGCCCCGTGAACGTTATTGTTGAACGTTCGCCATGGCGGGCGCGCGTGGGGTTCCCCGAAGCGAGCGTAGCCGAGCTTTGGGGGTTCTGCGCTGACCGCCCCTACGATTTAGGGTGTCGTCCAACTAACCGCCAAATCAAAATTTGAAAAACACATATTATTAAACTTATGGACAACGTATTTAACAAAAACTGCGCGCTTCCCGAATTTGTGGGAACTACCGTGCTTGACACCGTGGGGCTGGTTATCCCCGGTATCGACCCCTCTCTGAGAAAAGAAATGAACCTCCCCGAGGACGTTAAGGCTCTCGGTCTTATAAGCTCGCGCACGGGAGCTGCGGGTCAGCTTTGCGCCGTGGACGAAGCCGTGAAGAACACCAACGCCGTTCTCGTCTCCGCAGAGCTCCCCCGTGACACCAAGGGCTGGGGCGGTCACGGTAACTATATCGTCGTGGGAAGCCGCGACGTCAGCGACGCGCGGCGCGCCGTTGAGATCGCCCTCAAGCTGACGAAGAAACACGCGGGCGAGGTCTACATAAACTCTGCGGGGCACCTTGAATTCGCTTACTCCGCAAGGGCGGGTCAGGTCTTGTCTCAATTCTTCGGAGTGCCCCTCGGCAGAGCCTTCGGCTTTATGGCAGGCTCCCCCGCCGCTATCGGTCTCGTAATGGCGGACGCCGCCGTAAAAAGTGCCGACGTGGAGATAGTGAAATATATGACTCCCGACCGCGGCACAAGTCACTCCAACGAGGTCATAATCGCCTTCACAGGCGACACCGAAGCCGTGAAAAACGCGGTGCTCCGCGGCAGAGAGATAGGACTGGAGCTGATAACGACCATGGGCGAGTACCCCAAGGGTCCTTCCGAGCCCTTCCTTAAGTAAACGGTAAATTTCATCATAAAGAGAAAAAACGACATGATAAAGCTTATAGCCTTCGACCTCGACGGCACGCTTACCCAACATAAAACTCCCCTTGACGAAAAAAACCGCTCCGTACTCGAGCGACTTTCGAAAAAATATTCCCTCCTCATGGTGGGCGCGGGACAATGCCGCCGCATTTTCAATCAAATGGGCGAATTTCCCATTGACATAATCGGAAATTACGGTCTCCAATACTGCCGTTACGACGGTGAGACCAAGAATATTGTTACCGAGCGCGATCTCACTCTCCCCTGCAACCGCGAAAGCGTTGAAAAAAGGGTGACCTATCTGCGCGAGAAATACGGATTTACGGATTTTGCGGGCGAGAGTGTTGAATTTCACCCCTCGGGCTGCGTGACCTTTGCTATTCTCGGCACTAAAGCCGCGCAGGCAGACAAGCTGGCTTTCGATCCCGACAGAAGTCGCCGCCGCGCTATATACGCCGAGGTCTGCGAGCTTTTCCCCGAATACGTGGTGTTCGTGGGCGGCTCGTCCTCCTTCGATATGGCGCCCAAGCCCTACGACAAGTATCACGCACTCGACCTCTATTGCCGTGAAAAGGGCTTTTCTCACGACGAGGTAGTCTTCGTCGGCGACGATTACGGTACGGGCGGTAACGATGAATCCGTTTATCTTTCGGATTTTGGCTTCATTAAGGTTGACGATTACACCCGTCTCGAAGAATACGTCAGTGAGCTGCTTTGAGCCTTGGAGGGTCAAATGGATATAAAAGAATTACTTATCGGAAAAGAAAGCTGTGAGTGCGGAATGGCGCACAGATGCCCCATAGACCGTGTGGTGATAGGCAAAAATGCCTGCGCTTCCCTCAAAACACTTACCGAAAAACATAAAAAAATTCTTCTCGTTGCCGATAGCAACACCTACGCGGTCTGCGGAAAAGCCGCTGACGAGATCCTCGGCGCGAAAGTATCTGCCCGCGTGATTTTTCAGCGCGAGGGCGTTCTGGTTCCCAACGAGGATGCTATTGCCGAGATCGAAAATTCTCTTACGAGTGATTGCGACCTTATCGTCGGCGTCGGCTCGGGCGTTATAAACGACCTCTGCAAAATAGTCAGCTTCAAGGCGAATCTTCGGTATTTTATCGTGGCGACCGCCCCCTCAATGGACGGCTACGCAAGTAAAGGCTCGGCGCTTATCCTTAACGGCATGAAGGTCACTCTCAACGCAAACGTTCCTCAAGCGATAATCGCCGACACCGAGGTTTTGGCAAACGCCCCCTACGAGATGATACAGGCGGGCTACGGCGACATAATCGGAAAATACTCCTGCCTTAACGACTGGAAGCTTTCCGCCTGCGTTAACGGCGAATACGTCTGCAATTTCGTTTTAAACGCGACCTTGGAGACCGTCGAAGAGACCGTAAGCCTTGCAGACGGTATTAAAAACCGCGAAGAAAAGGCTATCGGAGCTTTGATGGAGGCTCTGGTTGCCGTTGGCATACTTATGGCTTACGTCGGCAACTCCCGTCCCGCCTCGGGCAGTGAGCACCATCTTTCCCACTTTTTTGAGATAGTCGGCATTGAGCGCGGCGAAGCCTATCTTCCTCACGGCGTCGACGTCTGCTTCTCGGCGGTGGAAACGGCTAAGATTCGTGAAAAGCTGCTTTCGATCGACGATATTTCGGCTTACGAATACTCTTTTGACCGCGAAGATTATATTGACAACGTCCGCCGCATCTACGGCAGCGTTGCCGACGAGGTCATAGCTCTGCAAGACAGAATGGGTTGGTACGATATCGACCGCGTAAAAATATACAAGGAAAAATGGAACGAGATCCGCTCCATCCTCTCCTCTGCCCCCACCGCTGACGAAATGCTTGCCCTTTGCGAAAAGGTGGGTCTTGATCATTCCTCCTTTACCTCGCTTTACGGTGAGGAAAAGATAGCGGACGCTCTCCTTTATGCAAAAGACTTAAAGGACAGATACAGCGTTCTTTGGTTGAATTACGACCTGTTCGGGAGAAGCTTATGAAAAACTATCAAAACCCCATAATCCCCAACAGTGCCGCCAACAACACCTCCGACCCTTACGTTATAAGGCATAACGGAAAATATTATCACTGCTACTCCACGGAAAACGCGGTCTGCATATCCGAATCAGACTCCCTTTTCGGGATAGGCGGCGGCAAGGTACACACGGTCTACGACTGCGAAAAGGAAGGCGCGCTTAAAGAGTGGTACGCCCCCGAGCTTCACAAGATAGGCGACGCGTGGTATATTTACGCCGCGCCCGACCACGGAGCGAATATGCACGTTATGACGGCTCTCGCGCACAAGGGCGACGGCCCCGTGGGCGAGTACGAGTATATGGGCAAGGTAAGCGGAATTGAACAGAGATGGCAGATAGACGGCACCGTCCTTTATCACGGCGGCGAGCTTTATTACGTCTGGACCACCTGCCGCAAGCTCTATATGGCAAAAATGAGCGACCCTCTTTCGGTCACGGGCAGGGTCTGTGAGCTGAGCGAGCCTTCTCTCGCCTTTGAGACCAAGGTGGGTCTCGTTATGGAGGGCCCCGCGGTGCTTTACAGAAACGGCAAGATACATATCGTTTACTCGGCAAACGACAGCAAATACGACGAATACTGTCTCGGAATTCTTACTTTTGACGGAAGCGGCGACATCTTAGACCGTGAAAACTGGAAAAAGACCGACCGCGCGGTATTTGAAAAGACCGATAAAATTTTCGGCCCCGGTCACTGTTCGTTTACAACGGTCACGGAAGGAGAAAACGAGGTCGATTATATCGTCTACCACGCGAATCTCACGTCGGGAACCGGTTGGACGGGACGTAGCGTCTTCACTCAGCCCTTTACTTGGGACGAAAACGACTTCCCCGTGTTTGGCAAGCCCGAATTTTAACGGCATGAATATTTAAATGAAAGGGGCTGGCTCATTTAGCGCAGAACAAAAGCCACTTTTAAAAGAAAAGACAAAATTCAACTAAAAAATAATGTTTTTGCTTTTATAATGTCGAAATCCGCCGATTTTTCGGCGGATTTCCTCATTTTGTGTGGCTTTT
>JAZMZI010000032.1:0-1722 GCA_045585895.1 Eubacteriales bacterium
TTCCTTTCCATAGCATACTCCATAATTTTATTTAAGATAACACAAGTGATCATTTCTGTGTGTTAATTATATTTCCAAACCGACAGCAATGTCCGTCAATCTGTAATTCTAATTTATCACAAAGCGATAGTCTTGTCAACAATACGGCTGATAGCCGCCCCTGCGGTTTTGACATGCAGGGTATTTTGCAACAAGGATTACGGACCGCCGAGACGTCGGTCCCTACAGGTTTAGTGCGGGGTGACGGTCAGCGGACACGGCGAGCCGTGTCCCTACGGTGGCGTGTTTTGAAGAAAGCGGTTGTAGGGGTCGACGTCCACGGCGACCCGAGAAGTTTGCCGATACACACCCGCCCGTGGTAAAGATTTCGGGCAGATACAGATATTATAAAATAATCACATTAAAATTAAAGTTTTATCCGACACGATTTGCAGTAAGGGGTATTATGCGGTGAGGTGCGGACAGGGCGCGCTCCCTCTCAGTCAAATCTGCACAGCCGATTTGACAGCTCTCCCGAAGGGAGAGCCAAGAAACATCATTTTTATTTTAAGGCTCAATGCCCTTGCCTCTCCCCTTGGGAGAGGTGGCGATGCAAAGCATTGACGGAGAGGGTTGGGCGGGATGAAGCTTTGCCGTCAGCACCCACGCGGAACGCGTACCGAAAAAGTAGTCAGTAGCCAGTAGTCAGTAGTCACGCGCCGTCGTAAGCATAAACAATAAAGTGTTCCCCGCGCACTATATAATAAAAGCCTTGCGAGGCGGGATAGGCTTTTGCCGCTTCTACACTGTCGGGCGCGATTGCGTTACAATAGCACCGAAGGTGCAAACCTTAGACTTGCCTCTCCTGAAAGGAGAGGTGGCGGATGTGCAACATCCGTCGGAGAGGTTCTGCGAATTGCGCATTTATAAATTAACATACCGCTATCAGTATTTTTTATATCAAAACACTTGAAAAAAAGGGCATAATATTATAAAATAGTCAATGGCAATTTTTTATAGTATATATAAATTACGAAAGGACGAACCACAATGAACGTATTAAACAAAAAGTCAGTTGAAGACATCGACGTAAGAGGCAAAAAGGTCCTCATCCGCTGCGATTTTAACGTTAAGATGGAAAACGGCGTTATCACAAGCGACAAGAGAATCGTTGCTTCTCTTCCCACAATCAAGTATCTTCTCGATAACGGTGCAAAGGTTATCGCTTGCTCACACCTCGGCAGACCCAAGGGTGAATTCAAGCCCGAATTCTCTCTCGCTCCCGTTGCTGTAAGACTCGGCGAGCTTCTCGGCATCGAGGTTAAGATGGCTAAGGACGTTGTTGGCGAAAGCGCACAAGCTCTCGCTGCTGACCTTAAGGAAGGCGAGGTTCTTCTTCTTGAAAACGTTCGTTTCCACAAGGAAGAAACAAAGAACGATCCCGAATTTTCAAAGGCTCTCGCTTCACTTGCAGAAATCTATGTAAACGATGCTTTCGGTTCAGCTCACAGAGCACACAGCTCAACAACAGGTGTTGCTGATTACCTTCCCGCAGTAGGCGGCTACCTCATCCGTAAGGAGCTCGAATACATCGGCGGTGCTCTTGAAAATCCCAAGAGACCTCTCGTTGCTATCCTCGGCGGTGCAAAGGTTTCCGATAAGATCGGCGTTATCACAAACCTTATGGAAAAGGTTGATACCCTCATCGTAGGCGGCGGTATGGCTTACACCTTCTTCGCAGCT
>JAZMZI010000033.1:0-6602 GCA_045585895.1 Eubacteriales bacterium
TTTCGCCTCTGCGGAGGCGACCAACGCTCCGCGCGTTGGATCAGCGGTCGCTTTTTGAGAAAAACTGCAAACTCGCAAGCGAGATTTGCTCGAGTTTGCAAGCAAACTCTGCGACGTAAAAACTTTTAAGAAGGCTTCGCCCTAAACCGTTAGCTAAACCCCAATTTTACAAAAAGAAAACCGCCCCTTGGGCGGTTTTCTTACTTATTCGATCAAATTCGTGATTTTTTCATTTCCCGAAGAGAGCGCGGGTGCTTTCAATCTCATAAAAGGTTCAGCACCGCTTATGACGCAATCGCGGGTGATTACGACCTCCTCAACGTCTTCGCGTGAGGGAACGTCGTACATAATTCTCGTCATTACGCCCTCAATAATGGAGCGAAGTCCGCGCGCACCGGTCTTTCTTTCAATCGCAAGCTCGGCTATGCTCTTGAGAGCCTCGTCTTCAAATGAGAGTGTAACGCCGTCGATTTCAAAAAGCTTTTTGTACTGCTTGATAATAGCGTTCTTCGGCTCAGTGAGGATCCTTATCAGCGCGTCGTTATCAAGTTCGGTGAGAGAAACGATAACAGGGAGTCGACCTACAAGCTCGGGAATGAGGCCGAATTTTACGATATCGTGAGCTGTAACGTCACCGAATATGCCGTTTTTACTCGCTCCCGTCGTCTTGTCGCTCTCGCCCGAGAAACCGATAAGTCTTTTACCCTTGCGCTGTTCGATGACCTTGTCGAGACCGTCAAACGCGCCGCCGCAGATAAAGAGAATATTCTCGGTGTTGATCTTGATAAACTCCTGATTGGGGTGCTTTCTGCCGCCCTGAGGAGGAACGTTTGCCACCGTACCCTCAAGTATTTTGAGAAGTGCCTGCTGAACGCCCTCACCCGATACGTCACGGGTTATAGAACGGTTTTCACTCTTACGGGAGATCTTATCTACCTCGTCGATATAGATAATACCTCTTTCGGCAAGCTCAACGTCGAAGTCTGCTGCCTGAATAAGGCGGAGAAGTATGTTTTCAACGTCCTCGCCAACATATCCTGCCTCGGTGAGTGTGGTAGCGTCGGCAATAGCGAAGGGAACCTGCAAGGTTTTTGCAAGAGTCTGCGCCAGATAGGTCTTACCAACTCCGGTAGGGCCGAGAAGGAGAACGTTGCTTTTCTGTATCTCAACTCCGTCGCTTTCATTCTGCACCTTTTTTGACCGGCGAGAACGCGAGGAGTCCTCCTTTGAGAGAATGCGCTTATAATGGTTGTAGACCGCAACGGAAAGGGCTATTTTTGCCTCGTCCTGACCGATAACGTGCTCGTCAAGAGCCGCCTTGATCTCTCTCGGCTTGGGAAGCGAGGAGAGGGTAAGCTCTTCCAGATCGCTTTCCGCCAATTGAGTTTCGTAGATCATATCGGCGCAGGTCTCAACGCAATAGTCGCAGATATAAACTCCCGCGGGAGAGGGAATCAGGAAATTGACCTGATTCTCATTTCTTCCGCAAAAGGAGCAGTATCTTACGGACTGTTCATTGGGTGTGTTGTTATTAGTAGACATTTCTGTAGTGCCTTTCGATTATTCGTGCTTTGTGATAATGCGGTCGATAATACCGTATTCAAGAGCCTGCTCGGCGGTCATAAAGTTGTCTCTGTCGGTGTCCTTTTCGATCTGTTCAATGGGTTTGCCCGTGTTTTCGGAAAGGATCTTGTTGAGCATATCTCTCGTGCGGAGGATAAGCTCGGCGCGGATCTTGATGTCGCTTGCCTGACCCTGAGCGCCGCCTAAAGGCTGGTGGATCATGATCTCGCTGTGGGGGAGAGCAATTCTTTTGCCCTTGGTTCCCGCAGAAAGAAGGAATGCCCCCATGCTTGCCGCCATACCGATACAGATGGTGGACACGTCGCACTTGATGTACTGCATAGTGTCGTAGATCGCCATGCCTGCGGTAACGCTTCCTCCGGGGGAGTTGATATAAAAGGAAATGTCCTTGGTGGGATCCTGCGCCTCGAGAAATAGCATCTGCGCAACCACGAGAGAAGCGGTGGCGTCGTTGACCTCGTCGGAGAGGAAAATTATTCTGTCATTTAAGAGTCGTGAAAAGATGTCGTAAGAGCGCTCGCCTCTGCCGGTCTGCTCAACCACCATAGGCACGAGTGCATTACGAAGGATGGAGTTATCCATAGTATAAAACCTCGCTTTCATTCGTATATGTAATAAGGCTTATTAGACAGGTTTGCGCCGTGTAACTATTATTGTCCACGGCGCAAACTTTTAAGTAAAATTATTCTTCGGTTTTAGCTTCAGTAGCCGCTTCGGGAGCTGCTTCCTCTGCCGCAGGCTCAGCTACCTTCTTTTTGCGGGGCTTGCTTGCCTTTTTAGCCGCCTTAACGTTGTCCTTAACTACCTGCATAGCCTTTCTAACGCTTACGTCAGCCTTTACCATAGCCTCGTCTACCATGTTCTTAACCTGATCCTTTTCGATGCCGTAAGTGGTAGCGATAAGCTCGTACTCGGCGTTAAGCTCATCCTCGGTAACCTCGATTGCCTCAGCCTTTGCAACAGTCTCAAGAGCGAGACGAGCCTTTACCTGCTTTTCAGCCTGAGGTCTCATCTGCTGGCGGAGCTTGTCGAGGTCAAGACCGGTGTACTGGAAGTAGGTCTTGAGATCAAGTCCGCTCTGACGGAGACGGTTGTCGTAATCTCTTACGAAGTTTTCGGTCTCAGCGTCAAACATAGCCTCGGGGATCTCGCCCTCAAGCTTTTCGATAAGAGCGTCGATAAGCTTTTCCTCAAACTCAGCCTCAGCCGCGTTCTCGTGTCTCTTTTCGATTTTTGCCTTAAGATCTGCCTTATATTCATCAAGAGTATCGAATTCGGAAACGTCCTTTGCGAAATCGTCGTCAAGCTCGGGAAGCTCGATCTTGGTGATAGCGTTAATCTTGCACTTGAAGCAAGCTTCCTTGCCTGCAAGCTCCTCTGCGTGATAGTCTGCGGGGAAAGGAACGTTTACGTCGAACTCGTCACCGATCTTGTGACCTGCAACCTGCTCCTCAAATCCGGGGATGAAGGAACCGGAGCCGAGCTTAAGAGAGTAGTTCTCACCCTTACCGCCCTCGAATGCAACGCCGTCAATATAACCGTCGAAGTCGATCTTGGCAACGTCGCCCATTTCAGCGGCGGTGTCGTCCTCAACCTCGATCTCGCGGGACTGTCTCTCGCGGATGGTCTTAATTTCGTTATCAAGCTCCTCGTCGGTAACGGGTTCAACAATCTTAGCTACCTCAAGACCCTTGTAGCCCTCGAGAGTGCACTCGGGCTTTACGGGAACGATAGCGGAGAGAACGAGACCGTTCTCATCGATGGAAACTATATCGATTTCAGGCTGACCAACGGGATCGATACCTGCTTCCTTGCAAGCGGCGGTGTAGTTCTCGGGAATAAGATCGTTGATAGCATCCTCGTAGAATACACCCGAGCCGTACATCTTCTCGATGATAGCGCGGGGAGCCTTACCTGCTCTGAAACCGGGAACGTTGATCTTCTTTACCTGTCTGCGGTAAACCTTATCAACTGCCTTGTCAAATACTTCCTTGTCAACGGAGAACTCTATCTTAATAGTGCTCTTCTCGCCGACTTCCTGCTTTAAAAGCTTCATTTTAAAACCTCCAAAGTTTTATATAAATATATTTTTTACTTTTTGAGCGACCGCGCGAAACGTGTGCGGACGACATCATTTTATTTTACCTTTTTTTTGCTTGTTTGTCAAGAGTTTTTTGCATTTTTGCTTTCAAAAACCGCAAAAAAATCATAATTTTGCGCGAAAACACCCGCGTATGAGGAATATTAAATAATAATTGGGTGAAAATTGAGAAAATCCGAAGAAACGAGAGTGAATTTGATGCCCTCGAAGTCAAATTTTCCAACCTGCGAGTATGCCGAATGTATGTGACCGAAATAGCACTCTTTTATGCCGTATTCATGGAAGATATCAATGAATTCGCGCATTATAAAGTCACCCCAAATTGGAGGGAAGTGAAGAAAGACTGTGATGGGGAGAATCTTTCCGTTTTCAATCTCAAACTCGGATTGGAGTTTTTTTGCCGCGTCGAGACTGAGATTCAATCGAGTGACCTCGCGGTTAACGATCTTCGCGTGATCGACCTCACCAACGGTGATCTGTTTGCTTTCGTCGGGGAACCAGCCGCGCGTACCGCAGATTATTCTATCTTCAACAATATATGCGTTGTTGTAGAGAATAGATATCGTTGAAAACCCTTTTTGCTCAAAAAACGCATTCATTTTCGTCGCGGTAGTCCACCAAAAATCGTGATTTCCCTTACCAATCAGCTTTTTTCCGTTGAGAGAATTAAGAAAGCGAAGGTCGCTTTCGGCATCTTCAAGCCGAGTTGCCCATGAAATGTCGCCGGGTACAACGACTACGTCGCTGTCAGAAACTACCGCGTTCCAGTTTTTTTCAATTTTAGTCATGTAATCCTGCCAACGCGCGCCAAAGACCTCCATAGACTTATCGGTCTTGGAGTCGGTGGAAAGATGAAGATCGGCAAGAGTGAATACAGACATTTTTTACCTCAAAAAGCGCTAAATATTTTGATTTTTGCGGGGAAAAATAAGATTATCGGCGAAAGCCGAGACACACCCTTCTGCCGCGTAAGCGACGGACAGGCATTTTGAAAATTGATCAAAAAGGAAGTGTGAATTTCATGATGAATGAAAATTGCAAGTGCGAGAAGCACATCAAGGGCATCAATTGCTCCGTTAAGAATTGCGTATATCACGACGGTGAAAGCTATTGCACCGCTGAAAATATCCACGTAGGACCTACTCATGCGGAGAAGAGCGCGGATACCGTTTGCGCAACCTTCAAGTGTGAGGGCAACTGTTAATTACTACAATGTTTCATTGTAGGGGAGGGGCTTGTGTCCCTCCCGTTTTTATTTCACGTATTCCTTAACGACGTTGAGCATTTCGCAGGCGTCGATAACGCGGGTAAATCTTACCTCTCTTTCGGAGAGACCGCGAAGAGGATAGCTTATCTCGGTCTTGGAAAAATCAGAGAGCATATCGAGGGCGTCCATGTCGTCGGCAGGCTTTTCCATGCCGAGAGACTTGCATACGTCAGCCGCGAACTTATAGGGGCTTGCGGTAGATGCCACAACCATAGGTGTGTTGTCACCGCTTTCAGCTATATACTTGTCAGCAGAGCAGAGTGCAACGGCGGTGTGGGTGTCGGCAAGGTAGCCGTATTCGTTGTAGTACTTATTGATAGTCGCGCTCGTTTCGGTCTCGTCGGCAAAGTAACCGCAGAAGTTTTCACAAATCTTCGCCTTAACAGTGTCGGAAACCTCGTAAGCACCATTTGCCGCAAGGGAATCCATGTACTTGGCGCACTCGTCCTTGCCTGCGGTAAAGGCGAGAAGACGCTCAAGGTTGGAGGAGATGAGTATGTCCATAGAGGGAGACATAGTGAGATGGAAGGCGCGGTTGCGGTCGTAAACGCCCGTGTTGAGAAAATCGGTAAGGATATTGTTCTTATTGGAAGCGCAGACCAGCTTGCCGATGGGAAGTCCCATAAGCTTTGCAAGGTATGCCGCAAATATGTTGCCGAAGTTACCCGTGGGAACGCAAACGTTGATCTTGTCACCGTACTTTATCGTTCCGTTGTTCAAAAGGTCGCAGTAAGCCGAGACGTAGTAAACTATCTGGGGTGCAAGTCTGCCCCAGTTTATAGAGTTTGCGCTGGAGAAGAAGTGACCGTTTTCGTCAAGGAAAGCGACAGCCTCGCCGTCGGAGAAGATCTTCTTAACGCCGCTTTGAGCGTCGTCAAAGTTGCCGCGGATAGCCATAACGCTGACGTTGGAGCCTGTCTGGGTAGCCATCTGCATCTTTTGCACACGGCTGACACCGTCAACGGGATAGAATACCATCATTCTGATGCCGTCGATATCCTTATATCCTTCAAGAGCCGCCTTGCCCGTGTCACCGGAGGTAGCGACGAGAATAAGCGCGGTGCGCTTCTCACCGGTCTTAACGAGAGCGCGGGAAAGGAGACGGGGCATGATCTGAAGCGCCATATCCTTAAACGCGGCGGTGGGACCGTGCCAAAGCTCAAGGGAATAAACGCCCTCGCGCGCCTTGACGAGAGGCGCGGCACCGCCGGGGAAGCTTGCTTCGCAGTAAGTTTTTTCGCAGTCGGAGAGAAGCTCCTCGTAGGTGTAGTCGGAAAGATACTTTGAAAGGATCGCAGCGGCTCTTTCGGGGTAAGACTTTTTGCAAAGCGCCATAACCTCGTTTTCGGTGAGTGCGGGGATCTCTTCGGGAATGAAAAGACCGCCGTCGAGAGCCAAGCCCTGTTTGATTATTTCTGCTGCCGAGCGATTTTCGCCCGAACGACCTCTTGTACTTGTGTAGTTCATAGTTTTGGATTCCTTTGTTTTTATGTTAATTTAATTGTTTTCAAATTTTGATTTGTCGGTGGGTTATTACTAACTTTTCTTGCCATCAGCGGCAAGAAAAGTTACAAAAGAAACGCCGCTTAAGGGTAGGGGGGTCTCACGAATAAAAAAGCAGCAAGCCGCATTTTTATTCGTCACGACATC
>JAZMZI010000034.1:0-10836 GCA_045585895.1 Eubacteriales bacterium
AAGAGCCGCCCTTGTGTACATCTATGCCTTATCAATTTTCCTTACAAGCACTGCATTTGTGTCCACAAATACAAAATATGGCATACCTCTTTTGAGATATACCATATTTTTGAAAAACTGTCCTTTAGGGTACGCCCCCAAAGACTTGGATTTTTTCATTTGTGCCACAAGGCACAACATCATTTGACCGAAGGTCAACTTCATTGCCGCCCCGCGCGGCACAAATGAACGAGGTTGCACTTCGTACAAATGATGTGCTTCACAATGATGTGGGCTTGCGCCCAATGAAGTTGCGCTTCGCGCAAACGGAATTAAACCGTTTGCTTTGTGTGATGAAATACAGTTGAATTTTAACCGAAGTGTGGTATAATGGTTTTGGAACGGCGGTGGGTTTTGTGAGAGAAGATATCGTAGCACTATGAAAGATATCGGCAGACTGTAACGCTTATGTGATCACATGAGTTCAAGTCCATACGAAAACTCTCGAAAATATCTTTTTTATTGCCATTTCACAAAAATAGTGCCGACTCAAATACTAAAATTTGAGCCGGCACCTTTTTTATAGCTGCTTCTTATTAAACATTGGCACGCTGACTGCCACGAGGGCGACGCTCAGAACCGCCGTTATGATGATCGCGGGGAGATAATCACCTATCTTTTCCGCTCCCGTAAGCCATGTCATTCCGTTCATAAGTGAGGTCGGCAGATATTTTACCGCCTTGGGGAAGACCGAAAGCAGATATGAAGCGAAAACGCAGCCGCCAACTCCGAGAAGCACGATTCCGTAACTTTTAGCCAAAACCGAGAAAAAGACGAGCAAGGCAGCTACGAAAATTCCGAACAGCCACCACAAAAGCGCAGCGGGCAAAAGATTTTGCGCGATACCGTTATCCCAGAAATAGGCGTTATATCCGTAGGTAATGGCAAAGCAGAGCCAATAGCCCGCGCTCCAGAGGATCGACAAGACCGCCGCCTTCGCAAGCACCACCTTATATCTTGAAAGCCCTTTTGTGAGAACGAGAATAAGAGTTCCGCTCTCGTATTCCTTCGTAAATATTCCGCCGTATATCAAAACAAATGCGATAAGCGCCATGGGGATATTTTTGAAAAACTGCGTCCAGGATGTCATAGCGTCTACGGTGACCTCGGTGATTATCATTCCGCTCTCGGCAAGCTCGTCACCCATGAGCTCGAAAAGCCAAGGGGTCAGCTTTGCTATTGCGGGATTCATAATACCAAACGAGCAAAACAAAATTCCTATAAGCAAAAGCTTACTGCTTCTCGCGCTTTCAAGCAGCTCTTTTTTGAAAAACGCAATAAAGGCTCTCATGCTCCGACCACCTCCAAAAACAGTGATTCAAGGGTCGGCTCAAGCCTTTCAATGCGGCGCACGGCGATCCTGTTATCCTTTACAAACTCCATTACCGCAAAAAGAGCGTCATCGCCGCCCGAAAAAACGAGAGTATCGTTGCCGTCGGCTCTTGCCTCGGGAAAGGCTTCCCTTAACCGCTCTGCGCCGTTGGAATCCACCGTTTCAACTGCGAATTCTTCGGCGCGGCGAACCTTTTTTAGTTCGTCAACGCTTCCCTGCATAGCTATTCTGCCGTCGTGAAGCAGGGCGACCGACGTGCATATCCTCTCAACGTCGGAGAGGATATGGGTGGAAAAGATTACCGTGGTCTGTTCCTTTACCGAAAGCAGAATATCAAGTATCTCTTTTCTTCCGATGGGGTCAAGCGCGCTCGTCGGCTCGTCGCAGATAAGCAGCTTGGGACGAGACAAGAGCGCCTGCGCTATACCGAGCCTCTGCTTCATTCCTCTCGAATAGCCCTTTATACGGTGAGTTTCACCCGAAAGACCTACCAAAGCCAAAAGCTCCTCGCTTCTCTTTTGTATTTCGTCCTTTTTCAACCCAAGGCTCTCACCGCAGAGCTTCAGATACTCTCCCGCGGTCATAAATGAGTAAAACTCGGGCACGTCAGGGAGATATCCTATAAATTTGTTGGTATCTGTCTGACCGAAAGCAACTTTTTTTCCACAAACGTATATCTCACCGCCGTCAGCCTTTAAAAGTCCCAATACAGCCTTCATAGCAGTGGTCTTACCCGCGCCGTTTTTGCCTACGAATCCGAAAATGCTGTTTTCGGGAACGGTCAGGTCAAGACCCTTCAAAACCTCTTTGTCTCCAAAGCTTTTTCGGAGATCTCTGATCGTTAAAATGTCCATTACGAATCCTCTTTGCCAAAAACGAAGTACGCTATGGGGCCTATGAAGTTAATGCAAGATATAACTATCCACAAAGCTCTGTTTCCTCTTTTGTAATTCTTATGAGTGAGGATATGACAGAGCGCAATTCCGAAAAGCGAAAACTGCGCGATAATCAACGGAATAAGAAAGGGTAGAGCCTCTTTAAGCATTTCAAATTCGGGCATTCTTTTTGTCCTCCTTACGGTATATTTCTACACAAAAGCTCTTTTTGCCGCATTTCGGGCAGGTCAGCTTACGGAGAGTGGGGGTATGATTTGCCCAAAACGCCTCCTTAAAGTTCGGTTTGAAGGTCTCGTGACATTCGGGACAGATATAGGCAACTCTGCCGAAATAGTATTTAGACACCCAAATGCCCCAAGCTACCGCAACCGCGACCCAGATGGGAAACAGCCACCAAATGCCGTTGGTTATCCAAAGAATTATCGAGACCAACTGAAAAGCCGTGACGGGAAGCCCCGTCAGCACCATCGTAAGCCTCATTTTCCTAAGCTGATTTTTTCCTTTCATAATTTCCGCTATGTCGCCGATCGATTCAACGGAAAACTTATCGATCTCCCGAAGCTCCTTTTTAATTCCTTCAAGCATATCAAGCTTTTTCCGACATTCGGCAAGCTCACGTTCAGCCTCGCTTTCCCGCTCCTCTATCAGGGTCAAAATAACCTTTTCGGGGTCGCTTTCGCTGAAAAGCTGAGAGATCGAATTGATCGACACTCCCGCCTCGCGCAAAAAGCAGATCGCTTTAAGCTTCTTCACGTCCTCGTCGCCGTAAAGTCTGCGCCCGCCTTCGCTGATCTCCGCAGGCACGAGAATACTCCTCTCGTCGTAATACTGCACCGTTCTCACCGAAACCCCGCATAGCTTTGCCAGCTCTCCCGTCGTATATTTTGACATAGCTTCACCTCCTTTGCTCACATTATACCGCATTACGCAGCGTTGTGAGCAATACCCTACGCAGCATCTTTTTTCTAAAAATCTCTCTACTGTTAGTAGAATTGACGTTTTTGACCGTTTATATATCAAGTATAGCACGAAAAACGCGAAATTTCAAGTCAGGCGAGGTAAATCGTTGGTAATTCGCAGAATAAATACAGAGCCGAACATTTCCTTGCATTTTTCGCGTTTTTGTGATACAATATGGTCAAAGGACACGCTTTTGGGAGGAATTTATGGATCTTTACGCGCCTGAATACTATACCTCATTCGTCTGCATTGCCGACAAGTGCCGACACAGCTGTTGCGTCGGCTGGGAGATCGACGTAGACGGCGAGGCTCTTAAAAAATACGAATCGGCAAAAGAAAGCTATGCCCAAAAGGTAATAGACAGCATCGAAGGCGGCGACACCCCTCATTTTGCGCTCGGAAAGGACGAAAGATGCCCCCACCTTCGCGCCGACGGACTTTGCCGCATAATTCTTGAGATGGGTGTAGGCTATCTTTGCAACATCTGCCGAGAGCATCCGAGGTTTTACAACTACGCCTCAACCCGAAAAGAGGTGGGGCTGGGTCTCGTCTGCGAGGAAGCCTGTCGCATCATTCTCACCTCCGACGATTACGCAACTATGCTAAAAATAGGCGAAGCGATTGAGATTGCCGAATCTTACGCAGATACCGATTCCAATTTTGACGCATTGACCGAAAGAGAGAAAATTTACGCGCTTTTATCCGACGCCTCTCTGCCATACGTTCAAAGGCTCGACGCTATCGGAAGAGAATATTCCGTCTCACCCTCGAATATACCTGATAAAAGGTGGCGCGAGTTGCTTTCCTGTCTTGAATATCTGAACGATGAGGACAGAAAACTCTTTTCTCTCTATTCGTCAAACAAGGAAACTCCTCCCGAGCTTGAAAAATACCTGCAACGCGCGCTCGCATATTTTATCTTTCGTCACGTCACCCCCGCTTTCGATCTGAACGATCTGTCTTCCTCTCTCGGTCTCTCCCTCTTTTTGGAGAGACTTCTCTGCTCTGCCATAGTCGCGGGCAAAGATTTCGGCGAATCTGCGATATTCGACGTTGCAAGACGTCTTTCCGAGGAGCTTGAATACAGCGAGGAAAACACCGAGGCTATAAAATTTGAGTTCGAGATCTGACTCTCAACACAAAAGCTTTTTTAACTTTTATTTGAAAAAATCGTCGAAATCCGTTGAAGTTTTACGCCCGATATGTTATAATAATCGTATATTCGTTGCTTTTTGACGTTAAATTTCAAAAATACATACATAAACAAGGATAAAATATGTCACGATTAAGAAAAAAGTACGTTTTAAAGCTCGTTTGGCGTTGCATGGTGCTCCTTTTCAGCATCGTTTTGCTGATAGGTAAGGACTCTTTTTTTGCAGGCTCCTTTTTGGGCAACAGCTTCAACCTGTTGGACGGCTTTAATTTCTTCAACATATTCAGCCCCGAGAGCTTTTACAACAATTTCTCGGTCTTTCATATCCTTTGGGCGATCTGGGTAGTTAGTATGCTATTGCAGATAATTCCCATAAAAAACGGTTTGCCGTTAGGCTCTGCAAAGAATTTCGGTTACCGCTACAAGCCGCAAAACCGAGAATTTGACCGCGAGGCGCTGAAAAAGTTCACTAAAAACTCCGCAAAAAAAGCATATCTCCGCGTATTCCTTATGTGGATCGCGCTTACCGCCGTTATAGGCGTCCTCTACTATCTCGGAGTTATTGATAAACCGTGGATCTTGGTAATATCGGTTGCCTTTTACGTTTGCGATCTTATCTGCGTGCTTATCTTCTGCCCCTTCCGTCTCCTTCTCGGGAACAGGTGCTGTACCACCTGCCGAATCTTTAACTGGGATCATTTCATGATGTTCTCACCTATGATCTTTGTGGGCGGATTTTTCGCAACGTCGCTTTTTATCCTTTCGGTCACAAGCTTTGCGGTGTGGGAGATCTGCATTATAAAGCACCCCGAGCGTTTCTGGCCACAAAGCAACACCTGCCTCAAGTGCTCCGAGTGCACCGACAAGCTCTGCACCCACATATGCGAAAGAAAGAAAAAATAAACTAAAGTCCGGATAAATGAAGGGGCTGTCTCATTAAGCGCAGAACAAAAGCCACTATTAAAAGAAAAGACAAAATTCAACTAAAAAATATTGTTTTTGCCTTTTTGAACGTCGAAATCCGCCGAAAAATCGGCGGATTTCCTCATTTTATGTGGCTTCCGAGGCGCTTTTTTGCTCTCCTGAGTACTCATGTACGCCTACGAGAACCAAAACTCGTATTCTGCATCTAACTGAACCGACCTTTTTTGTAATTTTTCACAAATTAGAGCGTCTCACAAATAAAAAATTTCGTAAGGCTCAATTTTTTTCAAATTCTTGACAAATAATAATCGCAGTGCTATAATTCACAATGTAAAAATATTTATCAAAAAAACCGCAAAAAATTCAGTTGTTCAAAAAATATACATTGAATTCGGTCGAAAAATTTGATATAATATAATGTAAATTTATTTTTTGTTCCCCTACGGCGGTAAATTTACGCGTTTATCCTTTGATTTTAAATATTTAGGAGATAAAAACTATGGAACAGAACACAAGAAAAGTAGGTACAGTTTCCCGCGGTATCCGTTGCCCCATCTTCCGTGAGGGTGATGATCTCGCGGCTATCGTAACCGATACCGTTCTCGAAGCGGCCGAGTGCGAGGGATTCTCTCTTCGTGACAAGGACGTTATTTCGATCACCGAGTCGGTTGTAGCCCGCGTTCAGGGTAACTACGTATCGGTTGACGACATTGCAACCGACGTCAGAGCCAAGCTTGGCGGCGGCACCGTCGGCGTTATCTTCCCCATCCTTTCCCGTAACCGCTTCGCTATCTGCCTCCGCGGTATAGCTAAAGGCTGCAAGAAGGTAGTGCTTATGCTCAGCTATCCCTCCGACGAGGTCGGTAACCACCTCGTTACCATGGACGCTATCGATAATTCGGGCGTTAACCCCTACAGCGACGTTCTTTCTCTCGAAAAATACCGTGAGCTTTTCGGCTACGAGAAGCACGAATTCACCGGCGTTGATTACGTAGAATACTACGGCGACCTCATTAAAGAGTGCGGCGCCGAGGTAGAGATCATCTTCGCTAATCAGGCAAAGGCTATCCTTCCCTACGCAGATCACATCATCAACTGCGACATTCACACCAGAGCGCGCACCAAGAGAATACTTCTCCAGAACGGCGCGAAGGTAGTCTGCTCTCTTGACGACCTTATGACCGCTCCCATCAACGGCAGCGGATGCAACGAAAAGTACGGTCTTCTCGGCTCTAATAAGTCCACCGAGGACACCGTTAAGCTCTTCCCTCGCGAGTGCCGTGCTCTCGTTCTTGACATTCAGGCAAGAATTCTTGAGAGAACCGGCAAGAAGGTAGAAGTAATGGTCTACGGCGATGGCGCGTTCAAGGATCCTCAGGGTAAGATCTGGGAGCTCGCAGACCCCGTTGTTTCCCCCGCGTACACCGACGGCCTTATCGGTACTCCCAACGAGCTTAAGCTCAAGTACCTCGCAGACAACGATTTCAAGGATCTTTCCGGTGAGGAGCTTAAGGCTGCAATCTCGGCTTCTATCAAGGCAAAGGACGGCTCAAGCCTCGTTGGTAACATGGCTTCTCAGGGTACTACCCCCCGTCAGCTTACCGACCTTATCGGCTCGCTCTGCGACCTTACTTCCGGTTCCGGTGACAAGGGTACTCCCGTAGTTCTCGTTCAGGGTTATTTCGATAACTACACCAACTAAGGAATGCGAAGGGATGCGTGGGATGCGCGTGGGGAACTTTTGAAAAAGTTCCCCACACCCCTCAAAACTTTCCCGAAAAAAGGAATAAGTATAGCCTTTCAGTCCTTTGAAGCGGGACCTATTTAAATCGAAGCACATCTGCTATCGTGTTGCAAGTCCCTCTAAATTATACAGCATTTGATAATAAAACCATTTTTTGAAAGTTTTTGGATCCTTAAACCTTTTTCCTAAAAAGGTTTAAGTGGGTGCAGGGCAACGCCCTGCAAAGAAAGGAATTGAAATATGAGCAACGTTCGTCCCGAAACAATGGAAAGAATTACGAACTTTGACCTCGCTAACGCTTTTATTGACGAGCAGGTCAAGGAGATCAGAGCGCAGGTTGGCGACAAGAAGGTTCTTCTCGCTCTCTCCGGTGGAGTTGACTCCTCGGTAGTTGCCGCTCTTCTTATCAAGGCAATCGGCAAGCAGTTGGTTTGCGTACACGTTAACCACGGTCTTATGAGAAAGGGTGAAAGCGAGGCGGTTATCGACGTTTTCGGCAAGAACCTCGACGCAAACCTTATTTACATCGACGCAACCGACCGTTATCTCGATCTTTTAGCAGGCGTAGCTGACCCCGAAACAAAGAGAAAGATAATCGGTAAGGAATTTATTGAGATCTTCGCTGAGGAAGCAAGAAAGCTTGAGGGCATCGAGTTCTTGGCACAGGGTACTATCTACCCGGACATTCTTGAGAGCGTTAAGGCGGCAGAGGGCAAGAAGGCAGTTAAGTCTCACCACAACGTGGGCGGTCTTCCCGAGGATCTTAACTTTGAGCTTGTTGAGCCTATCAAGCTTCTCTTCAAGGACGAGGTAAGAGTAGTTGGCGAAGCCCTCGGTCTTCCCCACGCTATGGTTTACCGTCAGCCCTTCCCCGGACCCGGACTTGGCGTAAGATGTCTCGGTGCTATCACCCGTGACCGTCTCCACGCGCTCCGCGAGGCAGATGCAATTCTCCGCGACGAGTTCGATAAGAACGGTCTTGCAGAGAAGGTATGGCAGTATTTCGTAGTTATCCCCGATATCAAGAGCGTTGGCGTTAAGGACGACTCCAGATACGAGGGTTGGCCCGCGATCATCCGCGCCGTAAATACCAAGGATGCTATGACCGCTACCATCGAGGAAATCCCCTATGCGGTTCTTCATAAGATCTGCGCGAGAATTACCTCTGAGGTCGATGGAATTAACCGCGTGCTTTACGATATCACTCCTAAGCCTACAGGAACCATCGAGTGGGAATAAAGCATTTGTCCAAGCACAATCGATAACAGCTTAAAAAGCCAAAATCGAATATTCTTAAAAAGCCTTGTAAAAGCAATTTTACAGGGCTTTTCTTTATCCCATTGACACACATCATTCCCACTCAATCGTTCCAGCAGGCTTATCCATTATTATTTAATAATAAAAACAGAGTAAATTTGCGACGAAAAGGCATAGGGGTATATAAATATATTCCCAAGCCATAAAAGCTTGTTTTTACATTGATTTTATTATTGTTTTTATTATGGTGATGTTTTAATAGCTGTAATAACTTTTGGTACTGTTGATGTAGTTGATGTTGATAATGGTTGTTGCTATATAAATATATATTCTATCCCATCTGAAAACCGCAAAGAAAATATTATATTTATTATATCTTTCCTTGCTACAATTCTAAACACGGTGCAGAATATTTGAATTTGTCTTTTCAAGCTGTACCGAATTGTTTTGTAACAGCATTTGCCAAAGGCAAATGCAATTAAATCCGCCCAAGAAGGCGGAATAAATCTGCTACGCAGATGAAATCCGAGCAAAGCTCGGATGAAGTCGCTGCGGCGATGGCGGATATAATTCAACCGAAAACGCAGTTTTCGACCTCATCCGCGCAAGCGGACTTCATCACATTAGTGACTTCATCCCAAAATTTATTTTGGGATTTCATTCAAAGGAGCTTGCCATGAGAGAAAATAAGCTTGCGGACTTATCAATGACTTTTGCTATTAACGCTTTAGAGTTGGCAAATTTAGTCGAAGGACACTACTCTCTCAAAAATCAATTTGAGCGATCTGCCACAAGCATAGGTGCGAACATTAGAGAGGCAAATTACGCTCATAGCAAAGCTGATTTTCTATCCAAGCTTCAAATTGCCTTGAAAGAATGTTATGAAACTGAATATTGGTTGGAATTGTTTGCAAAAGCAAAAATTGTTGAAGAGTTGGAAGTTAAACCTCTTCTACACGATTGCGGTGAAATTCGTCGCATCCTGGTTTCTTCAATTACAACTTTGAAAAACAAATAAGGTTTTTAAGTGGCTTGGAAGCCTTGTTACAAGCCGCTCTTTGCATATTTCGCATTTTGCGTGACAACACTTTTGACAAACTTTTAGGAGACAATTATGGTTATAGCAAATAATTTTACCGGCGCAAATGACAGCGAGATATTGAACAACGCCGTACAAGACAGAGGAGCGGACGGAATTGTGGTGATACCGCCGCGTCAGATAGATGAAACGCGAGATTATTGGCTTTTGGACAGTGCTATCCTTTTGCCCGAAAATACCACCGTTATTTTGCAAAACGTAAAAATAAAGCTGTCCGACAGGTGTAGAGATAACTTTTTCAGAACCGCAAACTGCGGATTGGGTATAGATGATCCGTTGCCGATTCGCAACGTACATATTCGCGGAGAGGGCACGTGTCTTCTTGAGGGCGCAGATCACCCTCGCGCAACCGGAGACTCCACAAAGCTTCAGCACGCCCCTTGTCCGCATTTCCCCAAGGATATTTGCAATGTTGCCGATTGGATTCCTGGAGAACGCAGAACCCCCGAAACTCTGGATTTTTGGGATATCCACAACCATTCTTACGGCACGGACGCAGGCAAAGAAGGTGAATCTCAATACGGAGATTGGCGCGGCATCGGAATTCTTTTTGCCAACACCGAGGATTTCTCTATTTCGGGACTTCGTATCAAGGACTCTCACGGTTGGGCAATTTCGTTAGAAGCCTGCTCTCATGGACGCATTGAAAAAATTGATTTTGATGCCCGAATGCACAAGATGATCGACGGAATATATATGAATACCGAAAATCAGGACGGTATTGACCTAAGAAACGGATGCCATCACATCGTAATTTCCGATATAACCGGCAACACGGGAGACGACGTAATTGCGCTTACCGCCATTGCCCCAAATAGCACATACCGTCCCGGTGGATCGTTGAGATCGACTCACGTCATGCACAACGATTGGTCAAAACGCGAAAAGGATATTCACGATATAATCATCAAAAACGTAATTGCACATTCCTATCTTTGCTACGTGATTCGTCTGCTTCCCGCTATGGCAAGCGTTTATAACGTAGTGATCGACGGTGTCATTGACACGCAACCAAATCAAAATTTGAATTACGGCGGAACAATTCTGCTCGGTTGCGATGACGGTGAATACGGAAAAAACGAGCGGGACGGTATGAGAAATATTTTTGTGTCAAACGTTTCCTGCAACAGCAGATATGCTATTGAAGTAGCCGGATTTTTAACCGATTCGGTGATAACGAACGTTGTCAATCGCAATCCGAAATGCGAAACCATTACGGTCGACCGTGAAAATGGATTGAACAATGTATCTATCTCAAATGTGATCGCAACAAAAGTATAATGAATCTTTTATCGGTGATACCATTTTGATACCGTTTTTTCGTAGACTCCATAGATAAAGCGGAAAAAGGCGGTCAAATCCCCCGAAAAACCGCACGAAAAGACCTCAATTCACTCATTATAATGCTAATTTAAGCGAGTGGGAATAATA
>JAZMZI010000035.1:0-7028 GCA_045585895.1 Eubacteriales bacterium
CAAAGTCGGAGCCCTTCATCGTGAGAACTATCTCGTAGCTCTCGATTCCGCCCTCTGCCATAGTTTTAGCAAGAAGCGCCTCGGCAACGATGTAATACTCGCCGTTATCCGCCTTAGCCACCACGTAATCGTCAACGGGGCTGAGCGTGATGAGCTGGTTGCCGGGGAGAGTCCAGGTGGTCGTGGTCCAGATGATGAAGTAGGTCTTGTCAAGCTCGCAAACGCCCGCGAGCTTACCGAGATCGTCCTTTACCTTGAACTTAACGTAAATTGAGGTACAGTTAATATCCTTGTACTCTATTTCCGCTTCTGCAAGAGCTGTTTCGTCATGGGGGCACCAATAAACGGGCTTAAGTCCCTTATAGATGTAGCCCTTTTTGAACATTTCACCGAACACCTTAACCTCTGCAGCCTCGAACTCGGGGGACATGGTGGTGTAGGGATGCTCCCAGTCACCGATAAGACCAAGTCTCTTGAACTGACCCATCTGAGTATCAATGAATCCCTGAGCGAACTTCTCGCACTCGGAGCGAAAATCGGGGATAGACATCTTCTTGCGGTCGATCTTGTTCTTCTTGAGAATCGCAGACTCGATAGGCATACCGTGGTTATCCCAACCGGGAACGTAAGAGATCTTGTGTCCCGTCATTGCCTTATACTTGTTGATGAAGTCCTTGATGGTCTTGTTAAGGGCGTGACCCATATGAATATTTCCGTTTGAGAAGGGAGGGCCGTCGTGGAAGGAAAATACTTTTCCATTAGCTCTGACCTCGATCATCTTGTTGTAAAGATCGATGCTTTCCCAATATTTGATGGTCTCAGGCTCTCTCTGAGGGAGATTAGCCTTCATCGAAAATTCTGTTTTCGGTAAGTTCAAAGAACTTGTGTAATCCTTTGCCATAATTTTTGTGTCTCCAAATTTTTGATATATAGATTTTTATTATTTTCAACTTTAAAGATATTTTTGCGCCACAAGACGCAATCTTCCCCGTCTCGTCTCTCCGTCAAATTCTATAACCTTGAATTTTCCGTAACCGCGAAGAGTAAGGGTACAAGGGGTCTTGAGCTGAAGATCCACCCTGTCTTCGGGAAGGTAATCGACCTCACAAAGCCCCGCGCGGATAAGCGTCTGCGCCTTTTCCCGCGAGAGATTGGTAAGTGCGCCAACCACACAGTCAAGCCTGTTTGACGCAACTGTGTCACGGATCGTCAAAAACTCTCTTTCGTGAGAAAAATCCGCGCTAACGAAAAATTTCTCCGTCGAAACCTTGTCCGAAGCTATCCTCTCAACCGCGCCCATAAGATAATCAAATATCTTATCGGTGCAAAAGATCAGCGCGCTGTGAGGATCAAGCACCACCACGTCACCAAGGGAACAACGCTCAACTCCAAGTGCCAAAACCGACCCAAGATAGTCTCTGTGAGAAAGCTCTCTGTATCCGCTCCCCTTGATCTTTATTGCCTTAACCGCATTTGACATCTCCGCTGGAAAGCAGATCTTTGCGTTTTCCTCCAGCTCGCCGTCCATCTCACACACGAAAGAAGGAACGACCACCGCTCTTTTCCTTTCCGCATCGGCGTATCCGCCCAAGAAAAGCAATCTGTCGGAAGCTTTAAGCTCCTTCGCCGCCAGAGAAACGTAAGCCGCCTCGGCAGGCGTCAAAAAATTACCGCACACAAGCTCCCCACGCTCAGACTTTTTCAAGTGATCCTCAAGTCTTGCCGCGAGAAGCTTCTGTGCATCAAAGGTATTCAATTGCATATCGTCACACCGCAAAGCTTAAGATGAGCTGGATCAACATCAGCACGATATAGGTCGCGCTGAACGACATATCTATCGGTACGTCCTGAAACCAATTCATTTTATAGAAAAGCTTTCTCATAGGCATGATAGCAGGCTCTGTAAAAACATACAGAAATCTGATAAACTTGCCGTCACCGTCGAAGAACCAGCTGAGTATAGCTCTGAGCGCCATAGCCAGTGTCAGTGCTTCGATAAATATGATGACAAATTGTACCAAAACGTAATATAAAGGATAAAACGGCAAAATAAGCTCCTCCCGTTAAATCTCGGTCAATGCCCGAATCAGTTCTCTTCCTCGCCGTCGGTCTCGTCGGAAGCTGCAGTCTCGTCCTCTGCCTCCTCAAGCTCGTCAACGGAAACCTCTTCTTCAACGCCGTAAGGAATAAGAAGAACGGTATCTCTGTCAAGACGGCGAAGTACGCCGTCGAGAGCGTGAACGGCACCCATTACGTAATCGAAAAGACGGAGGAAGTTCTCTCTGTCAAGCTCCTCAACGCAGATAACGATAACTCTGCCGTCCTTGTATGCGTCAACAATAGCGGTGCTGTCCTGACAGGTCTTGGGAGAGAAGGTCTTTTTCTTGAGAGGCTCATTTGCCTTTGCAATAGCCTTTGCCTCTTCCTCGCTCCAAGCCACACCGATATCTGCCGCGTCGCCGTTGTCGTAACTACCGTATTCGTTTTCAACTCCGCTATCGTTCTGACTTACGGAATCGTTTCCGTAGTATGCGTTATCGAACTCCTCTGCGGGTTCATTCTTCTTTTTCCACCAAAGGTTTGCCATTTTTTGTACCATCCTTTTTTCTTTGTGCGGCATATATGCCGATTTATTTTTGAAATTTTTAACTCTTATTTTATAAACATTCCTCTGCCCACTCTTACCATAGTGGCTCCGCAGGAAACGGCTTCCTCATAGCTTTCGGACATTCCCATAGAAAGAATGGGGGTTCCCTCGCGCAAAAGCACGTCTCTCCAGATCCTTTCGCCAAGCTCTCTCGTTCTGTTAAAGTAGCCGAAATAGTCCTCTCGGTTCTCACATCTTGGCGCCATAGTCATAAAGCCGCAAAGCTCAATGTTTTCATATTTTGAGAGCCCGAGGCAGAACGACTCCGCCTCGTGGGCTTCAATACCGCCCTTGCTCTCCTCACTGCCCGAGTTGATCTCAACGAGCACCTTTGCAACTATCCCCTTCTTCTTCGCCTGCTTATCGATTTCTGCGGCAAGGCGCTCGGAATCAAGGGAGTGGATAAGATAGACCTTATCTATAATATATTTGACTTTGTTGGTTTGAAGCGAGCCTATAAAATGCACTCTCAATCCATTTTTGTCAAGCTTATCCCAGCGTTCAAGCAGCTGCTGAACTCTGTTTTCGCCAATATCCGAAACACCGAGGGAACGGTGGATGTAATTTATCTCGTCCACGTCCGCGCTTTTGACCGCAGACATAAGTACCACTTCATTTTCATCCCTACCCGTAGCATTTGCCGCCAGAGAGATCTTGTTTTTTATATCCTTGACGTTTCTGTCAAGATAAGAATAATCGGTTTTGTTTTCCATATCAATCAATCAGCTTTCCGTCGTAGAGATCGTTACCCGAAGTGATTATCAAGTCGTTTTCGTTCAGATATGGCGGTCTTTCTCTTTCCTCGCCCTTCTCCTTTGCTTCATCAAGCTCTGCCCGATCCTCACCGTAGGTGTTAACGATACAGTAACCGTTGCCCGTGTCCTTTATCTTTTCGGTAACTCGTCTGAACTCAACTACGGTACCCGTTAGGATATAAACGCCTCTCTCTTCGCCAACCTCTCTCAGCGCGTCGGTAGGTATTCTGTATCCCGTCTCGGATCCCATATTGATCTTTACGTCCTGCGCTCTTGAAAGCTCAGCCGCCAGAGCCATATCGTAGCCCGAAAAAACCAGATATCCGTTTCCCTTATCGTCTGTATAAGCATCTTCAAGCACCATTTCGGATTCTCTGTCGCTCATTGAGGAAAAAGTTATGGTATAGGACATGCCTATATTGTATATTACCTCATCCTCGTCTTTTTCATTTCTTCCTGAATTTTTTTCGGTCTCGGATTCGCCGGTATCCGTCTCCGAGCTTTCAACGTCATTGACGGCAGTCTTGCTTTTGAATCGCATTACCGTTTCGGCATCGGTGGGGAGCACCAAAAACCACTCCGCACTGTTAACTCTTTTTCCGATAACGTTATTCCCGTAAGAAGTCGGTTTCGTTCCGAGCAATGCTTCAAGATCGTCAAAACCAATATTTTCAAGCTTTGCGGGATCAAATACCTCTTCGTATCCGTCCGCGTCTCTGAAGAAATAGAAGCTTTCATCAGCTAAAAGCTCACGCCCGCTTCCGCACGAAGAAAGCAGCTCCGCCTTTTCGCTTTCAAGTCTGCTTTTGGCTACATCCGCCGCACCGCCCTTACCTTCGGCAATCGACTTATAATCCACAAGCGAATCAAGAAGGCTGTCGCCAACGGAATCAGCCGCGGGGAAATTGCCGTTCTGTACGTTGTTTATGAATGAGTAATAAGACGACGACAGGTTTTTCTTTATATTTGCAAGCTCGGACACGGTACCGCTTGAAGCAGATTTGGAATCAAGTCTCGATATCTTTTCCGAAAGCTCGTCAAGCTTTTTCTGATTCGATACCGCGTCATCGGTAGGATAAAAGGTCGCGTAACTCTTATCAACGCCTATTCGGGCACCGTCCTCCGAAGTATAGTCGTAAATCCCATCAGCCGAACCGTAGATCGGAGCCTCGTATCTGAAAACGTAACCTCTCAAGTGCAGATAATCAACGTCGGTTATGATCTGCGTTCTTTGAGTAGACACTGCGGTTGAAAAGTTTCTCGACAGCTGCGCGCCAAGATAGATCAAAAGGACGAGAACGAGAATGAGCACCACGGCGTTTACCGTCGACTGCTTATAGGTTTTCTTCGTCCTTTTCATTCACAATTCTCCATATTAATCTTTAATTTATAAAATATTATGAATTTTTGTCTATTATACCATAACACTATCTTTATTAAAAGAGATGCACAGAAAAATTTACAATATCTTCAAAGCTTTTTAACTCTTTCCCGTCGTCGACAAAGACTTTTTTAGCGTAATCCTTGCCCGAAAACCAAGTGATCTGTCTTTTAGCGTATCTTCTCGTAGCGGTTTTCAATTCCTCGACACAGCTTTCAAGGCTTGCTTCTCCCCGAAGATAGGGAAAAAGCTCCTTATATCCTATCGCCTGCGCCGCGGTGACCGAACGCTCAAATACCCCCTCCGCCATAAGCCTTTTCGTCTCCTCAACAAGACCTTCGGATACCATCCCGTCAACTCTCGCCTCAATTCGCTTATATAGCAATTCTCTGTTCTCAAACGCAAGAGTTATAACTCTGTGGTCGTATTTATCGACGATCTCGGAGTTTTTCTTATCGATATCGCTCTTTTTTTCGCCCGTAACGAGGCATATTTCGATAGCTCTCATCACTCTTTTGACGTTGTTTTTGTGTATCGAATCAGCGGCTACGGGATCAAGCGCTATCAATTTTTCGTAGAGCGCGTCAACACCGTTTTCTTCATAAAAGTGCTTCAACTCCTCGCGCAAAGTTTCGTCGCACGCCGCCGAGTCGTCGTTGCCGCCTCTCAAAAATCTGTCAAGGTATAGTCCCGTACCACCGCAAAAGATCGGCAGCTTGCCGCGGGATACTATGTCCTCTACGGCTCTTTCGGCGTCCTTGACGTAGTCCGAGCAGGAGTAGGGCGCGTCTGCCGGCAAAACATCTATAAGATGATGAGGCACTTCTGCAAGCTCCGCTTTCGTGGGCTTCGCCGTGCCTATATCCATTCCGCGGTATATCTGCATCGAGTCACAGGATATTATCTCGCCGTCAAGCCTTTTTGCAAGCTCAATAGCGAGGGCGGTCTTGCCCGAGGCGGTAGGCCCCGTGACCGCCGCTATTTTTATCTTTTCCATCAAAGAATATACTCCTGAGTACCGTCCATATCGATGATATTCTTCTTGACCGTGCCGATCTCGTCCATCCAATTTCTAACCTCAACGGTTCTGAAGCAGTGGGTATTGAAGCCCTTGCCCGCGTCGTTGTCCCAGAGCCACTTGGGAGCACACCAGATGCAGACCTCGGGAGCGACCTCGGCGTAAAACTCCTTGGTAACGCCTGCCTGACCGTGGTGAGCCATCTGGCAAACGTCAGCCTTGAGCACGCCCGTGCCCTTGTACTTTGCAAGAAGCTTGTTGCCCGATTCAACGCCCGCATCGGCAAGCATCAGAATAATCTTGCCGCCAAGCTCCACGCGAAAAACGATAGACGAATTGTTTCCGACGTTTGCAACGATCTCATAGTCGGGGGAGTAGAGAATATCGATCTTCGCTTCTCCGATCTCGTACTTGTCGCCGCCGAACACTACTACGATCTTATCCGCGAACTTGGGAAGAAGCTCGTAGAACTTGGTCGCGGTGCGTACGGAATCCTTGTCGGGGTGGGGCGCGTTAGCGAAGAACTGAGGAGAAGGAATATTGAAATAGACCCCTCCAAGCTCGATCTCGTCAAAATGGTTCTCTATGACCTCGAAGAAGCAATCAAAATGGTCATTGTGCGCGTGGGTCAGGAACCACGCGTCGATCGTGGGTTTTTCCTGTCCCGTGATCTCTTTGAGACAATTTATAAAATAGCAAGCGTCCTGTCTGTGGCCGCCGTCAACTGCGATAACCTTTCCGTCAGCGGTGGTAATAATGTTACTCTGCATCTGAATTGGTGTCTGTGTCTGTAAATTGTAGATTGCGTTTTTCATAATAGCCTCCTGAAATTTATAATAATCGTATTTTCAAATTTTGATTTATCGGTTAGTTGAACGTTGTCTTTTTGAAAGTTTCGCTCAAGCCTTTTCAAAGGCTTGTCGCTTGGCGATGTTTTCGCAGAAAACTCGCGGCTTCGGGCAATGCCCGAAGTGACACGTCGCGATCGGCGGTCGCGCTCGCAAGCGCGAAACTCTCCTTATACGCGTTTTCTTTTGTTAGCGGATGTCGCTTGCGACTCCGGCTGAGCGCAGCGAAGCAGTTTTCATTTTGCGCTTCCGGTGTCAAAAGAAAAGCGGAAAACGGTTTAAAATGTTTATATGTAGAAAGTGAATTTTCCTTTCTACATAAAGCAAATCCAAATCGTTTGTCCGCTTTTTTCTTTGGCAGAAGAAGCGCAAAGAAAAA
>JAZMZI010000036.1:0-10546 GCA_045585895.1 Eubacteriales bacterium
ATTTATCGGTTAGTTGGACGACACCCTAAATCGTAGGGGCGGTCATCGCAGAACCCCCAAAGCTCGGCTACGCTCGCTTCGGGGAACCCCACGCGCGCCCGCCATGGCGAACATTCAATAATAACGTTCACGGGGCGTCGATGACCGCCCCTACGACAATGTTTATCTTAAACGCACCGTTAAACCCCAATTTAACATCTTATAACGCAAAACAGCGGAAGCTACTGCTTCCGCTGTTTTTATTTATGATTTTTTATTTCATCTTAACTGCTGTTTTAGCCTTGGCAACGATATTTGCCGCGGTAAGACCGTACTCCTCAAGCAGGGGAGGAACCTTGCCGGATTTACCGAACTTATCCTCAACTCCGACTCTGATTACGGGAACGGGGCAACCTTCGCAAACCGCCTCTGCAACTGCGCTTCCAA
Organism: Eubacteriales bacterium; assembly: GCA_045585895.1. Lineage (GTDB taxonomy): Bacteria > Bacillota > Clostridia > Oscillospirales > CAG-272 > SVTX01. The sequence goes on from JAZMZI010000036.1 coordinate 427, forward strand.
GACCGCCGATAATATTGTGCTCCTCGGCGGTAACGATCGCGCCGGTCTCTTTCGCCGCCTTAAGGATGATCTCCTTATCAAGGGGCTTGATGGTATGGATATTGATAACTCTCGCGTCGATTCCTTCTGCCGCAAGTGTTTCAGCCGCTTCAAGCGCAAGATGAACCATATATCCGGTTGCCACGATGGTAACGTCCTTACCGTCGCGGAGCTGCATTCCCTTGCCAAGCTCGAACTTCTGTCCCTCGGTAACGATGGGGCAAGCGTATCTGCCGAATCTCATATAGAAGGGGCCGTAGGTTTCCATTGCCGCTTCAACTGCCGCTCTTGCTTCAACCGCGTCTGCGGGGTTGATGATAGTCATGCCGGGGATGGTTCTCATAAGAGCTATATCCTCGAGACACTGGTGGGTCGCTCCGTCCTCACCTACGGTAATGCCCGCGTGAGTTGCGCCGATCTTTACGTTAAGGTGGGGATAACCCACGCTGTTTCTTACCTGCTCAAAGGCTCTGCCTGCCGCAAACATTGCAAAGGAGGAGGCAAACGCCATCTTACCGGCTGCTGCAAGTCCCGCAGCAACGCTTATCATATTTCCCTCGGCAATTCCGCAGTCGAAAAATCTTTCGGGGTGAGCCTTCTTGAACTTGATGGTTTTGGTAGCCTCTGCAAGGTCTGCATCGAGAACTACGTAATCGTATTTGTCGGCAAGGTCTACGAGAGCCTGACCGTACGCTTCTCTTGTTGCTATCTTATCTGCCATTACTGTAAACCTCCGATCTGCGCGTTAAGTTCTTCAACTGCGATGGCGTATTCGGGATACTTGGGAGCCGCGCCGTGCCAGTTGACCTTGTTTTCCATAAAGGAAACGCCCTTACCCTTCGTCGTGTTTGCAACGATAGCGGTGGGTCTGCCCTTACAAGCCTTAGCCGCGTTGAAAGCCGCCTCGATCTCGTCAAAGTTATGACCGTCGATGGTAATTACGTTATATCCGAAGGCTTCAAGCTTGCTCTCGAAGGGGGCGGGGCCGATAACCTCCGCAACGGGTCCGTCGATCTGAAGCTTGTTGTAGTCAAGAATTACGCAGAGGTTGTCGAGCTTATAGTGGTTGGCGAACATCGAAGCCTCCCATACCTGACCCTCTTCGCTCTCACCGTCTCCGAGAATGGTGTAGACTCTGTAATCCTTGTTGTTAAGCTTGCCAGCAAGCGCCATGCCGCAAGCGGCGGAAATGCCGAGGCCGAGAGAGCCGGTGGTCATATCAACGCCGGGAATGCCCTTCATATCGGGGTGACCCTGAAGACGGCTGTCGTGCTGACGAAGGGTTTTAAGCTCTTCGAAGGGGAAAAATCCCTTGAGCGCCAGAGCGCTGTAAAGAGCGGGGGCGGTGTGTCCCTTTGAAAGGACGAAACGGTCGCGGTCTGCGCATTTGGGGTCTTCGGGATTAACGTTCATTTCCTCAAAATAGAGGTACGCCATGATGTCGGCGATTGAGAGCGAGCCGCCGGGATGTCCTGCGCCCGCAGCGTGAGTAGATTCGATAACACCGAGACGGATCTTTGCCGCTATGAGTGACAATTCTTTGATTCTTGATTCTTCCATGTTTAGGTCCTTTCGGGGGCATTTATTTTTTTACTAATATATTATACAATATATTATTGAAAATGTCAACCCATAAAACCGTTTTATTTTGGGATTTGCTCGAAATTTGTAACGTTCAGGTCTAAGTGTCTTGAAAGTATCTCGCCGTTTACCCTTTTTATCACTCCGCTTTCGTCAAAAAAGAGTATAGCCCACGAGTCGCCGTCTCTGTATTCTATTTCGCATCCGCCTTCCGTTTTTCTGATCGCATAAGGCTCGCTTTGGGGACACAGAGCGGTAAAGGGTTGCGCCAGACCCGAATATAGTGGAAGCTCTTCCGTAGTGCCGCGAAGCCTTACCGTTGCCAGCCCGTCCGAACGCAGACTGACCGTAATTCCCTCCAGACCTTTTCCGGATTTAAAGGTGATGATAAGCCTGTTGTATATCTCCTTCGTTTTGTGTTCGGTGGGATCACAGTACAGTTCTGCCGATATCCTCTCTCCGTTTATTTCACCCTCTGCGTCTGCCCGAAATGGGGATTCAAGATACGACGAGCACTCCGCAGGTAGATAGTCACAGGAGCACAGAGATGCCGCAATCGCGATGAAAATCGCAAAAACCGTCCATTTGGTGTTATTTATGGTAAAAATCTTCATTTTTTCCCTCCGATGTGTTTTCTTTGACGACAAAAAGCTTTGCCTACCGAAAGTATATGCGGAAATAAAGATTTCAATCAATTATTTTCGTTTTTTTGAAAAAATATTATTGCAATATTTGTCTTGCTGTGATATACTGTTAGTGATTTAATAGATCTATGATAAGGAGGACGGTTGCTATGGACTCGTTCAGAACTTATTCCGACACTCCGCAGGTTTTCGCTCCAAAGGTAGTGGCGGAAATCGACGTGGCGGTGCTTAAGTCCAATTACCGCTATCTTTGCTCACGAGCGCCTGAAGCGAGGCGAATTTGCGTGGTAAAGGCAGACGCGTACGGGCACACCTCGGCTATCTGCGTTCCCGCGCTTCTGGAGGAGGGCTGTGATTTCTTTGCGGTCTCCTGCATCGAAGAGGCTTTGGCGGTGAGGACGGTCTGCCGCAATATGGGTAAGAAAGCCGACGTGCTTATTCTCGGTTACACAGACTGCCGACTTGCGCCTCTCCTTTTTCAAAACGATATAATTCAGACTGCCGTAAGCGAGGAATACGCAAGGGAGCTGGCGGCGGTTGCTTGCGGTGCGCACGTTTGCGTCAGAGTTCACGTTGCTCTTGATACGGGAATGAACCGTATTGGGCTTTGCGCGTCCACTCCTTCTCGGTGCCGAGAGGCGGCTGAGAAAATAAGGTCGCTTTCCTTATGCGACGGAATTGCGGTCGAGGGATTATTTACTCATTTTTCGAGAGCCGACGAGGATTTTGAAGAGTCCGACGGTCTTGAGTTCACAAAGGCGCAGTTTGAACGCTTTAATTCGGTTCGCCAAAGGCTTATTGACGGTGGAATAAACCTTTTTTGCCACGTCTGCAACAGCGCGGCGACTTTACGGTTCCCTGAATTTGCTTTTGATGGAGTACGCCTTGGGATAGCGCTTTACGGTGTTGCGCCGTCTTCTTTCGTTAAAGCAGAAGTCACACCCGTTATGTCGCTTAAGACCGTTATTTCTCACGTTCACAGCGTATCCGCGGGAGATCGCGTGGGTTACGGCGGCGAATATATCGCCGAAAAAGATAGGAAAACAGCAACCCTTCCTATCGGATATGCCGACGGATTTATTCGAGCGTTCAGCGGTTTTTCCGTAACCGTACATACAAAGAACGGTGATATAAAAGCGCCCGTTATCGGCAGGATATGTATGGATCAGTGCATGATAGACGTGAGCGGTCTCGACGTGTCCGCAGGAGACCGTGTTACGGTTTTCGGTGAGGATGCCGAGAGCCTTTCCACTCTTGCCCGAATGGCGGGAACGATAGAATACGAACTGCTTTGCTTGGTTTCGGGCAGAGTTCCGAGAATTGCAAAAAACAATTGGGAGGTGTGATCGATCATGAAGATAATATATGAGAAAAAGACCGACGATCTATATTACAGAAACGACGGAGGACGGATAACCCCCCTTCGTTGCAGGGCGCACCTTCACCATCACGTTGAGGTGGTGTATCTGCGGGAAGGCTATGCCAAGGCATTTATAGATTCGATCGAATTTGAACTTAAAGCGGGCGATCTTTTGGTCGTATTCCCGAATAAAATACACCGTTTTGAAGACGAGATCGGCAGAAACAAATACGACCTGTTTATTATCAACTCTAATCTTGCAACCGATCTTGCAAGGAGGATATCCACGGAAAATCCTCAGGATCCCGTTATACGCAATATTTCGAAAAATCCCCGCGTTATCGCCCTGATCGATATTCTTCGTGACGTTGAAAAATATCCTGCGGATTACAAGCAGGTGCTTCTCAAAGGCTATCTCACTTCGTTTTTTGCGGAGATACTTGAAATGCTGCCTATGTGCGGCGCGAATCCCGACGAAAATCAAGCAATAAGAGCGGTAGTTTCCTATTGCTCGCAGAATTTTACCAAGGATCTCTCTCTGGCGAAGCTCGAGGAAAAACTTCATCTGAGTAAATATTACATTTCCCATCTTTTCGGAGACAAGCTGGGTATTAGATTCAACGATTATATCAATTCCCTTCGAATATCCGAGGCGTGCAGACTTCTAAGGATGTCCGATATGAGCATAACCGAAATATCGAGCGTTTCGGGCTTTGGAACTCTGCGCACGTTCAATCGCTCCTTTATAAAGCAGATGGGCATTTCTCCCTCCGACTATCGTAAAAATAACCGCGGAGATATATTAGACATTTCAATCCCTCTGCCGTACTCGGGAACACCTTTGGACGACGGAAGTGAGCGAGAGATAGTTGTCTCCTTTGACAGCCTTGATGCATGCGGCGGCATTTACAATGAAATGTGTGAGGATGTGTGCGGAGACGTGTGCGGAGATGTGTGCGGAGACGTGTGCGGAGACGTCTGCGGGGATGTGTGTGGAGACGGTTGCCATTAAGATTTCTTTATGAATCAGACTATTGACAAACCGGAAAAAGTGTGCTACAATACAATGAATAAGTTTGCAGATTATTATAAATATTTAAGGATGGTATAAAAATGCATTGGTCAGAAGAAATCGCCGAGCAACTAATCAAGAGAAACCCCGATAAGGAAGAATACGTTTGCGCAGCAGGCGTCAGCCCCTCGGGTTCTGTTCATATAGGTAACTTCAGAGATCTGGCTACTCCTCTTTTCGTAGTCAAGGCTCTTGAAAAGAAGGGCAAGAAGGCTCGTCTTATCATTTCTTGGGACGAGTTCGACCGTTGCCGCAAGATCCCCGCTAACGTTCAGGCGGTAGTTGGCGACGCGTACGACAAATATATCGGTTGCCCCTACGTTGACATTCCCGACCCTTGGGGGTGCCATGAGAATTACGCAAAACACTTTGAGGAAGAGTTCCTCAAGGGTATCGAGCCTTTCGGCATCAAACTCGATTGCCGTTATCAGGCTGATATGTACCGCTCGGGTAAGTATCGCGACGATCTTATCCACGCTCTCAGAATGAGAGGCGAGATCTTTGATATTCTCGACTCCTTCAAGACCAAGGACAAGTCCAAGAGCGAGGAGGAGCTTAAGGCTGAGCACGACGCAGAGAGAGCAAAGTATTATCCCGTAAGCATATTCTGCCCCGAGTGTCATACCGACTTCACCACCATCACCTCCGTCAACGAAGACTGCACCGAGGCTGAGTTTGAATGCCGTTGCGGTCACAAGGGTCACTTCAACTTCCTTGAGAACTTTAACTGCAAGCTCGGTTGGAAGGTCGACTGGGCTATGAGATGGAAGTATGAGCAGGTTGACTTTGAGCCGGGTGGAAAGGATCACTCCGCCCCCACCGGATCTTACAATAACTCCAAGGTCATTGCAAAGAAGATATACGGCTACGATGCGCCCATTTATCAGGGATACGAGTTTATCGGCATCAAGGGCGAGACGGGCAAAATGTCCTCCTCCTCGGGACTTAACCTCACTCCCGAAACCATGCTCAAGCTTTATCAGCCCGAGGTCATTCTCTGGCTCTACTCCAAGACCGAGCCTACCAAGGCGTTTGACTTCTGCTTCGACGACGGTATCCTTCGCCAGTATTTCGAGTTCGACAAGATGTATAACGAGTATATCAGCGGTCAGGCTCTTGACTACAACGCATCGGTTATGTATAACTGTATGATCGGTGACAGAAAGATCGATACCGTTCCTATGGGTCTTCTCGTTCAGCTCGGTTCTATCGTTGATTTCAACGTGCCTATGCTTGAGACCGTTTTTGAGAAGATCGGAACTCCTTACAAGTACGAGCAGTTCAAGGACAGACTTGACAGGGCCAAGTTCTGGCTTGAGCAGTGCGCTCCCGATCAGGTAAATAAGCTCCGCGCAACACGTAACTTTGAGATCTGGAACGAGCTTGACGAAAAGGAAAAGGCGGCTATCGCTTCCCTTTACGACTATATAGCCAACGCAACCTACAATCTTGATGAGCTTAACCAGAAGCTTTACGCTATTCCGAAGGAGATCTACACCGAGGTGACGGATCAAAAGGAGCTTAAGGCAATTCAGGGTAAGTTCTTCAAGACCATCTATAAGCTTCTTATCGACAAGGAGCAGGGCCCCAGACTTTATCTCTTCCTCTATGCTGTAGAAAAGGAAAGATTTATGGGTCTGCTTGATTTCTCCTATGCCGAGACCGACGCAGAGAAGGCAAAGAACGCCGAGATCGAAGCCGCTCTCAACCCCGTTGTTGAGGAAAAGGTTTACGGCGAGCCCGATCCTGTCGCTCCCATTAAGGAGGAGAAGGTTACTATGGACGACTTTGCAAAGCTCGATCTCAGAGTTTGCAAGATAGTTAAGTGTCAGGAGATCAGAAAGTCTCACTCCTGCTACAAGCTGACGCTCAACGACGGTGTCGGTGAGAGAGTCATCGTTTCCAGCATTAAGCACGATTACAAGCCCGAAGAGCTTGTCGGCAAAAAGATTATCGTTATCGCAAACCTCGAGCCCGCCCGCATCACCGGCGTTACCAGCAACGGTATGCTTCTCGCGGCATCCAACAACGCTTGCGGCTGCAAGGTGATCTTCGTTGACGACATGGTTCCCGAAGGAACGCAGATCCATTGATTATATATGTGGGGGAGAGGGAGAAACTTTTTCGAAAAAAGTTTCTCCCTCTCCCCCACACCCCTACACCCTCTTCAAAAACCTTTTGAAAAATGGATTTATTTAATAGTGAAGCTCGTTTGTCAGTCGGTCATTATTTTAAATTTGTTTTTCCAAGAAAGAATTGGATAGAGGCTTGGGATTAATTTAACTTTCGCCGCTTTTCATCACTTCGCCGTTTTTGCGCATAATAATAGCAGAAAAAAAGGTTTTGGAGGTGAGAAAAATCGGCTTTTTTATTAAATTTTGTTGCGTTTTTGCCATTGGTTGCAGCTTTGGATGGATCATTGAGGTGATTTTTCGCCGTTTTTGGTCTGGAAATAACCGTGAGCGCAGATGGATTAATCCCGGGTATCTGTACGGCCCTTGGTTGCCCGTTTACGGCTTCGGGCTTTGCGCTCTTTATCTTTTGTCGGGTATTGAATACCTTTTGCCCGTAAGCGGTGTTCTCGCTAAGGTCTTGCTGATAATTATTATGACAATTTCGGTAACGGCGGTGGAGCTTTTGGCGGGCTTACTGTCGGTAAATATACTAAAAGCAAACCTTTGGGATTATTCGGGAGAATGGGGTAATTACAAAGGCTTGATCTGCCCTCGCTTCGCATTCTTCTGGGGAATAATATGTTCTCTTTATCTGCTGCTTTTACACCGCCCTCTTCTTTCATTTACCGATTGGATAGCGCATCATTCGGAATTCTCCGTATTCATCGGAATCTATCTTGGCCTGCTTTTTGCCGACGCGCTGGGGCTTAATTTGAGCCGAGGCAAGAATTTTTTCTCAATATTGAGCAAAATACGGTCAAATTTATTGAAAAACACTTGAATTTATGAATATACTATGATATAATTAATTGAATTTTATAATATTTGAAAGGAGATCAAATATGGATATCAATATTTATCTTCCTCTTCTTCTCGTTGCTTTTGCGGCGGTGATAACCCTTTGCTATGTGTTCGTGCTTTTCCGCAAGGTTGCACGAATCAAGATCGCAGACAAGAAGGTTGAGGAGATTCAGAAGTACATTCACGACGGAGCTATGACGTTCCTTGTTCGTGAATATAAGCTCATTATTCCTTTCGTAGTAGGCATAGGCGTTCTTCTCGCTGTGCTTGGCTTCATTCCCGCGCTCAAGGGTGCCGAGGGAATAGGCTGGCAGGCAGCTATCTGTTTCGTTGTAGGTGCTATTTTCTCTGCACTTGCGGGATGGATAGGAATGTTCATCGCTACCAAGGCAAACGCGAGAACTGCTATGAAGGCGAAAGAAGAAGGAATGTCCGGTGCGCTTAAGACCGCCTTCGGCGGAGGCGCGGTTCTCGGACTTTCCGTTGCAGGATTCGGACTTCTCGGTCTCGTTGGTATTTTCTTTGTGGTCTACGCCATTACCAATGACTACACCGCCCCCGTACAGATCCTTACGGGATACAGCCTTGGATGCTCGCTTATCGCGCTCTTTGCCCGTGTCGGCGGCGGTATCTACACAAAGGCTGCTGACGTTGGAGCTGACCTTGTGGGTAAGCTTGAGGCGGGTATCCCCGAGGACGACCCCAGAAACCCTGCTACCATTGCAGACAACGTAGGCGACAACGTAGGTGATATTGCCGGAATGGGTTCAGACCTTACCGAATCTTACGTCGGCTCTGTTATTTCCTGCCTTACCATGGCGCTCTTTACGGGTCTTACCTTTAAGCATCTTTTGTTCCCTATACTTATCTGTGGCGTAGGCATTCTTGCGTCTGTGGTTTCCGTACTTATCGTAAGAGCGAAGAAGTGGAAAGATCCTCATCTTGCTCTCAATATCGCAACGTATATTGCTGCCGGTCTTGTTATCGTGGCTGCCGTATTGCTTTCGATATTCTATCTCGGAGAATACAAGTATATGTTCAGCGTTATCACGGGACTTTTGGCGGGTGTTGGTGTAGGATTCGTCGCAGAGCTTTATACCTCCGATGCTTACAGAGCTGTCAAGCAGATCGCAAAAGAATCCCAGACCGGTCACGGTACTAATATTATTGCCGGTCTTGGCGTTGGTATGAAGTCTACTTGGCTTACTATCGCTTGCCTTGGCGCGGCTATTGCTCTTTCGTATTTCTTTGGCGGCGCATACGGTATCGCGCTTGCGGCTGTCGGTATGCTTTGTACGGTTGGTATCACCGTTTCGGTTGACGGTTACGGCCCCATCGCAGATAATGCGGGCGGAATTGCCGAGATGTCGGGACTTCCCGAGGAAGTCCGCGGAATCACCGACAAGCTTGACGCTGTCGGTAACACCACTGCGGCTATCGGTAAGGGCTTCTGTATCGGCTCCGCTACCCTCACTTCACTCGCGTTTATCGTTTCGTTTATCGAGGCGGTTGGCGCGCAGATCGAAGGATTTTCTATTCAGCTTGGCGATCCTAAGGTTTTGGTCGGTATGCTTGTTGGCGCAATGCTTCCCTATCTTTTCTCCGCTCTTACTATCGGCTCTGTCGGTAAGGCGGCTAACAAGATGGTTGAGGAGGTCAGATCACAGTTTGAAAATGACCCCGCGATCCTTGAAGGCAAGAGTACTCCTAACTATAACCGTTGCATAGATATATCCACTAAAGCTTCTTTGCGTGAAATGATACTCCCCGGACTTATCGCAATTCTTGCGCCTATCCTCGGCGGTCTCGTTCTCGGTGCCGAGGGACTTGGCGGAATACTTATCGGCGGACTTGTTTCAGCTATAATGCTTGCAGTCTTTATGGCAAACGCAGGCGGAGCCTGGGATAATGCTAAAAAATTCATTGAGGGCGGAAACTTTGGCGGTAAGGGCAGCGACACTCACAAGGCGGCTATTACCGGCGATACCGTAGGAGATCCTTTGAAGGACACCGCAGGCCCCGCTATGGATATTCTTATCAAGCTTATGTCCGTCATTTCATTGGTCTTTGTTCCCGTACTCGTTAAACTTACCCCCGTATGGGATATTATAGCGGATTTCTTTGCGAAGCTTTAATTTATAATAATGAAAGCTCTTGCCGAAAGGCAAGAGCTTTTCAGTCTGTCGAAAAACGCCCATTACGCGAGAGCGAAGGTGGGCGTTTTTGTGTATTTGAAGCAAAAAAGCGAAAGAAAAGCAAGGAAGTCGGAGGGATGGTTATCTCTCCACTTTCTTTTAGCGAATTTTTTGAGATTCATGGCAGCAAATTTAAGCCTTACCCAATTAGAGACTTGGGCGAGGCCGCGGTAAGGTGTATAACGCATAGCGTGTTTTTCTTTCGCATCCGCAAAGACACGCTCGATCGTCTCCTTGCGTTGCTTGTATAGGTC